>JBOGVK010000024.1:0-18148 GCA_050692375.1 Actinomycetota bacterium
CCCGTCGCACGAGTGTACGACGACGCGTCGTTCGACCCGACGACCTTCGTCGATCCCCTTCTCGCCGCCAATCAGTGGTTCCCGCTGACGCCTGGGACACAGCTGATCACGCAGGGAACCACGTTGATCGGCAATCGCAAGGTGCCCTATGAGGTGATCAAGACCGTGACCGACGTGACCCGCGTGATCGACGGCGTGAAGACATTGCTCGTGTACGACTACGAGACGGGTGTCGGCCAGGTGACGCAACGATCGATCGACTACTTCGCCCAAGACAGGAGCGGCAACCTCTGGATCATGGGAGGCGCCACGGAAGCCTGGGAGGCAGGACGCTTCGTCGAGGTGGACGAGGTGTGGATGAGCGGCATCGACGGATCGCAGGGCGGCATCTGGATGCCGGCGGCTCCCACGGCATCGACCCCTCCGTGGATCATCGACCGACAGCCCGACCAGGTTTCGGTCGCGCGATTCGTCACGATCCAGAAGGTCTGCGTGCCATTCGGTTGCTTCCCCCAGGTCTTGATCACCTTCGAGGGCACGAAGACAGGGCCCAACAACGAATTGAAGTACTACGCGCTCGGCTTGGGACAGATCCGCAACGAGCCTCGCGCCGACAGCCGTCACGATGACACAGAACTCCTGATCAACGCCATCCGGCTCAGCCCTCAGGGTTTGGCCACCGCCAGCGCGGACGCGCTGCAGATCGACCGCCGTGCCGCGAGGGCGTACCCCCGGTCCTACGGAACGGTCGAGGCGAGGCGGGCGCCGTGACGTGGCCGACTGCGATCGGCTCCGCTCAAGCCCTCGGCGCCCTCTTGCGTTTGGAGGGCGTATCCAAGACGTACCGCGATCCCACCGAGACGACGGTCGTGTTCCAAGACCTCGACCTCGAGCTGCATCGCGGAGAGATCACGTCGCTCCAGGGGCCGTCGGGGAGCGGCAAGTCGACGATCATCTCTCTGATCGCTGGCCTGATGGTGCCGGACGCTGGCAGGGTGATCTTCGACGGCCGGGACATGGCGGGTCTTCCGGACAGCGAGCGTTCCCTCCTACGCGCCACCAGGATCGGCACCATCCTCCAGTCGGGCAACCTCCTGCCGTTCCTGACCCCGGCGGAAAACGTCGCGACCGCGATGAGGCTCGCCGGCAAGCCACGATCGGCCAAGGACGTCGATGCCCTCTTGGATCAGGTCGACTTGGCGAACCGCGCGAATCACTTGCCCCGGCGGCTCTCGGGCGGTGAGGCACAGCGGGCTGCGCTCGCGGTGTCGTTGGCGAACGCTCCCGATCTGCTCCTGGCCGATGAGGCCGTCGGGCAACTGGACCGGGCGGCAGCGACGTCGGTGATGAGCATCCTTAACGGCATCTGCCGAGAGCGAGGCCTCGCCGTCCTGCTGGTGACACATGACGAGGAGGTCACTGCCCTCGGGTCACGGACGGTGCAGCTGGTGGAGGGTCGGTTGGAGGCGACGTCGTGACCGCGCGCCTCAGCTGGGATGGCGGACCGAGCGGTGGCCTGCGGGACACCGGTGAGCGGATCGCGGTGGCGGACGTGACCATGGAATACGCCTCAGCTCGCGGGCGTGTCCGGGCCCTGCACGACGTGTCCCTTTCGGTCGAGCCCGGTTCGAGTCTGGCCGTCGTCGGTCCGAGCGGTTGTGGCAAGTCGACGCTGCTCGGCCTCCTCGGGGGACTCGAGGTCCCGACCCGGGGTCAGGTGCAGGTGGGCGAGCACCGGATCTCCGCCATGGCGGAGGCGGATCGGGCGACCCTGCGGCGGCGCGTCTTCGGCTTCCTGTTCCAGGCGGACAACCTCCAACCATTCCTCACCGTCGCGGAGAACGTCGGGCTGCAATCGGTCCTTGCCGGCTTGGACGACGAAGCGGTCCATCGACAGAGCTTGCTCGACGAGCTCGATATAGGCGGGTTGGCTCGCCGTTACCCCGATCAGCTGTCCGGCGGCCAACGACAACGGGTGGCGGTCGGCCGAGCGTTGGTGCACGGTCCGGGCGTCGTCCTGGCAGACGAGCCGACCGGCTCGCTGGATGCTGTGAACTCCAACAGGGTCGTGGCGCTTCTCCTCCGGCTGCACCGGGAACGCGGAGCCACGCTCGTGGTCGTGACGCACGACCGGTCGGTAGCGGCCCGGATGGATGCCGTCATTGAGTTGCGCGGCGGCGCCATGAAGGACGGCAGCCAACCATGACGCTGGTCGCCTTCGTGCTGAAAGACCTGGTGCGTAACCCTCGTCGGACGCTCGCGTCGATGGTCGGCGTAGTCATCGGGGTCGGGCTGTTCTCGTCGGTGCTGTTCTTCATCGATGGTTCCGGCGCGTCCATGACAGCGAGGGCCGTGGCACCACTGACCCTCGACATGCAGCGGGTGCTGACCGCGCCGCTCGGAGGCGGGATCCGGCTCGAGCACGCGCTAGGGGCGGACTCGCTCGACGCTGGCGGGACGATGCACGTGACCCTGACCGTCAACAACGACGGCCTCGCAGCGGCGAACGAGGTGGTCGTACGCGATCGAGCGATCCCGCCATTGACCTACATGCCGGGCACGACCACGTTCGATGGCAAGCCGATCCCGGACGTCGGCGACGGCATCCCGTTGTTCCAGGGCGCCGGTGGGTTCGGCCTGAACATCGGGACGGTCAAGCCGGCCGCGACTCACACGTTCACGTATCTGGTGCGGGCCGAACGACCCATCCCGAGGACGTCGGCGCTTCCGGTGCAGGCGACGATCTCGACGCGCGAGTCGCTCGCACCCACCAGCGCCGCTGCACCGCGACCGACCTCACTCGGAGCACTCGCGGATCAGGTCGGTCGCGTTCCGGGGATCCGGGCGGCGGATCCGCTGGTCTTCGTGGATATGGCAACGGGGTCGATCGCCGCCAACGGCATAGGCGTTCCCGGCCCGACCAAGCTGTTCGTGTTCGATGCGCGGTATCAAGCCAACCATCCGAGTGTCAGGATCCTTTCCGGTGGGTTCCAGCGGGGCGACGTCCTCGTCAGCGCAGAAACGGCTCGAACGCTGAGGGTCGCCCGCGGCGACGGCGTCACGTTGATCTTGCCCGGAACGGCCAAGCCTCTCACCCTGCGCGTGAGCGGCGTCACGGATCTCTCGGGCGCCAGGCCGCTCTTCGAGAGTCGGCAGGCCGGCAGCCTCGAATCCTTCCAGTACGTCCCTTTCACCGTGGTCGTCAGTGACGATATCTTCCGCCACCGGATCGCTCCTGCCTTCGAGGAGGCGGCCGCGGGACAGGGGACGCCCGTGAACAGCATCCCGGTCGAGGAGCTGGACATCATTGTCGATCGATCCATCCTGAACGCCGATCCCGCGACCGCCGTCACAGAGACTCGGGCCATCGCCACCGCGGTCTTGCGAACGGCGCCGGGTCAGGACTACCTGATCGACAACATCTCCAACACGCTCGCGGTGGCGCGAGGCGATGCCGCGATCGCGAAGCGGATGTTCGCCTACCTGGGGCTCCCAGCCGCGATCCTCGCCGCCATCCTCACGGCCTACGCGGGCGCCCTGCTCGCGTCCTCGCAGCGCCGCGAGAACGCCTTGCTTCGCGTGCGCGGAGCAACCCGCCGGCACCTCCTTTCCGTGCTGTCGCTGCGGACGGGCTTGATCGCCGGGATCGGAGCTTTGCTCGGCACCACGATTGGGTTCCTGTCGGTGTTCGCGCTCCTGGGGCGAACCGTGCTCCTCTCGGCTTCGGCGGGGGCGTTGGTGCGCTCCGCGCTGATCGGAGCGATCGGTGGCATGCTCGTGACCGCCTTCGCCCTGTACATCCCCGGTCGGCGCCTGATCACGCAAGAGATCCGGCAAGAACTCGCGGTGATCCCGCAACGACCGATGTCGACGTGGCGGCGACTCCACCTGACCTCGGTCCTGCTCGTCGCGGCCGTCGTCGCGCAGCTGGTCGCGATCCGGCGCGGCGCGTTCGACGTTCCCCCCGGGTCGGTCTACGCAGGTCGGTCGCTCTCCTTGCCGCTCCAGCTGCTGGGGCCGCCGATCGTGGCGTGGCTGGCCGGCACGGCGTTGATAGCTGTCGTCCTCCGGATCGTGATAGAGCGGGTGGCCGCGGCCCGCCGGACGTCACGCCTTCACCGGCTGGTGCCCGGCGTGCTGTGGCGAAGTATCACCCGCCGGCTCGGCGCGATAACCGGAGGTGTGGTCACGGCGGGCCTCGTCGTCGGCCTCGGCGCCGCCCTGGTCTGCTTCTCCACCGTGTACGACGGCGCCAAGCTCACGGACGCTCGGTTCCTGACCGGCTCCGACATCCGACTGACCCCGAACCCCACGAGCGGGGCTTCCCATCCGACCAGCCTCGCCCGGGAGTTCCGTGTCGAAGGTGTGAGCGGGGCGACGCCCGTGGTCTACTCGCGGGAGAACGCCGTGCTGACCAGCGCGTTCAACGAGGATGTCGCGACGCTCGCGGCCATCGACCTTCGCACGTTCCCCTCGGTGGCCCCCTTGCAAGACTCGTGGTTCGTCGGGGCCACGGCAGCACAGGTGATGGCGGCGCTGAAGGACCATCCCAACGGCATCCTCGTCAACGCCGCGCTGGCCGACGGGCTCAAGCTGGCCCCGGGTGACGAGGCCCGGGTCCTGTTCGGCCGCGGTACGAAGGAGCAGACGCGGAGGGTCGCCACGGTACTCGGCCTGTTCACGCAGTTCCCCGGAACTCCGGAGGGCACGGACATCGTGGCGAACCTCCATCACTACCAACGTGTGACCGGGCCGATGAACGCGGATCTCTACCTTCTCTCGGCCGCTGATCGCAGTCCCGTGGGCCTGGATCGCGCCATTAACTCCCTGGCCGCCATCCCTCGGTTCGGTCGGGACTTCTCCGTCCAGACCTCCGTGACCACGCTCGATAAGGATCAGTCCAGCCTCGCCGCACTCAACGTGAATGGCCTCCTTCAGCTCGATTCCTTCTACACGTTCCTCATGGCCGCGGCCGCGACGGCGATGTTCGTGTTTGGACTGCTCTTGCAGCGCCGCCGGGAGTACGTGACCCTTCGCGCGCAGGGTCTTCGAAGCAGGGATGTCCGCCGGCTCGTGCTCGCGGAGTCTGGGCTATCCGCGGGTGTGGGAACCGGGATCGGGATGTTGGTCGGCGTCGGGGTCGCGTCGCAGTTCATCTTGGTTCTGAGACCCATCTTCAGGCTTCCCCCTCCCGTGGCGATCCCCGTCCCGGAACTGGCGGTCCTTGCGGCGCTCGTCCTCGGTGCAGCGGTGCTCTCCTCCGTCGCCGGCGCCATCTTGATCGGTCGCCTGAAGCCAACGGAGCTTCTGCGGGACGACTGAGCCACCTTCGATGGCCGACGGCGATCCCTCGGGATCACGGATAGCGGAACCTCGTCGCGGCCGCTGGCGCCTCCGGGCCCGCGAACTGACAGCCGGGCTCGGGCCCGTCGTAGGACGCCGGCGCCAGGTCGCCGGATCGACGGGAGCTCTGTAGCGAACGAGCCCTCTAGCCTATACATGAGGGTGAGGATGGTGGATCCGGTCCGATGAGCTTGGGAGAGGCGTTCCCCGCGGTGCTGCAGGCGTGTCGCGCCGGCGCGGACTGGGCATGGGCCGAACTGTACGGAGAGATGGCACCCGCGGTCCTGCGGTACCTGCGACTCATCGGGGTGAAGGAGCCAGAGGATCTGCTCGGTGAGACGTTCCTACGTGTCGTGCGGTCCCTTCCCACCTTCGTTGGCGACGAGCGCGCCTTCCGAGCCTGGGTATTCACGATCGCCCGGCGTCGGTCGATCGATGACGCGCGCTCGCGCGGGCGTCGGCCGGTCTTCGCGGTCTCCGTGGACGATCTGATCAGGAACGGTGGCCGGGGCGACTTCGAGGAGGAAGCCTTCTCGTCGTTCGCGACCCAACGCGTGGTCAGCATCCTGCGCGAGCTCACACCGCAGCAACGCGAGGTCCTCACGTTGCGTCTCCTCGACGGGCTCACGATCGACGTTGGTACTCGGCAAGAGACCCGGCGCGGTGAAGGCGCTCCAAGCCCGCGGATCCGCGGCGATCCGGCGGGGGATGGCCGTCGATGCCGTGACCCTTTAGTCCGCGGCAGCGTTCTTCTAGGCGAGATGGGATGGTTCCGCGCCAGACATGATGCCCGCGTCGCCCAGCTCCTCGACGGCGAACAGCCCGAGGAGCTGGGCGAGATCGTGGCGTTCACCGCAGAGCTCCGTACGACGTTGCCGGAGCCCAGTATCGAAGCCGCCACGAAGCAGACGCATCTCTCCGCGATGGCTGAGGCGGCTGGCCCCGTCGCATCCGCGATCGAGCCGAAGCCCGATCGCCGTGCGACGGCTGGCGGTCAGCGTCCGACCCTGAGGAGGAGTCCGTTGTTCAGATCACTCGCTGCGAAGATCACGGCGATCGCGGTCGTCACGTTCGCATCACTCGGCGGCCGCCGCGGGATTGTGGGGCATCGAGAACCTCGCATCCGCCGGGGCGCTCCCTCGCTCCGTGCAACACGGAGTGGCGCGCGTCGGCGATTCTGTTGGGCTCAACCTGCCCGACCCCGATGACCAACAGGAGCAGTCTGGTGACCAGGGCACGTCCGGCGACTCGAACGACCAGACCGGCGACAACCAAGACCAGACGGACCAGTCTGGTGACCAGGGCACGTCCGGCGACTCGAACGACCAGACCGGCGACAACCTAGACCAGACGGACCAGTCTGGTGACTAGGGCACGTCCGGCGACTCGAACGACTGATCGCACCCGGGAGCGCGTCGGCGTTCCCGGGGGAATGGCTCCGATCGTGACGCAGATCGTCAGAGGTCTCGGAGCACCTCCGGCAATGGTCTCCGAACCGAACGCAGCGCTCCCGAGCTCCCGACGATCGTGGCGCCGATCGCGGCAGCGAGCGCGATCCCCAGGTACCCCCACGGGATGGTCAACCCGGACGGCGGCGGATCGAACACCCCGGTGAGGATCTTTACCAACACCTGCGCGATGCCCCAGCCGATCAGACCGCCGAGCGCGATGCCGACGGCCACCACGAACGTGGCCTCGGCCCAGACGAAGGACGCGAGCTGACCTTTCCGCGCCCCGAGCGCGGACGCGATCGCGTATGACCGTCGGCGCTCCGTGATCCCGAGCGCCAGGACCAATCCGGAACAGGCCGCCGCCATCAACAACGCGTACACGAGCTCCATCCGCGTCAGGCCGTGGAGATCCACCGCGGTCAGGCTCGAGAGGGTCGCGCGTTGCTGGGTCACGATGTCCTGCACGTGGACACCCGACGACGGGCCGAGGAGGGAGCGGATCTCGTCCGCCGCCGCCGTGGGCGACCCCGACGTCCGCACCAGCAGCGTTTGGACAGAGGGCGTACCCGTCGCTTTCGCGACGTACGCAGCGTTGGCCACGATGAACGAGTCGTGCGGCGCCGTAGGGAACTCCCGCGCGATCCCGATGAACGTGAACGGGATCACCTGGTATGCGCCATCCGGCGCGGTCTGTAAGCGGAGTCGGACGGTATCGCCGAGGGTCAGTTGGAAGTCGTGGACGCTCTCATCGGACAGGAGCACGCCATCAGATTGTGCGGCGAGCGCCGTGAGGGTCGCCGCCGCATCGCCGTTGCCGAAGAACGCGTTGGACATCGGTGTGGTGGCGCTGATCGTCGCCGGCTCAATCCCGTAGAGATCCTGGAGATCGTTCCCCACGTACGCGAACCGATGCTGCATCGTCGTCGCCGAGGCCACTCCGGGGAGCCGAGCGGCCTGCGTCTCGATCCCCGCGGGAAGACCGGCGAGCGTGGTGGTCATGGCGCTGACATCGGCGCCATTGGTGAGCTGCGCATCGACCGTCGCCTGCGCCGCGTACGTGGCGTTGAAGATCGCCACGGTCAGCGCGAACGAGGCCGTGAGCGCCATCAAGATCGTCGCGCGTGCGATCGAGCGACGTTGGCGCGACATCGACGAAGCAACCACGCCGGACATCCCTCCGGCGACCGGCCGCGCGGCACGCTTGATGAGCGAACGGCCTCGTCCGAGCATGCCAGAGCTCAACCTCCAGGCGAGGAGCGCCGCCCCGGCCCAGAAGAGCGCCGGCGCCATCAGCGTGAACGTGCTGACCGAGATCGTGGGGACGCCTTCGGGCGCCAACACGACCTGGTATCCGCTCCGCATCGCCTGCCAGTAGACGATGCCTCCCGCCGCCAACAGGACGACGTCGAGATAGAGCCGCATCCAGAGTGGTGGTCGACCGCGGCCGATCGTCGCGCGCGCCGCACCCACGGTCAGCATCCGCGCGTCCGACGCGGCGGGAACGACGATCGCGATCGTGGCGAGTCCGATCCCGACCGCGATCGCGATCGCCACCCATGCCCATGCTTGTGCCGTCGTCGCGCCGAACCGCGTCTGCCCGAAGGCGAGGTGGCCGGCGAGGACGGCGGCGGAGAGGCCGATCACGCTTCCAGCCACACCGACGGCCACCGCTTCCGCGCCCGCCAGTCGCACGATCGTGCGGGTCGGCGCCCCGCGGAGACGCAGGAGCGCCTGCTCCTGCCGCCGCCGCTCGCGACCGGCCGCGGCGACCACGCCGGCGAGCAACGCGGCCAGCACGACGCCCGGAAGTCCGAGGAAAAGGAAGAGCAGCTGGGCGTAGATCGCGTCCGTGCGCGCCGCGTCGAGTCGAGCCGCCAGGTTGTCGCCGACCCGCCCCGAACCGGAGAGCGCCGCCTCCAGATTCTTCGCCCGCCCGGTGACGTCAGCGAACGCGGCTCCGGGGTCTGCGGGGAGCGTTCGCGCGAGTTCCACGTGAAGTTGGGTCGTGACGTCCGGTGTTCCGGGGGGGAAGATCTGAGCGAACAACGCCGCAGGGAGCAGCGCAACGTTGTCCGGCGGAGCCGTGGGCGCCGAGCCCGGCGCGGCGCCGATCGCCTGGAACAACGAGTCGGCGGCCGGAAGGTCCACCACGCCCGCGACCTTCACATGCGCAGGGGGAAGGCCGCGTCGCTCGATGGCGATATCTGACCCGATAGTGGCTCCGAGGTTCGCCGCGGTCTGCTGGGCGAGCAGCACGCCCTCGCTCGAGCCGATCAGGGGGCGGATCTCACCCGGGAACGCTGCGGCGTAGCCGGCCGGGATCCCCAGCACCACGCCGGGGCCCGTCGTCTGTACCGTCCCACCGATCGCGGTCCGGAACCCCATCGCCGCTGCATATCCGACGGGCAGCACCCGTGTGACGTCCGGAGCCGACGACACGGTCGACGTCGCGTTCACCACGTCTGTGTGCGGGCTCAGCTGCACCTGCCAGTCGACGGGGACGGAGGACACGGCGTCCGCTGTCATCCGCGAACGGCTCGCTGAAAAGAACGCGCCAAGGGACGCCGTCAGCACCACGGCCATCGCGACGGCCGCCGTGAGACCAACCACGCGCCCGGGCCGTCGACGGGTCAAGCCCGCCACCCATCTCAGGCCGAGCATCGCGCGTCCTCCGTTCGCAGCTGACCTGAATCCATCTGCCAACACGCGTCCATGCGCTCGGCGACCTCGAGATCGTGGGTCGCGACGACCAGAGCGCTTCCGGATGCCTCGACCGCGTCGAGGAGTGCGAGGATCGTTCGCCCCGCCGTCTCGCGATCGAGCTGCCCGGTGGGTTCGTCGACGAGCACGAGACGCGGCTCGCCAACCAGGGCACGGGCGAGACCGGCGCGCTGAGACTGACCGCCCGAGATCTCCTCGGGAAGCTTGTCGACGATCTCGCCCAGCTCGAAGAGGTCGAGACAGGCTCCGGCGGCATCGAGGGCCGAACGTTCGTCGCGCCCTTCCAGCAAGAGCGGGAGCGCGACGTTCTCCAGCACGGTGAGTGGCGGCAAGAGGCTAGGACCCTGGAACGCAACGGCGATCGGTCCGGGCCGCAGCACGTCAGGGCCGCCGATCGCCGGCCACGTCACCTCGCCGGAAGTCTGGCGGTCGATCCCGGCCATCAAGTGCAGCAGCGTGGACTTGCCGCTGCCGCTTGGTCCGACGACCGCGATCCGCTTGCCATGCGGCACCGAGAACGTGGCGCCTGCCACGGCCACGACCGTGCGGGTCCCATCGCCGTAGACGCGACGCAGGTCCCGCGCGAGGACGACCGGTTCATCCATCGACGACGCTCCCGTCCTCGATACGGACGATCCGGTCTGCGGCGTTCGCCACTCGCTCGCTGTGGGTCACGACGCACACCGCGCCGCCTTCGAGCGCACGCGATGCGAGCAGCTCCAGCACCATCTCCTGGTGGACCCGGTCCAGCTCGCCGGTGGGCTCGTCGGCGAGGACGACGGCAGGGTCGTTGGCGAGGGCGACCGCCAGCCCGGCGCGCGCGGCCTCTCCTCCGGAAAGCGTCGAAGGTCGAGCGGCCGCGCGTTCCTCCAAGCCGACGCGCGCTAGCAGGTCGCCAGCGCGACCGTCTCCGTGATGGCCGGCCAATCGCTGCGCCAACGAGATGTTCTCCGCGACCGAGAGATGGTCGAGCAGGTTCGCCGATTGCGCCAGGATGCCGATACCCACGGCCCGGAGTCGCGCGCGTTCGGCCTCGGATCTCCGGGTCAGGCGCTCACCCGCCACCCGGACCGAACCGCCATCGGGCTCGTCCAACCCAGCCAAGCAGTTGAGCAACGTCGACTTCCCGCTGCCGCTCGGACCAACGACGGCGACCATCTCGCCCTGCTGGATGTCGAGGGAGATCCCTCGCAGGGCGAACGTCTCATCGTCGCCCGTATGGAAGAAGCGATAGAGGTCGCGGGCCTCGAGTACAGCGTACGTCTGGCTCACGACCACTTGTAGCTCTCCGTCACGATCCGCCAGGGATCGACGTTGTCGGATCCGACCGGCGAGCGGAGACCGATCGCGACCTCTTCACCGTTGCGGAAAAGGATGTAGCGCTGGACGTCCAACCGGTACTGCTTGCCGGTCACCGCGTTCGGCTCGCTGTTCGCTTGGTACTCGACCAAGACGGCTGAGCCGGCGGGGAGCGTGGCGGCTGTGACCGACACGAGCTTGAACGCGCGCTCGGTGCTCGCGAGTACAGGCACTTCGTCCTTCTTCACACTCGCGACGGTCGGCGCCGCCGATGCGTGTGTCCAGCTAGCGACCACCGTGTTGAGCTTGTCGGTGAAGGTCACGGAGTTCCCGGTCGTGAAGCGCGCCCATCCTTCGGGCGTGGAGATCGTGAAGCCGCCTGCCTTCGACGCGTACGGGACGAAGGCGACGTTGTCGGGGATGTCGCCGGGAGGGTTGCTTTCCACCGGGACGGGAGACTCGGTCGGGATCGGGGACTCAGAGGGGGCCGCGCTGGGGGAGGTCCCAGAGGGCGCCGGGGTCGTCGCAGCGGTCGTGGCCGGCGACGTCGAGCCTCCGCCTCCGCATCCGCCTAGCAGCAACGATGCGACCACTCCCATCGTCAGAACCGCGGTCCGGGGTCGAGCCTGCATCGCCTGTGCCTCCTCGTTCGATAGCCGCCTCCACCCGGTGTACGTCGCCGTCCGTGAGAACTCGATGAGAAGTGGTGGTATCGGCCGGAACTCTCATCCGACTCTCATGGACCGGTGCCAGACTGGCTTCGAGGAGGCGGAACGCCGTGCGGATCTTGGTGGTCGAGGACGAGATGAAGATGGCCCGGGCCATACGACGAGGCCTCGAACAGGAGGCATACGCGGTGGATGTCTGCGGCGACGGCGACGACGCCCTCCGCCGGGGACTCGACAACGAATACGACGCCATCGTGCTGGACGTCATGCTCCCGGGGCGCGACGGGTTCTCGGTCTGCCGGGAGATGCGGGCTCACGGGCGGTGGGCGCCGATCCTGATGCTCACCGCGCGCGACGGGGTCGACGATCGGATCCGCGGACTGGACGCCGGCGCCGACGACTACCTCGTCAAGCCGTTCGCGTTCGGAGAGCTGCTCGCACGGATCCGAGCGATGGTGCGTCGCGGCACGCCCGAGCGACCCGCCACGCTGCAGGTCGACGACGTCATGCTCGATCCGGCCACGCACACGGTGCGCCGCGCAGATGAGGTGATCGACATCACGCCGAAGGAATTCGCGTTGCTGGAGTTCCTGATGCGGCATCCCGATGAGGTGCTCAGCCGCACGCGGATCCTCGAGCACGTGTGGGACATGAACTACGACGGGTTCTCCAACGTCGTCGATGTCTATGTCGGCTATCTGCGGAGGAAGCTCGAGGTGCCGTTCGACCGACCGTTCATCCGTACCGTCCGCGGCGTCGGCTATCAGGTGGGCGGCGCGTGAACCTGCCGATCCGCGCTCGCGTCACGATCTGGTACGTGGCGCTCCTTGCCGGCCTCATCGCGGTGCTGGGCGTGTTCGTGGTCATCCGGTTGCGGTCCGATCTCGTCGCGGGTGTCGACGCATCGCTTGATACCCGTGCCGCGCAGATCGCACTCGGCTATCAGGGATCGACTGAAGGCGAGTTCCAGGACGTGAGCGATGCCTCGTTGCGCGGGCTACCCGGCGGCGAATCGGCGGCCCAGCTGCTGGACGCGCACGGCACCGTCCTCGAGACGTCGGGCGATCCGGCGGCGGAGGCTCCGATGATCACGACCGCGCAGATCGCCGGGGCGCTCCATGGTGCCACCGTGCGTGACTCGGTGAGCTTGGGGATGGATGGCGAGCCCTTCCGGATCCTGGCGGTGAAGCTCCCGGGTTCGCCGGGGAACGTGGTCGTGGTCGCGACGTCGCTCGACACGGTCGATGCGTCGGTGAACCACCTGACGGTCCTCCTCCTCCTGGCAGGACCGGCGCTGTTGGTCGTCGCCGGGTTCGGCGGGTGGTGGCTCGCCAAGGCCGCGCTCGCTCCGGTGACGCGCATGAGTCGGCAGGCGTCCGGGATCGGGATCGAAGGCCTCGATGAACGCGTAGACGTGCCCGCGACCGCCGACGAGATCCACGACCTCGCCGTCACCATGAACGCGATGCTCGACCGGCTGGAACGCGGCGTGCGCGATCAACGTCGGTTCGTCGCCGATGCCTCACACGAGCTGCGTACACCGCTCGCCGTGATGCGCTCGGAGCTCGAGGTGAGCATGCGTGATCCCCGCCTCGATCCCGACGCACGAACGGTTCTGGCGAGCGTGCAGCAGGAGGTGCAGGAGATGGGCGCGACCGTCGAGGACATGCTCACGCTTGCGCGCGCCGACGAGGGACAGCTGGTGCTGATCCGCGAACCACTCGACCTGCTCGAGGTCGTGTCGGAAGTGGGAGAGGCCTTGGCGCCCATGGCCGACTCAGCGCACGTGGACGTGCGCATCCGAGGATCCTCCGCGCCAGCGGTTGCCGATCGTCGTCGGATGGAACAGGTCGTCCGAAACTTGTTGGCGAACGCGATCCGGTACGTCGGGAGCGGCGGCCACGTCGTCGTGGACACGTGGGCGGACGACGTCACCGCCGGTTGCGTGGTGCGTGATGATGGTCCTGGGATCTCGTCCTCGGCTCTGCCCCACGTTTTCGATCGCTTCTACCGAGCCGACACCGCCCGCACGGGCGCCGGGAGCGGTCTGGGCTTGGCCATCTGCCGCGAGATCTTGACGGCGCATCGCGGCGAGATCCGCGTCGAGTCAGACCCCGGCATGGGAAGCGAATTCGTCTTCACGCTCCCGAGGTCTTGAACGCGGAGGTAGGCCCCCCGAAGGGGGGGCCTACCTTCAGTGACCCTGCCTCTACTCCTCGCCTTCGAATTGATGGTCCACGTTGCCGGCAGGGTCTTCGTGGCCCCCAGGGCCATCGGACTGGCCCGACTCGGAGGTCGACTCGGTGCTCGTCTCGGTTCCCGGATCCTCGGTGGCGTCGGGGGTATCGGGCCCGGTCTGATCGCCCTGCTCGACCGTGTCGCTGTCGGTGGTCGAACCGTCGTTCGAACGATCAGCCGTGTCGACCGCCGTCTTGTTGTTGAGGGTCGACTTCCCAGCCCGTGAGGCTGCAGTCGCCGCTCCGACGATCACGCCTGAAAGGAGGAGCGTCGCCAAGGTGACTGTGATCGTCTTCTTGATCTGCATCGCATTCACCTCCCTTCCGTCGTCATCTCCAGTGTGTCTGGCAGGCCATGAGAGCCCGGTGAGCCATCTGTGAGATGCGATGAGGATCAAGAGCTTCGTTCGAAGCCTTATCGATAGACCCCGTTGTGGCCGAGGCTGAATCGCCCGGGTTGTGGGAAGTACGCCAGGCCGTGAGGGTCGGGGCCGACCTCGATGCGTTTGATCACATGCCCGTTCACCGTGGAGATGACGTCGATCGTGGTGCCGTAGCGGTTCGACACCCACAGCTGCGACCCATCGGGACTCACCTGCACCATGTCCGGCGAGCCGCCGACCGTCCACGTGTGAACGACGCTACGCGTCGAGAAATCGATGACGGAGATCGTCCCGGCGATCCGGTTGGTCAGGTAGAGCTGCTTCGTGTCCCGGCTGATCGCCATCCCGTGCGCGCCGTTGCCGGTCGAGATGAACTTCACAACGCGCATCGAGACTGGATCGACGATCGAGACGCCGCCCGTTCCTTGGTTCGCGACATAGAAGACCTTGCCGTTCGGCGAGAGCTTGACGTCGACCGGGAGGCCGCCGACATCGACCGTTCCGACCACCCGCATATGCGCCACATCGACCTTGACGACCGTCCCGTCGAACTCGCACCCGATCACGAGGTAGCTGCCGTCCGCCGAGAAGTCGAGATGGTCGGGACCGTTGCAGGGCATCGGCACGCTCTTGATGAGCTTCCAGGTATGCGGATCCATGAAGTCGAGGCGGTCGTAGTACTCGGCCACGTCGATCGCCACGGATCCATCGAGCGTGAAGTAGAGGTTGTACGGGTGTTCGACGTTGTGGATCACGCGGACGAGCTTCCCCGTCCGGGGGTCGATGACCGCGAGCTCGCTCGCCGAGGATGTGTCCACGTAGAGCCATCGCAGGTTCCACGACGGCGTCACGTGCTCCGGGTAGCTCAACGCACCGAGATGGATGGTGCGGACGATCCGGAAGGTGGCGGGATCGATGACCTCGACGGTGCCAGGGATGCCGTTGGGCACGTAGATGTAGGTCGGGTCGTTCGTCACCGTTGGGCTCAAGCGCGTCGAGCGGATCGCCGCGTAGACGTTTTGCTGCCGGGGTGGCACGGACCGCAGCGATGCCTCCAACACCTGGTCCAGCGTGGCGATGCCGAACCCGCCGATGAGCAAGGTCTCGCCGGGGCCGGCTGCGGTCGCCGCGTCGGCGACCGGATGGGCCAGGGGCGACATCGCGTCTACCTTGCCGCTGCCGAGATCGATGGCCGTGACGGCCTCGAGTGCCTGATCGTTCGCATCGCGGCCGCCGATCACGAACACCTCGTTCCCGAGCGTGACCGCGGACGCGTGCGCGATCGGCGTGGGCAGATGTCCGATCGAGCGGACCGAGCCGTCGGCGGGGTCGAACTGGAGGATCCCGTCCGTCGGACCATCGGGGCCCTGGCCACCGGCCATCACCAGTCGCCCGTCGGCCACCGTCAACGCCGGATACCGGAGTCCCGTCGGGAGATGCCCTACCGTCCGGAACGTCATCCCATCGGCGGTCGCGTAGATCTCTGTCCGAGGCTTCGTCCCGTCGTATCCACCGACCAGATACGTCGTGTCGCCCACCGTTGCGGCAGCCAGATCCGACAGCGCGACCGGAAGATGAGACACCACCGCGCCATGTTCGGTCGTCAGATCGAACGCTTGCACATCGTTCGTCCCGCTCCCGGCTCCTCCGGCGAAGACGTAGAGCTTTCCGCCGATCACGGCTCCGGCGGCGTCATGCGCCCCGTGGGGCAGGCTCCCGAGCGAGGTGAGGTGCCCGGTCGACGGATCCATCGAGAACACGCCGTCCACCGTGACTCCCGACGCGTCGAGTCCGCCCGCGATGTAGACGAGTCCCCCGGAGCGCACGGCGACCGACCGCTGGATCGGAGCCGTCAGTCGATACCCTGTCGACCGGATCGAGAACTCGGTCTTCGGTGTCGGCGCACCGGGAGAGGCGGTCGCTGAGGCCGACCCGGTCGGCGTCGCGGCCGCTCTCGATGGATCGGCGGCATGTTGTGCCGAGCACCCGGCGCCGATCAGCCCCAACACCAACATCAACCGCAGCCATACGCCCGGGGCTGCGGCGCCAACATCGATCCGTCGCGCGATGTTCGTGACGATCGAGCGACGGTAGCGAGGCGCTGATGAAGGGATGATGAGGACGTCGGTGGAAGGTTTCGTTCGAGATCCGTGTTGGAGGAGCCATGACCATGGTGGAAGTGCCGGAGGGACGCGACTGGATGGAGAGCGATGACCTGATGCCCGCGCTCTATCTGGGTCACGGGGCACCTCCGCTCCTCGACGACGAACTGTGGACGTCGCAGCTCGCGGAGTGGGCGAAGGATCTCCCTCGGCCGCGCGCGGTCCTGATCGTCTCGGCTCACTGGGAATCCGCGCCGCTCACGCTCGGCGCGACCGAGACTGGCGTTCCCCTCACGTACGACTTCTACGGGTTCCCCCAACGCTTTTACGACATGACGTATCGGTCGCCCGGCGCTGCCGGGCTCGCCGTGAGGGTGAAGGCGATGATGCCCGACTCCGAGCCGGTCGCCGAGGAGCCCAACTACGGGCTCGATCACGGCGCGTTCGTCCCGTTGATGGTGATGTACCCAGAGGCGGATGTGCCGGTCCTGCAGATGTCGATGCCGTCGCTCGATCCGGACCGGCTCTTCGAGATCGGGAAACGCCTGCGGCCGCTGCGCGACGAGGGTGTGCTGGTGATCGGCTCGGGCTTCCTGACGCACGGCTTGCCGTTCCTGCGGGACCTGCGGCCCGACGCGCCCCCGCCCGGTTGGTCGCGCGACTTCGATCTGTGGGCGAAGGAGGCGTTGGAGCGCGGTGACGTGGACGAGCTGATGGACTTCCGCGGTCGCGCGCCCGGCATGCCGTACGCGCACCCGACCGTGGAACATTTCGCGCCGCTCTTCGTGACCCTCGGTGCGGCGGCCGATCCCGAGCGCTCACCGGACACGACCGTCGAGGGCTACTTCCTCGGTCTCGCGAAGCGTTCGTTCCAGGTCGACTGACCCGGCCGAAGGTGCAGCGCGGGAAGGTGCACCTCCCCGCGCCGCGGTCATCCGCCTAGCAGCAGCCGGGCGGGCAGCAGAACGGGTCGTCGTCGACCGCCATCGCCGTGCCTCCTTTCCCATCGATGAGCGTCGATACGTTGCCATACGTATCGATGGGTGTCAATATGTCCTGCATGAAGCTGGTAGCGGAGATCACGGAGGCGTGCTGCCCCCAGGTCCTGGGGAGCCCGCTCGACGCCCGCGAGGCGGAGGAGATGGCTTCGGTGCTGAAGGTCCTCGCCGACCCCGCACGGCTGCGGTTGCTGTCCCTGCTGTCGACCGCCGAGAACCAGGAGGGCTGCGTCTGCGACCTCTGCGGGCCGCTGGGGTTGAGTCAGCCCACGGTCAGCCACCACCTCAAGGTCCTCTCGGAGGCCGGCCTCGTCTCGCGAGAGCAACGCGGCCGGTGGGCGTACTTCCGGCTGGATCCCGACCGGCTCGCGATCGTGTGTCGCGCGCTCACGCCATGAGCGACGTCCCCGAGGTCCTGTTCGTCTGCGTCCACAACGCGGGGCGGAGCCAGATCGCGGCGGCGCTGCTCGACCATCACGCGGCCGGCCGCGTCCTCGTCCGTTCGGCGGGGAGCACCCCTGCCGAGGAGATCAACCCCGCGGTCGTCGCGGCGATGGCCGAGCTCGGCCTGGACCTGTCGAAACAGTTCCCCAAGCCGTTGACGACCGCGGCGGTCGAGGCGACCGATGTGGTCGTCACCATGGGGTGCGGGGACGCATGCCCGGTCTTCCCCGGCAAGCGCTACCTCGACTGGGAGCTCCCGGACCCGGCGGGCAAGTCGCTCGAGGAGATCCGCCCGATCCGTGACGAGATCGACCGTCGCGTGCACCAGTTGCTTACCGAGCTCGTCCCGGTCGGCGGATAGATGGTCGCGTCCTCACGGGACATCGCTCCCGGGCGGGATCGCTCGTCGTTCGCGTACGTGGTGCTCCTGGCGCTCGGTGCGCTCGACGCGGCCGGATACAGCGTGATCGCGCCGGTGGCACCCGAGATCGCGCGTGCGACG
>JBOGVK010000025.1:0-12082 GCA_050692375.1 Actinomycetota bacterium
ATCGTGGACCTCATGTACGAGGGCGGTTTGTCATGGATGCGCTACTCGATCTCTGACACCGCGGAGTACGGCGACTACACGCGCGGACCGCGTGTGGTGAACGACGAGACCCGCGCCGAGATGCGCCAGATCCTGGACGAGATCCAGAGTGGGCAGTTCGCCAAGGAATGGATCGCGGAAGCCGACGGTGGGTTCGGGAACTTCCTCCGACTTCGGAGCCAGGCGCGCACGTCCCAGCTGGAAGACGTGGGACGGGGGCTGCGCCAGATGATGCCCTGGCTGGAGTCCGAGACGAAGGTGGTCCCAAAATGACGGGGAGCATGACGGAAGGCAACGTACCGGTATCGGATGGCAACACCGTACGGATCTTCGACACGACCCTGCGCGACGGTGAACAGGCACCCGGCATCGCGCTCACGCGCGCCGAGAAGGTCGAGATCGCCGAGCAGCTCGCTCGCCTGAACGTGGACATCCTGGAGGCCGGGTTCCCGGTCTCGTCCGAAGGCGAGTTCGACGCGGTGTCGGAGATCGCGTCGAGCGTGCGAGGTCCGGTCATCGCGGCTCTCGCTCGCACCACCACCGGCGACATCGAACGGGCCGCCCAAGCGCTGAAGGGCGCCGAGCGCTGGCGGATCCACACGTTCATCTCGACCAGCGACATCCAGCTCTCCGCCATGCTGAAGATGTCACACGATCAGGCGCTCGAGGCCATCCGCGAGAACGTCTCGCTGGCCGTGAGCTACACCGACGACGTGGAGTTCTCGGCGCAGGACGCCACGCGGACCGAGCTCGATTTCCTGCTCGAGTGCTACCAGGTGGCCGTCGCCGCCGGGGCCACGACGATCAACGTGCCGGATACGGTCGGCTACGCCACGCCGACGGAGTTCGGCGACCTGGTGCGGATCGTGCGCGAGGCCACCCCGGATCACGTCGTGATCTCGACCCACTGCCACAACGATCTCGGTCTCGCGGTGGCGAACTCGTTGGCGGGCATCGAGAACGGGGCCCGTCAGGTCGAGGTCGCGGTGAACGGGATCGGGGAGCGCGCCGGGAACTGCTCGCTCGAAGAGATCGCCATGATCGTGCGCACGCGTGGGCAGGCGCTCGGCGTCCAGCACGGTTTGAACATCAAGGAGATCGTCCGGACGTCACGGCTGGTGTCGATGACGACCGGCTACAACGTCCAGCCGAACAAGGCGGTCGTGGGCGCGAGCGCGTTCGCGCACGAGAGCGGGATCCACCAGCACGGCGTGCTGTCCAACCGCGCGACCTACGAGATCATGGACCCGCTCGAGATCGGCCTGGAAGGGAACCGGCTCGTCTTAGGCAAACACAGCGGGCGGCACGCGTTCATCGACGCGCTGAGCAAGATCGGTCTCACGATCGACGCGGAGCACCTCGACCGCGCGTTCGCGCGCTTCAAGGACCTGGCCGACCGGAAGATCCAGCTCACCGACCAGGACCTGGAGGCCATCGTCGGCGAGGAGCGAGGCTCGGCAGAGGAGGGCGTTCTCGTGCTCGAGTCGCTCCAGGTCGGCGGCGGCACGCACCTCTCGCCGAGCGCCACGGTCCGGCTCCGGCGTGGCGACGAACTGATCGAGGAATCCGCGTTCGGCGACGGGATGATCGACGCCGCGTGCGGGGCGATCCAGCGCGCGGCCGGCGTGGAGGCGCGACTCATCCTGTTCAACGTCTCGTCGGTCACCGGCGGCTCGGACGCGTTAGGGGACGTGGTGGTTCAGCTCGACGTGGACGGTCGGCGCGTGACCGGCCGTGGCGTGTCGGTCGACGTCGTCGAGGCGAGCGCTCGCGCGTACCTCGCGGCGATCAACCGTGCCCTCCAGATGGCGGGCTCGAGCGACGCCGTCGACACGACCACGGAGATCATGCCGTGACGTATCGGATCGGCGTGATCGCTGGCGACGGGACCGGCCCCGAGGTCGTCCGTGAGGGGTTGAAGGTGCTCGACGCCGTCCGCCGATCCGAAGGCTTCGACGTCGAGCTGGTCGAGTTCGACCTTGGCGGCGAACGATTCCTCCGTACGGGCGACACGCTCCCCGATGACGAGCTCGGTCGCCTGCGCGGGATGGACGCGATCCTCCTGGGGGCGGTGGGTCACCCCGACGTTCGGCCCGGCATCCTCGAGCGCGACCTGCTGCTGCGCTTGCGGTTCGAGCTGGATCAGTACGTGAACCTCCGTCCGGTGATCCGCTATCCAGGCGTACAGACACTGGTGCCGAGCCACAGCGAGGACGACGTGAACATGGTGGTCGTTCGGGAGAACAGCGAAGGTCTCTACAGCGGCGCGGGTGGGTTCCACCGCAAGGGCACCGAGCACGAGGTCGCGGTGCAGGAATCGATCAACACCCGCCACGGTGTCGAGCGGATCGTGCGATACGCGCTCGAGCTGGCGATGGCTCCCGACCGCCGCAGGAAGCTGACGCTCGTCCACAAGACCAACGTGCTGACCTACGCCGGCGACCTGTACCAGCGGGTCGTGAACGAGGTGGCAGTCGAGTATCCGGCTGTAACGACCGACTACGCGCACGTCGACGCCGCATGCATCTACTTCTTGGACCAGCCGAGCCGGTTCGACGTCATCGTTACCGACAACATGTTCGGCGACATCATCACGGACCTCGGCGCGATGATCCAAGGAGGCATGGGGATCGCGGCCGGGGGGAACATCAACCCGCACGGCGTGAGCATGTTCGAGCCGATCGGCGGCACCGCGCCGGACCACGTGGGCAAGGCCACGATCAACCCGCTGGCGGCTATCGGCGCGGTGCGGCTGCTGCTTGCCCAGGTCGGCGAGACGAAGGCAGCAGAGCATGTCGACTTGGGCATCCGGTTCGCGACGTCCAAGATGTCGTCGATGCGCGCCGGCGAGATGGGCTTCTCGACACCCGAGGTCGGCGATCTGGTGGTCGAGGGGGCGACCGCGTGAGCCCAGACTCCGTCCGACTGAAGGTCGAGCTCTACGACACCACGCTCCGCGATGGCGCGCAGGGCACCGGACTCTCCTACTCGATCGAGGACCGGCTGCGGATCCTCCACAAGATCGACCAGCTGGGCGTCCCTTTCATCGAGGGCGGCTGGCCGGGCGCGAGCCCCCGCGACACGGAGTTCTTCAAGCTCGCGACGAAGGAGACGCTGCGATACGCCGCGCTGACGTCCTTCGGCATGACGCGCAAGGCGGGCGAGCGGGCCGAAGACAGCGCGGTGCTACGGGAGCTGCTCGACACTGGCACCGAGGTCGTCTGCATCGTGGGGAAGTCGTGGGATCTCCACGTCACCGAAGCCCTTCGGACGGATCTGGACGAGGGCGTCGCGATGGTGCGGGACTCGGTCGCGTTCCTCCGCGGTCAGGGTCGCCGGGTGTTCTTCGACGCCGAGCACTTCTTCGATGGCTACCGCAGCGACCCCGTCTTTGCCATGCGTGTGCTCGACGCGGCGCAGGAGGCCGGAGCTGAGCGGTTGGTGCTGTGCGACACGAACGGCGGGATGCTGCCGCTCGACGTCGCGCGGATCGTGGCGGACGTCAAGGCGCGGGTCGAAGCGCCGCTCGGGATCCACGTGCACAACGACGCCGGCTGCGCGGTCGCCAACACCCTGATCGCGGTCGAGCACGGCGCGTATCAGGTCCAAGGCGTCGTGAACGGCTACGGCGAGCGGACCGGCAACGCCGACCTGATCCCCATCGCCGCGAACCTCGTGTTGAAGATGGGCGCGGATTGCCTGCCTGAGGGCGCCGTCGAGCGACTCACCGAAGTCGCGCACTTCGTGGCCGAGGTCGCGAACGTGGCCCCGGACTCGCGCCAGCCGTACGCGGGCCGGTACGCGTTCACGCACAAGGCCGGGTTGCACGCGAGCGGCGTCGCGCGCCTGGAGGAGGCTTACGAGCACGTACCGCCGGTGTCCGTCGGGAACCACCGCGGCGTGGTCGCAAGCGACATGAGCGGCGCGGCCACCTTGCGGATGAAAGCCGACGAGTTCGGCGTAGAGGTATCCGCAAACGTGATCCCGAGGATCGTCTCCGAGTTGAAGGAGCGCGAGGCGCTGGGCTACACGTTCGAGGTGGCCGACGCCTCGCTCGAGCTGCTGATGCGCCACGCGAGCGGGTGGCGGCAACCGTTCTTCACGATCGAGAGCTTCCGGGTGCACGTCGAGCAGCGCATGGGGGACCAGGAGGAGGCGCTGGCCGAGGCCACCGTGAAGGTCGTGACGAACGGGACCCGTCACGTCGAGAGCGCCGAGGGTCATGGACCCGTCGGCGCGTTGGACAACGCGTTGCGGAAGGCGCTCACCAACGAGTACCCGGCGCTCGACGACATGACCCTCGAGGACTACCGCGTGCGCGTGCTGGATGAGACCGTCGGCACCGGCGCCACCGTTCGCGTGCTGATCGACACGTCGAACGGCGAGCGCGAGTGGACCACCGTCGGCGTGTCGGAGAACATCATCGAGGCCTCGTGGGAGGCGCTCGTCGACGCGTACCTCTACGGCCTGCTGCACCCGCGGGAGGATCGGCAGGCGTGAGGTCCGGTGACGGCGTCGCGATCCGCGAGGCAACTCCGCCGGACGCTCGGGCGATCGCCGAGGTGCACGTGGCCTCGTGGCGATGGGCCTACCGCGACGATCTGCCCGCCGAGTTCCTGGACGCGCTCTCGGTGGACGATCGAGAGCGGATGTGGAACGAGTGGCTCTCGCCCGACCAGCCGGGAGCGGGGACGCTCGTCGCCGAGGAACGTGATCACATCGTGGGCTTCTGCAGCTTCGGGCCGTGCCGGGACGACGGAACGCCGGAGCGTACGGCCGAGGTCTTCACGATCTATCTCCTGCCGAAGGCGGCGGGCCGAGGCATCGGCCGCGAGCTGCTCGCGTCGGCGACCGATCGGCTTCGAGCGTTCGACTACGAGCACGCCCGGTTGTGGGTCATGGCGTCGAACGTTCGCTCCCGCCGTTTCTACGAGAAGGCCGGCTGGTCCTGGGACGGAACGACCGGAGAGCATCGGTTCGACTGTGCGAACCTCCCGATCGTCCGGTACGTCGCCGACTTGTAACGGAAGGCGATCTCGCTCTAAGGGGCGGTCGCGCGTTGGCTGACGAGCCTGACGATCGCGTCCTCGATCCGCACCGCCTCGTCCTTGCTCAGGCCGTCCGAGAGGATCGAGAACTCGACCCAGTCGTCGGCCTTGTGAGACCAGACCCAGCCGGACAACGCGGAGATCGCCGTCAGGGTCCCGGTCTTCGCGCGGACGCGGAGATGACCCAGACGCCCCTCCAGCGTGCCCTGCCCACCCGTCGGCAGCGCGAACCGGAGATCCGGCGCCCATGGTTGCTGATCGGCGGCCCACAGCAGGCGCACGATGCCCTGGGTCGTGACGCGGTCGGCATACGACAGCCCCGAAGCGTCATGGGGCTCGACGCCCGGAGCGCCGTTCGCCACCGTGAACGCGTCGATGGCCGAGGCGGCGCCGGCGATGGATGCGTTGCCCGATGTCTCCGCCCCCAGGAGCTTCCCCAAGACCTCCGCGTCGAAGTTGACCGAATCGACGTTCATGCGGCGGAGGATGTCGATCAGGTTCGCGGAGCCGACGGTCGCGATCCTCACTAACGCATGGGTCGGGGTGGCCGTAGCCGGATCCTCTTCGACGGTGATCCCGCGCCGGCGGAGGGACTTCGTGAGGTAGGCGGACGCCCGCAGCTCCGGATCGTCGATGTGTCGACCGCCCGGGCCCACGTTGCCGCGGAACGTCAGTGCGGTCGGGAACGCCACCTCGTCCGTCGGGAAGTCCCTTTTCCAGCCCTGGGCCCACCAGTCACGCTTGAACGGTCCGGTGTCGCCGATGACCGATCCCGTGATCCGCGTGACTCCCGCCGTGGCGATCGCGCCGGCGAGCACGTCCAACGTGGCCGGCGTGACCTCCGGATCGCCGTGACCGACGAGCCACACGTCGCCGTCCACGACGCCGTCCACGGGAGCGGCGCGAGCCATGGCTTTCGTGGTGATGACCTGATCGGGACCTTCGGCCGCGAGCAACGCCATGGACAGGAGCAGCTTCTCGTTCGAGGCGGGCGCGCGATTCACCCAGCCGAGGTGTCGATACCAGAACGCCCCGTTCTCACCGATCGACACCGACACGTGTCGCGCGCTGACGAGTCCGTCGATGCGTCGCTGCCACGCCGGCTCGGCGTGCGCCGACGCCGGCATCGGGTGCGCCCCGACGATCGAGGCGACGAGCAGAGCGACGGCGAGACGTCGGACCCACATCCAGCCACGATGGTACGGGGTCGGTCGCGGCCGGCAGGCGGCGGGTGGCCTGACTACTGGCCGTGGGCGAGCGCGTCAGCCTCTGCGTGCATCGTCGAGCGCTCTTGGAGCAGCGTCCGCAGGGCTCTCGGGTCGAGCGGCCGTGCGAAGAGATACCCCTGACCCATGTCGCACTTCAGCTCCATGAGTCGCTCCAGCTGGTCTGCGCGCTCGATCCCCTCGGCGACGGGTTTCAGGTTCAAGATCCCGGCCAGCTCGATCACCGCCGCGGTGAGTGCCGACGACTCTCCTCCGTCGGCGACCTCATCGATGAACGACTTGTCGACCTTGAGGATGTCCACCGGGAACCGCCGGACGTAGTTGAGTGACGAGTAGCCCGTGCCGAAGTCGTCGATGGCGAGGAGCACGCCGAGTTGCTTCAGCTGATTGAGGCGCTCGATCGCGAGCTCCATGTCCTGCATGACCATGCTCTCGGTGATCTCCAGGATCAACGCCGGGGCGGAGAGTCCCGTGTCGGCAAGGATGTCGCGAACCTCGTCCACGATCTCGGGTCGGGCGAGCTGACGGGCTGAAAGATTGACCGCCATGTGGAACGGGGGTTCGGCCGGATCGGACGGGAACTCGGTCTGGAGCTCGACCGCGAAGCGGCACGCTTCACCGAGCACCCACCGACCGATCGGGACGATCAACCCGGTCTCTTCGGCGAGCGGGATGAACTCGAGCGGTTGCACGATCCCGCGCTCCGGATGGATCCACCGGATCAACGCCTCGACACCCGTGATCGCCCCCGACTCGAGCTCGATCACCGGTTGGTAGTGCAGGATGAATTCGTCGTGATCGAGCGCCCGCTGCAGGTCGGCCTTCAGCTCGAGGCGACGGAGCGCCGTGTCGTGCATCTCCGGCTCGAAGACCTGGTAGCGACCCTTGCCGCGCTCCTTCGCCATGTACATCGCCACGTCCGCGTTGCGCATCAACGTCTCGGCCGCGTTCTCGCCGCCATCGCCGGTGCCGTCTGCGACCGCGATGCCGACGCTCGCACGGATGAAGACCTCCTTGCCCTCCAGCGCGAAGGGATCCTCGAGCATCTGCATGATCCGCTCGGCGACCTCGGCGGCGCGGATGCCCTCGCCGCCGTCCTCGAGCAGGATCGCGAACTCATCGCCACCGAGTCGCGCAGCCGTGTCGGCCGAGCGGAGCGCCTTCTTCAGTCGGTCGCCGACCTCTTTGAGCAACCCATCTCCCGCCGCATGTCCGAGCGAGTCGTTCACGGTCTTGAAGTCGTCGATGTCCATGAACAGCACCGCGATCGGCTTCTTATCGCGCTCCTGCCTCTCGATGGCGTGGAGCACGCGATCCCTGAAGAGCGCCCGATTCGCCAGGTGGGTGATGGGATCGTGGAACGCCTGGTGTTGTAGCTGCTCCTCGAACTGCTTGCGCTCCGTGATGTCGCGTGTGTTCAGGACGATCCCCTTCACGTTCTGATCGTCCAGCAGGCTCGTCCGCAGGGTTTCGGTCGACAGGTACGAACCGTCGCGGTGACGCATGCGGAACTCCATCAGCCCCGTGTTGCCTTCGCCATCTCCGGACGACGTCAGGAACGAGAGCGCGCGCGTCTTGTCGTCGGCGTGGACCAGGTCGATGAACCGCGTACCCTCGAGCTCCGCGGGATCGAACCCGAGCACGCGCGAGGCGGACGGGCTGGCATACCGCAGGACGGTGTTCGGTTCGATGACCGCCACGACATCCGAGGAGTTCTTGACCAAAGAGGCGAAACGCGCCTCACTTTGGCGCAGAAGAAGATCTTCGGTGAGCGCCGCGCTCTCGAGTGCGAGGGCCACTTGCGAGGAGAGTGCTCGAAGGCTGTCTGCCGCCGAAACCGGCATCTCTTCAAGGGTCGCGACCACCATCATCCCGCGGAGCTGGTCGCGGATGAACAGGGGAGCGACGAGCACGGAACCTTCCTCGTCGTTCGGCAACCCGAGTGGATCTCGGAGCGTGGTCTCGTAGGATCGAACCACATACGCGTCCCGCTCCAAGAGGCGCTGGCGCTTCCACTCCTGCAGCACGTTGAGTGAGAACCTACGACCGATCACGTCCTCCCCGCCGCCGTCCCCGGCCACGACGACGAACCCGTCGGTTCCTTCGCCGGTCTCCTCACACAGACGAACGACCGCGTCAACGCCGGCGAGGGCGCGTGCAGCCTCGATCGCTGCGACGTGGATCGCCTCCTGGTTCGTTGCGGTGACGAGCGCGACGCCCGCCTCACGTAGGGCCCGCTCGCGGCCGGCCGACTTCTCCTGCTGCCGCACGAGTCCCGACATCCTGGCGATCACCAACAGGAACAGGATCACTGAGGCGGTGATCACGACCCACTGGTCGGCGCGTTGGTCCCCGCTCGCATACCGTCCGACGATCACCGCGTCGGTGACGGGTGCCGTGAGCGATACCACGGCCAGGACGACCAGCCGGGTCCGGGAGAGTCGTGTTCGCGCCTCCGAAGAGCGTTCGGAGAAGAGTCGCACCCCCGGGTGCAACGCCGCGGCGCCGAACAGCAGGTAGAACGCCGCCCATCCGCCTTCGAGATAGCCGGTCTGGTTGTCGTAACCGCCGTGGAGCCCGAACCATCCGTAGATGGCGTCGGTGACGAAGAGGGCGATCACCGCCGCGAGCAGGAAGTAGAAGGCCTGGTTCTTTCGGCCTCCTCCGACCGCGAGCCTGATGGCACCGGTCACCAACATGAGGTCCATCAGCGGGTAGCCGATGGACACGAGCTTCTGCATGAGTGTGAGCGACGAGTCGTGCGTGTACGGTGCGATCAAGAAGACCCACGACAACACGCCGACGCCGATGCCGACGATGAGCGAGTCGATCGCGCTGTCTCGGTCTCGCCCGGGGCTCCGACGCCGGATCAACAGGAAGATGCCGAGGAAGAGACACGGATACACCGACAGGTAGAACACGTCGCCGATCGACGGGAACGGCAGCTCCGTCATGAAGAAGCGTTGGTAGTTGTAAGTGATGACATCCCCGGTGACGAAGAACACCTGGCCGAGCGCGATCAACACCCACGGGAGCTTGTACTCGACGCGATTGAGCCTGAGAGCGACCAGGATGACCACCGGAGACGACAGCGCGATGAGGTTCAACAGTCCGCCGATGCGCATGCCGGGTACGAACAGGAAGACCAGGGTCGCAACGACTCCAGCCAGCAGATACGCGAGCCATGCCCGCGCCTTCATGGGGCTCGCCTTCATGGGGTTTGTATCGTCGCGCTGCGGGGTGAGCCTTAGGACCTGTGGCTCAGCTCCCCGTATCGGCCGGATGGGGGAGGCCCAACGTCGCGGGTTCTTCTGGGCCGGGCGGGTTTGGGCCGGGCGGGTCCTCAACGGTCTCCTCGATCGACCGCATCCCGGGGAGGAACAGGAACGAGAACGTCACGATCGCGCCCAGGATGCCGGCGCCGATCAGTGTGTGCCGTGGGCCGATGAGGTTCGCGACGGGCCCGGTCAGCGCGAAGGACAACGGCAGCAACCCGATCGAGATGAACCAGTCCAAGCTTGATACCCGGCCGAGGAGCTGGCGGGGGACGAGCCGTTGCTTCGTGGTCTGCCAGATGATCGTGCCCGCCGTTTCCAGGCCGTTGAACAGGAAGCACGCGACCATCGCCTGCCAGGGGACATGGGCCAGGCCGAACCCGGCGACCGCGAGGGTCGAGCAGGTCCACGCGAGATACATGAACGTGATGAACCGACGCGGAGCGGCTCGCCGCCCCATGATCAACGCAGCCCCGATCGCGCCGACTCCCCCCATCGCGAGGATGAAGCCCAGGGCCAGCGGATCGCCACCCCACGAGTTCTTCACGAGCAGCGGGAGCAGAACCTCCTGCGGTCCGATGAACAGCAGGTAGGCGAACGCCGCGGCCAGAAGCGTCCCCCACAGCCAGACGCGGGCGCGGACGAAGCGGAACCCTTCGCGAACCTCGGCGAACGCGGTGGCTTCTACTGGCGCCACCTCGATCGGATGAGGGCTCATCAAGAGCAGGGCGACGATGGAGGCGCCGAACGTGGCGGCGTCGACCAGGAACGCCCCACCCAGGCTCCAGTGCAGGAGCGCGCCGCCGATCGCTGGGCCGAGCAGGCGCCACGCGGCGGGCCGGACGAATTGGTCGAGGGCGTTCGCCTGGATGAGGAGATCGGTGGCGACCAGATCGGGCACGATCGCATCGAACGCGGGCCCGAAGAACGCGGTCCCGCTGCCATAGAACGCGGCGAGGACCATGAGGTGCCAGAGCTCGATGTGTCCGCTGAGCGAGAGCACTCCCATGGCGCCGACCGCGAGGCCCCGCACCAGGTCCGCCGCCAGCAGGACCCGGCGCCGGTCGAATCGGTCGCTCACGACCCCCCCGATGAGCAGGAAGATCACGTTGGGCACCGTCATGGCCAGACCGACGAGCGAAAGAGCCGTGGCGACGTTCGACAGGTCGTACACCTGCCAGGCCAGCGACACGATGAAGATGCCGTCGCCGACGAGCGAGACGGTCATGCCGGACCACAGCAGCCGGAAGTCCCGTTGCCGTAGCGGTTCGAAGATGACGGGAAGGCGCCGGCTCGGCGGATCCCCGTTCCCCCCTGGATCGGGTTTCATCGACCCCACAGGTTCGATATCGGACCACTCCCTGGGGGGCTTGACCCTCGCGACCTCGGTGCCTACGCCCGAAGGCTCGCTCGAGTCAGCCGGATGGCGGAGTTTCGATCGGACAGAGCCGCTCTATGCCGTGTTCGAGACGTCGCTCGATGCTGGGACCAGCGAGCTACCGGTTCCCTCCACGAGCTCGTCGCCCGCGGAGGCGAAGGGAAGGAACACGCGGAACGACGCGCCGCCCCCGGCGCGTTCCTCCACCCAGGCCCGACCGCCGTGCAGCTCGGCGAATCGGGTGACGAGCGAGAGACCGATGCCGACGCCAGGGTTGTGCGACACGATCTCGTTCCCTTGGCGGAAGGGCTCGAAGATCGATTCGCGAAGCTCGATGGGGATCCCCGGACCAGCGTCCTCGACCACGATCGTCACGCTGTCATCGTCGCCCGTCGCGCGCACCCAGATCGACGTCCCGGCCGGGGTGTATCGGATGGCGTTCGCCACGAGGTTCTCGACGATCCGTTCCACCTGCGCGGCATCGATCCGTGCGTGCACCGGTTCGGTGGACATGAGCTGGATCGGGTGCGATTCGGTGGAGCTCTCCGCGAGCACGCTTTCGAGGATCTGCGTCACGTCGACGTCATCACGATTTGGGGCGACGATCCCCCGGCTCATCCGGTCGAGGTCGAGAAGGTTCGTCAGCAGGCGGTGCAGTTTCCGGGAGTTCGCGGCGATCCGCCCGACCAGGTCGTGCTCATCTTCGCGAGAGATCTTGCCCTGATCGAAGCCACTTTCGAGGGTCAGCGCACAGCCGAGGATGCTGGTCAGCGGCGTCCGCAGGTCGTGCGAGACGGCCTGCAGGAACGAGTTCTGCATCTCGTGCAGCGCCCGGAGCCTGCTCGCGGCCTCCTTCTCTGCATCGAGGGCCTTCACGAGCTGAGCCTCGGCGTTCTTCTGCTCGGTCACGTCGTACATCACGCCCTGGAGATAGAGGGGATGGCCGCCGTCGTCGGCGAGCGCCTCGGCCTCCTCGTGGATCCAGATCACGCGGCCGTTCTTGCCGATGATCCGGTACTCGCAGTGCATCCGCGGTTCGCCGTTCAGGAGTCGCATCTCGGCGTCGAGCGCGAGCTCTCGATCCTCGGGCAGGATGCGCTCGCGCCACAGGTCGGC
>JBOGVK010000026.1:0-12362 GCA_050692375.1 Actinomycetota bacterium
GGGCCGGCCCTTCGACGTTCGTTGAAGCGGAGGCTCAGCCCAGCGCCACTGCCGTGATCAGATTCGAGTCGCGAAGCTTGCGCAACGCTTCGCGCTCGATCAGGCGGACGCGTTCGCCGGAGAGCCCGAGCACCTTGCCGGTCTCTCGCAGCGAGAGTGGCTGGCCGTTCTCCAGGCCGTAACGGAGTGCCACCACATGGCGCTCGCGCTCGTCCAGCACCCGGTCGACGGCGTCGCCGATCTCCTCGCGGAGCAGGGCGTCCTCGACCTCGTTGAAGGCGGCGTCGGAGTCGACCTCCTCAATCAGGTCACCGAGCTCGGTGTCCTCGCCCACGGGCGATTGCAGCGACAGCGGCTCCCGACGGCCCATCTCGGTCAGGTCGTCGATCTCCTCGACGGTGGTGTCGAGCGCCTTCGCCAGTTCCTCACGGCTGGGCTCGCGGCCCATCGACTGCGCGAACTGGAACCGCGTGCGGTTCAACTTGCGGAGCCGGTCGTGGATGTGAACCGGCAAACGGATCGACCGCGAGCGATCGGCGATCGCACGCGTGATGCCTTGACGGATCCACCACGTGGCATAGGTCGAGAACTTGAATCCGCGGCGCCAGTCGAACGGCTCGACGGCCCGCATCAGCCCGATGTTGCCTTCCTGGATCAGGTCCAGCAGGGGCAGGCCCTGGCCCTGGTACTTGCGGGCCACGGACACCACCAGTCGGAGGTTGGCCATGATGAATCGCTGACGCGCTGCCTCGGCGTCTCGGACGTCACGGCGGGCCTTCGCGATGCTCTTCTCGGAGCGCAGACGACCGGCACGGAGCCGATCCTCGGCCTCCTTGCCCGCTTCGATGGTCATGGCGAGCTCGACCTCTTCCTCCTTCGTCAGCAGCGGCTCGCGAGCCGCTGCCTCGAGGTAGAGGCGAAGATCGTCTGCATCGTCGGTCCCCAGGGGACGCGCTGGTTCGGGCACTTCGTATCACTCTCCTCCTCGAGGCCGGGTGGCTATCTGGTCAGCTTCTCCGGTCCTCGGGAACTCGGTTCCTCTGCGCGGCGGCAGAGATCCAGGGCGCGCAGGAAAAAGACGCCTTGGCAGCCGCTCATCCATATGGTAAGGGGCGAGGGTTGCATTTGTAAAGCTCAGATGGGATGAAGGTCTTGTGACGACTCACCGAAAACGGCTCACATGACCGGTAACAGCGCGTCATTGCCACCACCTCCCGGATCCCCGGAATGGGCCTCCAGCTATTGGAACGCCCCTCACCTGCGCGATGTTCCGCCTCCTGCACCGTCCACCTGGAGGAAGGGCCAGCGGATCCCGCTCTCCCTGTTCTCCCTCGGAGACCTGCTCGACGGAGCCTTCGCGATCGTGAAGATGCACTGGAGGGCGATGCTCCCGATCGTGCTCGCGTTGGTGGCTCCCCTCGCCTTCGCTCAAGCATTCGTGTTGCGAGATCTCCCGACGTTCATGGAGCAGATCCGCAGGGCCCAAGAGGGCACGAACGTTTCGAATCCCTATGCCATCTACCCGGCCTCGTACTGGTTCGTCGTGGCCGTGCAGACCTTCATCGTCACGCCGATCGTGACCGCGGCTCTGCTCCGTCTAGTGGTCGGTGGCTTCCTGGGCGAGTCGTGGAGTCTTCGCGATGCGCTCCGATCCGCCCGCGGTCTGTGGCTCCCGCTCGCCTGGGCGGTCGCGCTCATGTCGATAGCGACGGCAGGAGTGATGATCGCCGGCCTGGTACTGAGCTCACGGAGTGGGGAACGGGGCGATGCGGTCCAGATCCTTGGTGGGTTGCTCGCAATCGTCGGCGGCATCATGGCGTTCGTTCTCGTCTACCGCTTGATGTTCACGACGCAGATCGTCGTGCTCGAAGGCCGTCGAGGCATCGGGGCGCTCCGCCGCTCGTGGGAGGTCTCTCGAGGCTCCTTCTGGAAGATCGTCGGAAACATGCTGGTCGTCTCCCTTCTCGTTGGCATCGTGGCGGGCTTGCTGTCGTTCGTCCCGCAGGAGATCGCACGGAGCAACGATGGTGGTTGGTGGCTCCTGGCGGCACTCGGTCAGACGGCGTCGCTCGGCATCTTGATGCCGGTGCTCGCGGGAACGAGTTACCTGTTGTACGTCCACTGCCGAGTCAAGCGCGAGGGACTCACGCTCGAACGACTCGAACGCGAATTGTCCGATGCGAACCCGGAGTCGGACGGATGGCGCGCCCTGCCGCCGCCTCCAGGCGGCTGAGCTCGGACCGAAGGTACGCTCCGTCGGTGACCCTCGATCTTCCCGAGCTCAAGGCCGTCGACCTAGACGGGCCCGTCCGCTACCGGGCTTGGGACGGCCCGCCCGAGGCGACGTTCGTGCTGATCCACGGCTTGGGCGGCTCGCATCTCAATTGGCTGCTAGTCACGCCCGGACTCGCGGGACTCGGCAGGGTGCTGGCGCTCGACCTTCCCGGATTCGGATCGTCGCCGCGCTCGGGACGTGGATCGGGCCTGATGGACGAACGACGGATACTCGGTCGATTCATCGCTGAGCTCGCGACCGGTCACGTGGTGTTGTGCGGGAACTCCATGGGCGGGGCGGTCGCGATCCTGGAAGCAGCGGTCGAGCCCGACACCGTCGCCGGGCTCGTGCTCACCTCGTCGGTCTTACCGTGGGCGCGCGGCGGATGGCCGCACCCGGCCGTGGTGGGGGCGTTCGCAGCGTATGACTCGGGGTTCGTTGGCCACCGGTTGGCGCGGATGCGGATGCGGCGGATGGATCCAGAGCAAGTCGTTCGGGTGGGCTACCGCATGGTTGCCGCCGATCCTCGATCGATACCGGAGGAGATCGTTCGGATGAACATCGACCTCGTGCGCGATCGGCAAACGGATCCGGACGCGGCCGACGCGTTCCTGGATGCGGCCCGATCCATGCTCCGACTGGGGAAACGGCCGGATGTGGCGACGCGAGCGCTCGATGCGATCCGCTGCCCAGTCCTGGTGCTGCACGGTCGGAGGGACCGGTTCGTGCCGGCGGCGTTCGCCGAGGCCGTCCTTGGCAGTCATCCGACGTGGCGCGGACGGATCTTCCCCGACCTGGGGCACGCACCGCAGATGGAGGCGCCCGGTCGTTGGTTGGCCGAGGTCGCCGACTGGTACGCGGAGACGATCGGCTGAGTCAGGCCCCGCCGCCCGCGGCGGCGACCAGGTCGGCGACCGATCGCTCGATACCGCGCGCCAACACGTCGATGTCGCGCAACGCATCCCAGTCCGCGGTCAGGCCGAACGCCATCGTTCCTCCGAGGCTGGTGCACGCGACGGAGAGTCCGCAGCGTTCCCCCAGGGGCATCGAGGGGTAGCTCGCCATCAGCCGGGCGCCCGCGAGGTAGAGCGGGACCTGTGGGGCGGGGATGTTCGACACGACCAGGTTGAACCAGCGGCCGCGCGAGACCATCCGCGCCGCCATCGCATGCAACGCGGGAGGCGCGTACGCCCCCAACGCGATGATCGAGTCGGCGCTCACGGCCATGGCCGAGCCCTTCAGCGCCTCGGTCTCGGCGCGCACGCGCTTCAGACGCGCTCGGGGCTTCATCTTCCCTACGGGGATGTCCACGAACGCCGGAGCCACACGGTTGCCGACGTCGCCTCGTTCGGCCTTGGAGCGAACGGAGACCGGGACCATCACACGCAGTGCACGTCCGCGGGTCGGCTCCCCCCGTTCGCGCAATAGGTCGTGAAGGCCACCTGCGACCGCCGCTAGCACCACGTCGTTGATCGTCCCTCCCAGGATCCGCCGCACGTGGTGCAGCCGTTCGAACGGCACCTCCGCGATGGCGAACCGACGATTCGGACCCACGAGGGTATCGAAGGGGCCACGGGGCACCGCGCCCATCCCCGCGATCGAGCGAAGGCCGTCCAGGGTCTGGCCGACGACCGCGACGGCGTGGGCGGGGGCCTCAGCGGCGCGAAGAAGCGCTTGCATGGGATGGAGCAACAGATCCTGTACGGCGTCGACCGCAAGGTCCCCCGGACGCGGCGCCGGCTCCGGCTGCCACCGTTGCTCCGGCGGAGGGCCGAGCTCTGTGTCGGGATCGAGGTCGAACAGCGCGGATGCGATCAGCATGCCCGAGATCCCGTCGGCGAGTGCATGGTGCATCTTCAGCAGCACGGCGGTTCGCGAGTGCTCCAGTCCTTCGAACACGTACAGCTCCCAGAGCGGCTTCGCTCGGTCGAGCGGACGAGAGAGCACACGACCGACCGCCCGCTCCAGTTGCAACCGGCCGCCGGGGGACGGGATCGCGGAGCGGCGCAGGTGGAAATCCAGATCGAAGCGGTCGTCATCCACCCAGAGCGGCCGAGCGAGGCCGGCGGGGACACGGAGGACCCGCCGCCGAAGACGCGGCGCCAGGTGCAAGCGCGCCTCCGCGACGCGGGCGACGTCTCGTACGTGAGAGGTCCGTCCTCACGTGGAGCGAACACCGACACCCCCGCGACGTGCATATGCATCGATGGGCGCTCGAGGTAGAGGAAGCTCGCGTCCAGGCTGGAGAGGCGTTCGGGGGACATGACAACCCCACGGTATCGAAGTGCTAGGGTCCCGGCCGATGGTTCGCCGACTGGCAGTTCGCCGTCAGGCAGTTCGCCGACTGGCAGCCGTCGCGTTCCTGGTGCTGCTCACGTTCGGACCGGCCCTCGCCTCCCGCGCCGATAGCTACGACGCCCAGGTGAGCGCGATCGACAACGCGTTCGACGCGGGACTCGTGCGACTGCAGCCGGGCCAGTCGATCGAGTGGACGAACGACGGTCGCAGCCCACACACGGTGACGGCGGACGACGGATCGTTCGACTCGGGGAACCTGGCACCGGGCGCGACGTACACCCAGACGTTCGCTCAGCCGGGCGTCTACTCCTACTTCTGCAAGTACCACGGGGCACCTGGCGTGGGGATGGCAGGGATCGTGGTCGTCGGCGACGTCAAGATCCCGAACGCGGCGGGCGGGGGTGTCGGCCCCGGCCGGGAGCCGGTGCCGAGTGGGTTCGCGGCGACCGTGCGCGTCCCCGGCGATTACCCGACCGTGCAGGAGGGCGTCGACCATGCGAGGCCCGGCGGCATGGTGTTGATCGCGGCCGGCGTGTACCACGAGTCGGTCGTCGTCACGACGCCGTACATCACGATCCGCGGCGAGGACCGCAACGCAACGATCCTGGACGGCCAGAACAAGCTCCCGAACGGGATCCATGTGCTCGAAGCCGACGGCGTGACCGTCGAGAACCTCACCACGAGGCACTTCGCGTTGAACGGTGTGCAGTGGTCGAGCGTGTTCGGCTATCGCGCGTCCTACGTCACGGCCTTCGACAACGGCGACTACGGGATCTATGCGTTCGATTCGCAGTACGGGCAGTTCGATCACTCGTATGCCAGCGGCTCGCCCGACTCCGGCTTCTACATCGGGCAGTGCGACCCGTGTCACGCGTTGATCACGGACTCGCTCGCGGAGCACAACGCCCTCGGGTACTCGGGGACCAACGCTGGTGGCGACCTGGCGATCGTGAATAGCGAGTGGCGCGACAACATGGCGGGGATCGTTCCGAACACCCTCGACTCCGAAGCGAACCCACCGCAGCGCGCCGTCCTGATCGCGGGGAACTACGTGCACGACAACAACTCGACGACGGCCGACACCAAGAACCTGGAGTTCCCCTCCTTCGGGATCGGGATCATGATCGCCGGTGGGATACAAGACACCGTGACGGGCAATCTCGTCGAGGATCAGGCCGCGTACGGCATCGCGTTGCTCCCCAACCTGGACGCGAACCTGTGGGCAACGGGCGACAACCGGGTCACCGACAACGTCGTACGCCGGAGCGGCAGAGCGGATCTGGCGCTCGGCGCGCCGTCCATCGGCGGTGACTGCTTCAGTGGGAACGACGCGTCAACGAGCGTTCCGCCCCGTATCCAGACACTCTACGGATGCGAGGGCCCGTCGTTGCGATGGTTCGGCGGTGGCGATCTGGCGCCGACCCTCGCGACCGGGTTTCGGTTCCTCGACGCGCTCGACGGCGTGTTCCCGCATGGGGATTGGCGCACGCAACCCGCCCCGCCGTCGCAGCCGGGCATGGACAGTCCGTTGACGGCGCCGCCGTTCCCCGCCGACCCGTCTTCGTTGCCCCAGAGCTATCGGATCCGCGACCTCGCCGGCATCAGGTCGGCGCCCGGACCGCGGGTGAGCAAGGAGGTGCTCGTGTTCGGGATCCCGCTCGCCACGTCGTGGTGGAGCCTCATCCTCGGTCTCTACGCATACGTGTTGCCCGGGTTCCTCTACGGCGCGTGGCTGACGATCGCCTTGTGGGATCTGATCCGGCAGGAGTCGGCGCCGGTGTCGTTCCGTGCACGGTGGATGGCGATCGTGATCCTGGTCCCGTTGCTCGGCCCGATCCTCTACTACGGGCTCGGACGTTCGCCGATCCCGAAGCAGCTCCGGCTGATGCTGGTCGTGGGAGGCGCGCTCGTCTACGTCGCGATCGCCGGATTCGCCGCGGTCCTCGGCGGGTGAGCGGAACGCGTTAGGTGAGCGGCGTCCCGACGGGGATCTGCTGCGTGATGCAGTGGGGACCGCCACCGCCGGCCAGGATCGTGCTCCCGGGAACGGTCACAACCTCGCGATCGGGATACGCGGCCCGGAGTTGCGCGAGCGCCGCATCGTCGTTCGGCTCGCCGTCGGCCGGCACGATGACGCCGCCGTTCACCAGGTAGTGGTTCATGTACGCGGTGCTCGAAGGCGTTCCCGCCTCGAAGACGACCACTTCGATCGGCCGGCCGGCCGCGTCGCGCGCGGCGCGGAGACGCGCCAAGTTGTCCAGACCGGTGACGTGATAGGCGTCGGTGGGATCGCTCGGCGCGTCCAGGAGGATGACGCCCGGGCGGAGGTACTGCGCGATGGCATCGATGTGCCCGTCGGTGTCGCGGTCTAACGGGTGCCCCTGCCCCAGCCAGATCACGTGCTCGATGCCGAGATAGTCGCCCAGGGTCTGCTCGATCTGCTCGCGGGTCATGGACGGATTGCGGTTGGGATGCAGGAGGCATTGTTCAGTTGTGAGGAGAGTGCCCTCACCGTCGACGAAGAACGAGCCCCCCTCCAGGATCATCGGGGCTTCGTAACGCCGCATCCCCAGGTGCGAGGCGATCCGCTCGGGGATCTGCGCGTCGCGGTCGAACGGGAGGTACTTCCCACCCCAGGAGTTGAACCCGAAGTGCACGAGAGCGACACCGCCGTGTTCATCGGTCACGAAGATCGGGCCGTTGTCACGCATCCACGAGTCGTCGATGGAGATCGGCAGGATCTCGACGCCTCCGCTGCACATCGCCCTCGCTTCGGCGGCCTGTGCGGGGTCGGCGACCATCACGACGGGCTCGAAAGCGGCCACGGCGTTGGCCATGGTTGCGAAATCGGCCTTGGCGCGATCGAAGAGGTCACCCCAGAACGTCGCGCGTGTGATGGTCGGCCACTCCATGAGCGTCGCCTGATGCGGCTCCCACTCGGCGGGCATCCGAAGACCGTCCTCACGCGGCGTGCTCATGGATCAACCAGCTCGATCCTCATCCGCTTGTTCGCCTTCCCTTTCGACTCGGTCTTCACGACACGGACGGTGCCGACCTCCGCGGTCGAGCGGACGTGCGTTCCGCCGTCGGCTTGCTTGTCCAGGCCCTCGATGTCGATCACCCGGATCGGATCGACCTGTTCGGGGATCAAACTGACCTTCGTACGGATCAGGTCGGGATCGGCCAGCGCCTCAGCGCGAGGCAGGAAGCTCACGTGGACGGGGTGGTCCTGTTGCAGCGCGGCGTTCAGCTTTGCCTCGATCTCGCGGCCGAACTCCTGGCTGATGCCCTCGAGCTCGAAGTCCATGCGAGCGACGCCGGGCTCCATGTTGCCACCCGTGACTTTCGCGCCGTAGTCGGTGAAGACGATGCCGGACAAGGCGTGCAGGGCGGTGTGGGTTCGCATGAGCGTGTGTCGGCGGGACCAATCGATCTCGGCAGTGACGGCGATGCCTTCGGCCGGCGGAGTGGCGTCTGACTCGAGCAGGTGCAGGACGTCGCCGTCGGCCTTGACCGTGTCCGCGACGCGCGCCTCGCCGCCGTCCCAGCGCAGCATGCCGGTATCGCCGGGCTGACCTCCCCCGCGCGCGTAGAACACCGTGCGGTCGAGGACAACGCCCGCCTCGCTCACCGCGACGACGATAGCGTCGGTCGAAGACTGATAGGCGTCGCGGGAGAAGATCTCATCGGTCATGCCTGCACGGTACCGGTCCGGGGGGATGACTTGTTACCCTCCGGCGAACCGGAGCCTGGGAGAAGTCTGGTGAACCCGAACCACGAGATCCTCTTCGAGCCGGTTCGCATCGGTCCGAAGACGTTGCGGAACCGCTTCTATCAGGTGCCGCACTGCTCGGGGTTCGGTACGGAGAAGCCATGGACGCAGGCGGCCCACCGCGGGATGAAGGCCGAGGGCGGTTGGGCGGCGGTGTGCACGGAGTACGCGCCGATCTCCCCCGACTCCGACGAGGCTCCGTTGATCGCCGCGCGGTTCTGGGACCAGGACGATATGCGCGCACTCCGGCTGATGACCGACACGGCCCACGAGCATGGCGCACTCGCTGGGATCGAGCTGCATCACTCAGGAGCGCACGCCCCCAACCGGCAGACGCGGTGGCCTTCGATCGCTCCGAGCCAGCTGGCGTCGGATCTGGAGCCCGACATCGTCCCGAAAGCGATGGAACTCGCAGACATCCGCCGGGTTCAGGACGACTGGGCCGCCGCCGCGGTCCGCGCCCGCGACTGCGGTTTCGACATCGTCTACGTGTACGGCGCGCATTCGTACCTTCCGATGCAGTTCCTCTCGAGCTTCTACAACAAACGCACCGACGCATACGGCGGCAGCCTGGAGCATCGAGCGCGATTCTGGTTGGAGACGCTCGAACGCGTGAAGGAGGCGCTGGGCGAGGACTGCGCCGTCGTCACGCGCATCGCCGTCGACGCATTGGGCGTAGCCGGCATCCACGTGGATGAGGCGCTCGGATTCGTCGGCCTCGCGGACGGGCTCGTCGATCTGTGGGATGTGAACATCGGCTCGATCGCGGACTGGAGCAAGGACTCCGGAACCTCCAGGTACTTCGGTGAGGGGTATCAGTTCGAATGGACGGGTCGGATCCGCGAGGCCACCGCGAAGCCGATCGTGGGCGTCGGGCGGATGACGGATCCGGATCTGATGGCCTCGACCATCCGCTCCGGGAGGTTCGACCTGATCGGCGCCGCGCGGCCGTCGATCGCGGATCCGTTCCTGCCGCAGAAGATCGCAGAGGGGCGCACCGACGAGATCCGAGAGTGCACGGGATCGAACGTCTGCATCATGAAGGTCGACGGCCACGGGCATCTGGGGTGCATCCAGAATCCGACGGCCGGCGAGGAGCATCGTCGCGGGTGGCACCCGGAGCGCTTCGATCGCGCGGCGAACGCAGATCGTGCGGTGCTCGTGGTGGGCGCCGGACCCGCGGGGATGGAATGCGCCATCACGCTCGGCAAGCGCGGGTTCGAGGCGGTCCACCTGGTTGAGGCAGAGGCAGAGATCGGCGGCCGGATGCGATGGGTGCGTCGGCTTCCCACGCTCGGGGACTGGGGCCGCATCGTCGACTGGCGACGGATCCAGCTGGACAAGCTGCCGAACGTCGTCGTCGTCACTGGAAACCGGCTGTCCGCCGCCGCCGTGCGGAACTACGGCGCGCAGATCGTGATCGTCGCCACCGGCTCGCATTGGTCGCGCGACGGGATGCAGGCGTACACGCACGAGCCGATCGCGGGCGCCGACGCCTCCCTCCCCTACGTCTTAACGCCCGAACAAGTTGCAGTAGAAGGAAAGCGCCCCCCCGGCCGGCGGGTCGCCGTCTACGACGCCGAGGGGTACTACGTGGCTCCGGGGATCGCAGAGGTGTTGGCGAACGAGGGCTTCGACACCCATCTCGTCACGCCGCTCGACGTTGTGTCGCCCGTTTCGGACCTGACGCTCGAGGGACCGATGATGCGGCAGCACCTGCACGAGCTGGGCATCACGATGCGCCGCGGCGTGACGATCGAGCGGATTGCGCCCGGGTCGATCGCCGGCGAGGATGAGTTCGGGGAGCCCTTCACGCTCGACGTGGACGGCGTCGTGCTCGTGACGCAGCAGGTCTCGGACGAGGCGCTGTACCTCGAACTGGTTGCCGACCAGCCCGCGCTCTCGGCTGCGGGGATCGAGGCCATCTATCGGATCGGCGACTGCGTGGCGCCGCGGATGATCTCCGAAGCGATCTTCGATGGGCAGAGGTTGGCGCGCGAGATCGATGGCCCCGACCCGTCGCGTCCGCTTCCGTTCGAGCGGGAGCGCGCGATACCAGACGTGGACCCGATCGTCGGTGGTCCACCGGCTCAGGCCCGATAGGCGTACCCTCGCTTTCATGCAGGGCGGCGACTTCAACGCGTTAGGACCCACCGGCAAGCAAACGGCCGGCGAAGATGCCGAAGAGATGCTTGAAGAGGCGGATCGCATCCGACACTTGCATCAGGAAGGCGAGCGGCGGCCCGGGCTCTGGCAGCGACTGCGTGCGATGGTGAAGGGTCGCCGCTGAGTCTTTCAGACGGGTGGCTCCGCGGTCCTCGTTGTGCGGATGAGCATGGCCAACACGGCCCCCCCGAGGATCAGCACACCGCCGATCGCGATCGACGCGGTGATCGGCTCGCTCAAGAACAAGAACGCGAGCACCGCGACCGTGAGGGGCTCCATGACGCCGATGATCGCATTGCGGAGGGCGCCGACCAACTGCAGCCCCACGAGCATCGCGGAGAACGCGCCCGCGGAGAACGCCGCCATCCCGGCTAGACGCCACCAATCGCCGGCGGCGGGAAGTACCACGGCGTTGAAGGCGAATGCGTACACGACGTTCGCGACGGCGGCGCCTGTGCCGAGCCATAGGGCGGCCGTCAGCGGATCGGTCGTTCGGACGTTCCGATCGGTGCTGACCAGATACGCGGTGTAGGCGAACGAGGTGCAGAGCGCGAGCACGATCCCGACCGTTTCGATCTGCGTCTTCCCGCCGCCGAGCACGACGAGCGCACTGCCGCCGAGCGCGAGCGCGAGCGCCAGGAACAGCGAGGCCGGCGGCGCCTTGCGATCCAGGCCGATCGTCACGAGCATGACCCACACCGGATAGGTGTAGAAGAGTAGCGTGATCGCGGCGGCGCTTCCGTGGTTCAGCGCCGTGAAGTAGAACGCAGCTTCCGAGCCGTAGCCGATCGTGCCGGCCAGCACGAGCGCCAACCGCTCACCCCTGGAGGGCAGGAGGGGACGGCGGAACACCACCAGCGCGCCGAGGAGCAGCACCGATTGCCCACCGAACCGCAGGGCGAGCATCACGAACGGCAGGTTCCCGGCCTCGACCTGCTTGCCCAGGATGACGACGGCGGCGAACAGCACCGCCATCGCGATGCTCGACAGCGACCCGACGAGCTCACCGCGCGGATCTTTCGCGCGTCGCGACGTGCGGTCGCCGTCGCTCACGCGGTCCCGTCCTCGAGGAACTCCTTCACGCGACCAACGAGCATCGGGATCGCGGCCATCAGCTCTTCTTCCCCCGGCAAGACGATCAGCTCGGTGTTCGGCATGAGCTGCGCCAGAACGCGGCCGAGCTCTGCGGGATGCACGGAATCGCCCTCGCGGCAGATGACCATGGTCGGCGCTTTGACGCGCCGGAGCAGCTCCCGGTCTTCGACGGCTACGTCTTTGACCACCTCTCGGATGGCGCGGGCCACGCCGATCGGGTTCATGTCCTGCCAGAGCATCAGGTCGAACTCACGGAGCCAGGGAGCGCGCTCGTATGCCTCGACGCGATCGTCCGACGACAGGATGGCTGCGATCGCCTCGTCCTTCGACATCGACTCCAGGAACGCGGCCGTGCGATCGAAGTCGCCATGCTCGGCGAGCGGAACATCGAGCGCCGCCGGCAACAGGAACACGATCCGCTCGAACCGGTCGGGCTCACGCGCGATGAGATTCGTGATGGCGCCAGCGCCGAGCGATGTGCCGACCGCGCGCGTGGCGCCGTACTCGGCGGCGACCGCGTCAAGATCGCGCGCGAAGTCGGAGAACCGATAGCCGGTTTCGGGAACGCTCGAACGGCCATGACCTCGGAAGTCGAACCGGACCTTCGTGCCGTCGAGCGCAGGCGTGAACGCGGCAAGCTCGTTCCGAGAGTTCGTCAGGCCGTGCGCGAAGACGGTGACGGGCAGGCCGCCCTCGTCGACATCGACGTAGATCGTGGCGTCTTCAGTAACGATCTCGGGCACAGGTAGACAGTCC
>JBOGVK010000027.1:0-2337 GCA_050692375.1 Actinomycetota bacterium
CGACTACTCGCAGATCGAGCTGCGGATCCTGGCGCATCTGTCGGGGGACGAGGGCTTGCGCGAGGCGTTCGCATCCGGCCACGACATCCACACCGCCACGGCCGCGCGCGTATTCGGACTGCCGGAGGACAAGGTCGATCCCGCGCTGCGGTCGCGCGCGAAGATGGTCAACTACGGCCTCGCGTACGGGCTCAGCGCGTGGGGGCTCGCGTCCCGGCTCGACATCGCGCCCGACGAGGCGCAGGAGATTATGGACGCGTACTTCGAGAGCTTCCCGGGCATCCGCGAGTACCTCGATCGCCAGGTGGACCGGGCGACCGTCGACGGATACACCGAGACGCTGCTCGGTCGGCGCCGGCACATCCCGGAGCTGCAGGCGGCGAACCCGCGCGTGCGCGATCTCGGTCGCCGGCAGGCATTGAACGCGCCCATCCAGGGGAGCGCGAGCGACGTCTTCAAGGTCGCGATGATCGACGTGGACCGCGCGCTGCGGGAGCATCCGGAGCTCGACTGTCACATGCTGCTCACGGTCCACGACGAGCTCGTGTTCGAGGTCGGGCGGGCGAACGGGGAAGACGCGGCGGCGCTCGTCAAGGAACGCATGGAGGGCGCCGTGAAGCTCGACGTCGCACTTCGCGCCGACATCGGCTGGGGCGCGAACTGGGCCGAGGCCGCCCCCGAAGGTCACTAACGATATCGGGAAGTGCCGGTCGCTTCACAGTCTCCGATCAACGCCTTGACCTGTGGATGGGCCGTAAGTATCGTCGTAGCTCCTTCAAGGGCACCTGGATCGACGATCGAGGGAGGCCATCGTGAAGAGGCCACGGTTTCCTGTCGGCCGGTGGCTCGCATGGTTGAGCCCCATCCCGGTCGCGATCCTCATACTCGGTGTCGCGGCGGCACCAGCCCAGGCCACCACCTTCTCGAACACAACGTCGATCACCATCCCAGATAGCGGGCTCTTCTCTCCATACCCCTCGACCATCGCCGTGTCCGGTCTCACCGGAACTATCACCAAGGTCACGGTTACCCTCCACGGGTTTACCACCTTCGCCGGGCAAGACATCGACGTCATCGTCATCGGACCCGACGGCAACTCGTACGCCGTGCTGCTGGCCGATTCCTATGGAGATGCTGAGAACCCCATCGATCTCACGTTCGACGATCTTGCTGCTACCACCATCCCCCAGTACGCGGGCTGGGCGACCGGAACGTATCGGCCGACGGTCCTGGGGAGCTACTTCATCGACACCTCCAACACGAACTCGTCCCTTTCGATCTTCAACGGGGAGAGCGCGAACGGCGACTGGAACCTCTATGGGGGAGACGACACGCCCTCCGGTGGGGCAAGCTCGTTCGCTGGTGGGTGGAGCCTCCATATCACGACTGCGCCGACCCCGACCCCCACCCCTAGTCCCGGTCCCGTCGCGGTCACCTCCTTCTCACCGACCACGGGCCGCGTCGGTGATGCGGTCACCATCACCGGAACGGGCTTCATCGACGCAACGGCGGTGAAATTCGGCGGGACCCCGGCCGCTACGTTCACCGTTGACTCACCGACGCAGATCAGCGCCAAGGTCCCCGCAGGTGCGGGAACGGGCTCGATCGCGGTCATCGGCCCGGCCGGTACGGGCTCGAGCACGTCGGACTTCGTCGTCGACCATGCGAGGAACGTCTCCCTCACGCTCGCGAAGACAAGGGCGAACGTGAAGGCGAAGGGACGGGTGAATGTCGACGACGGGTTCGTCGCCTGCCGCAAGAGCGTTCCCGTCAAGATCCAGCATCGCGAGCACGGGAAGTGGAAGACGGTTGAAGCCACCCTCACGAACGATCAAGGCACCTATACGGCTCCCGGGGTATCGAAGAAGGGCAAGTACCGCTCGTTGGCGAAGGAGACGACTCTGTCCTCCGGTGACGTCTGCCTCGGGGCGAGGTCTCCCGGCGTGAGCAAGTAGCTCGCCCCGCGTTGACGCCCTTTCGGCCGGTCACCTACCATCCCTGAGCCGCGAGGCGCATCAGCACCACGGTAAATCTCACATGCCGGTTCGGTGCGCGCCACGTGCGCGGAAGGGGTTGGTTCCCATAGACACCACCGAGACGGCGGCCGTGCCCGAGCGCGACCTGACGCCGGAAGAGCTTGTCATCGCCATGGAGGAGTCCCTCCGAGACTTCAACGACGGAGACATCGTCGAGGGCATGGTCGTCAAGATCGATCGTGACGAGGTCCTACTCGACATCGGCTACAAGTCGGAGGGCGTGATCCCGAGCAAGGAGCTCTCGATCCGCCACGACGTCGATCCGAACGAGGTCGTGAAGGTCGGCGACAGGATCGAAGCC
>JBOGVK010000028.1:0-4405 GCA_050692375.1 Actinomycetota bacterium
CGGAAAGGGTCCAACCGATGTACGGCCTCGGGGGTGAGACGTTCCAGTAGCCGCCGTCGCTCGCTCGTAGGAGCCACCAAGTGAACCCGGAGCAATCGAACCCCGCGACCGGCTGTCCGCCGAGCGACGATGGTTCGGAGCTCGAGAAGCCCCACTCGCCGCCCCACACGTATGGGAAGCCCACGTATCGCACGCCCCACTGAATGATCTGCTGCTGGTCCGGTGTGAGCGACGGGAGCTCGATGCTCTGGTATTGAGCGAGCAGTTCCGGCACATCCCACGACGGCTGCGTCGTCGCGCGATAGATCGAGTACGCGACCTGCGCCCGATCGAGCGGCGTCGTCGGTCCGACGTCCATCGAGTCATCGGAGCTGTTGTAGCGGAGGCCCAAGCGCATGCCTAGCAGCAGTGCGCCGAAGTTCGCGGGCAGCTTGAACGTTACGCCATCAACGGTGTGCAGGTGATTCAGCGCTTTCGCGGCTGGTCCTAGCCCGAGGGCCAGCACGAGGACGCGGTGCACCATCGTCGTCGTTACAGGCTTGTCGGGCGCGAACGTCCCCGACGCGGTCTTCTTCATCCAGTGGAGCTTCACCGCGATGTTCGCGGCGGGATAGAACGGGTCGCTCGGGTCGAGATCGGTGAACGTGATCGAGGGGTCCACAACCTCGGTCGGCGCGAGGGCCAGGACCGCGGCATGGGCGAAGTACTTCCTCGTCTCGATCGTGGAAGGTTGGAACGGATAGGTGCCGTCGGCGTTGACCGCGAAGTCACGCATCCATGCGTTCGTTGCGCCGACGTGGTCGATCGCGTTCTTCGCCCATGCGTACGTGGCGTCGACGTCCGACCAGACGATCCCGTCTCGGCCCTTCGCGTCGGCGGCGGACATGGACGACAGGGCGAGCGTGGTCGCGATCGCGAGCGTGACGATCCGATGACGGAGCAGGCGTTCCCCCCGGGGCATGCTTGCATCGTCGGCGGTGTGCCGTCGGACCTTGAGCCTACGACGTGTGCGGTAGTCTCGAACCCGTGCTGGGTGAGCAGGAAGCGATCGTTGTCGAGGTCAAACCGTGGGACGTGCACGGGGTGAGTCATGTAGATATCACCCTCGTTTACCCAGATCGGTCAGTCGAGACGGCCCGTCTAGGACGGGAGAGCGCGCCGGACGACCTGACAGCCGGGGAGCATGTCCTGGTGATGAAAGCGATGAACGTCGTGGTGGAGGTCCGCCGATCGAGCTAGTCCTTGGGGCCTTCGGCGCGGACCTTCTCCACCGATTCCAGAGCGCCGCGGAGGTCCTTCAGCCAATCGTCCTGGCGTTCGGCAACCAGACGAACGCACCACGCCAGCGCGTGGCTGCGGCTCCGGGCAACGCCGGCGTCAACGAGGGTGTCGAGCACGCGACGTTCGGGCATCCGTAGCCGCGTCATCGCCGGTGTGGAGACGGTGGTGAACAGGACGGTCCGGTCGCCGCAGGTGGCTCCCCACGAGACCTTCCGTCCGAACCGGTGCTCGGCCTCGTCCGCGATCCGCATACGTTGGATACGGGTGTCCTCACGGAATCCCGCGATCCGGGAGCCGCGTGCCGCGGCGACCGCGTCCGCTGACGCATCGGACGGAAGCTCGGGATCGGGAAGCGTGCCGACGACGAGGATCTCGTCCCGGTCGGTCTGGACGTCGGGGACTCCGGCGAACCAGTCGGTGGGCAGGCGGCCGGCGAACCAGCCCTGAAGCTCATCTGGTGAGGTGGTGCGGGTCCTAGTCATGGAATGAAGATTACATCATTACATGCAGATGAGCAACAACAACCCTCGGCCCAACTCCCCGTGCGGAGGGCAACCGTTGATAGCCTCAGGCCCCATGCACCCCGTGCCCGACCCGGTGCCTGCCGGCGCCTACGGTGGAAGTCGTCTCACGACGCAGCTCGCGCGACCCACGGGGTTGGCCTTCGACGGGCGTGGCGTTCCGTTCCCTCATGCCGAGCTCGCGGGGGGAGATGCCGCTCGAGGATCGGGAGATCCTGGATGCGATCGCCGCACGGTCCGAATGGATGGCCAACCTGCTCGCCGACCTGGTGCGGGCTCCGAGCGTGCTGCACCAGGAGGAGGTCGGACAGGAGGTCGTGCGAAGAGCCCTGCGCGAGATCGGCCTTGAGCCCGTGGACGTTTCGATGGACGCCGACGCGATCCGGGCGCACCCCGCGCACTCCCCGTTCGATTGGGACGTCTCGATGAAACGCAACGTCGTTGCGACGTGGTCGCCTGCGGAGGTCGATCACGGGCGATCCTTGATCTTCAACGGACACATCGACGTGGTGAGTCCCGAGCCGATCGGTCAGTGCGCGCGCGATCCTTTCGGCGCCGATCGCGAGGACGGGTGGCTCTACGGTCGCGGCGCCGCCGACATGAAGTGCGGGCTGGCGGCGATCCTCGGCGCGGTGCGGGGATTGCACGATCTCGGCCTCGCGCCGCACGCGGCCGTGCACATCCAATCGGTGGTGGAGGAGGAATGCACGGGCAACGGGAGGCTCGCATGTCTCATGGCCGGATACACGGCCGACGCCGCCGTGATCGCCGAGCCGTTCGGAGCAGCCATCACCACTTCACAAGTGGGTGTCCTGTGGTTCCGCGTGAAGATCGAAGGCGTGTCGGGGCACGCGGCCGAGGGCCGCAACGCGGTGAACGCGATCGAGAAGAGCCTCTCCGTCATCAAGGCATTCCGTGTTCTGGAGGAGGAGATGAACGCGGGTCCGCTTCCGCCCTACGACCGATTCACTCATCCGATCAACCTGAACGTCGGTGAGATCCACGGTGGTGATTGGCCCTCGACGGTTCCGGGTGAGTGCATCACCTCGTATCGCATCGCGCTGTATCCAGGAAGGAGCGTCCGCAACCTGCAGGACCGGATCGAAGGGATCGTCGCCGAAACGGCCGCCGACGATCCCGAGATCTTCGCGCGTCCCTCGCAGGTCATCTACGGGGGTTTCGCGTGCGAGGGCTACGAGATCGAGGAAGACTCCCCGCTCGGGAACGCATTCACGCGCCAGGCGGGCGAGCCGCCGGCGCTGGTCGCGACGACGGGCACGACCGATGCTCGTGTGTTCGGAGCCGCGGGCGTTCCCGCCGTGTGCTTCGGTCCGTATGCCGAGCAGGCGCACGGCGTGGACGAGCGGGCGTACCTTCCTTCCGTCGTGCAGACCGCGCAGGTCATGGGCCTGTTCATCCGGGATTGGTGCGGACTGGCCGGATGATCGGCTGGCTCGCCGGTCTGGTCGCCCTCGTTGTCATCGCTCGCGTCCTCGTGCGAGGCTTGCAGCGCAGCACGCCTGGCGTGGAGGTCGCGGAGGACGCATCTGCCGGCGGGCGGGCAGCGCCGCTCGAGGAGGCCGCAGCCGTGAAGAGGGAAGGACCGCTCCGCGGGATCGCGGACATCCGCAACTTCTTCCGCACGAACCAGACCCCGATCTACTTCGTATCGGCCACGGCATTCAACCTGCTCGGGATCGATCGCTGGGTGCGCAACTTCAAGTTCATCAACTACTACGACTCGTTCGACGGATCTCACCCGAACGTCTTCGTATCGAAAGAGCAGAGCCCGCGTGAGTTCGGCTCGATCGAGGAGATCTGCAACTACCTCCTGGGGCACAAGGAGGTCGCCGACTTCGTGGGGCGCCGCGGACCCGGCGGCAAGGCGGTATTCCTGATGTTCGACGAGGAGACCGAACAGCTCGCCGGCGAGCTTGGCCTGGACGTCGCCTTCCCGTCGGCGTCGCTCCGCCATCGGTTGGATTCGAAGATCGTGACGACCGAGCTCGGGAACGAGGCCGGCGTGCCGAGCGTTCCCAACACGATGGGTCGCGCCGATGACTACGCGGCGCTCGTCTCGATCGCCCGCGGCGCAGGGTTGGGCCAAGACCTGGTGGTGCAGACGCCGTACGGCGACTCCGGTCAGACGACGTTCTTCATCGCCGAGGCGGGCGACTGGGAAGAGCATCACGAGGAGATCGTCGGCCAGGACCTCAAGGTGATGAAACGCATCGATCCGCGCGAATGCGCGATCGAAGGTGTCATCACCAGGCACGGCACACTGGTCGGTCCGCTGATGGCCGAGCTCACCGGGTTCCCTGAGCTGACGCCGTACGACGGCGGCTGGTGCGGCAACGACGTCTTCCCCGATGTACTCACCGAAGGGCAGCGCAAGCTGGCACGTGAGCGCACGTTCGCCATGGGGGAGCGACTGCGACGGGAGGGATATCGCGGCTATTTCGAGCTCGACTTCCTGGCCGACGAGTCTTCGGGCGAGATGTACCTCGGAGAGCTCAACCCGCGCGTGACGGGGGCGTCGAGCATCACGAACGTCACGGCGGTGGCCTACGGCGACATGCCGCTGTTCCTGTTCCATCTGCTCG
>JBOGVK010000029.1:0-18496 GCA_050692375.1 Actinomycetota bacterium
CGAGCGACCCGCCCGAACCCTCCTCGGAGGGTCCGGGCCGATCACTCCTTCCAAGGCCCGGACCTTCCGAACGGAGGGAGGTCTCGGGAGGACCACGACGTGGAACGACGAAGGAACACGCAGCGCACCGCGAAGCGCATACGGACCATCGGGTTCCTGCTCGGCATGGCCGTCGCGGCCACCGTGATCGGCGCCTCGAAGATCCCCGCGGGAGCCGGCGTCTTGGGCGCCGATATCTCGATGGTCGTGGCACCCACCGGAGAGCTCGGCGTCCGGCATTCCGGGAGCGTGCTCTCAGGGAACGGCCTGACGCCCGCGTCGGATCCCCGCACGGGGCAGTTCACGATCCTCGACCAGACGATGTACCCGCTGCGTGTGCAACTGCGAGGCGTCCCGGACACGCCCGGCCTCGACAGCACGCTGTGGGTGGAGTTGACGGGTCCCGATGGCGGGCAACTCTTCCACGGCTCGCTCGGCGACTTCCGCGATTGGACCCAGAGCTCCGTCACCTTGCGATCGGGTGTGTGGAGCACGTTCGATCTGAAGTCGTGGATCCCGGGCGACGCGGGTCACGGCTACGAGGGCCGGATGGTCCAGGTCGACCTGGGGTTCCGCGTGACCAAGGTGGCGTCGCCGTGAACCGCGCGACCCGCCTCCTCGCCGCGCTGATCGCGACCGGACTGATCGCGGTCGTGTCGGGACGGGCCACGTTCGCGGCCTTCACGCGCACGACGTCGAACACCGCCAACGCGTACGCCTCGGGAACGGTCGCGATCGCCGACAACGACGCCGGGACGGTGATGTGGAACGTCACCAACCAGCTCCCGACGTCGCCCGCCGTCGCTCGTTGCATCCGCGTGACGTATACGGGCTCACTGCCGGCCACCGTGAGCCTCTATACGACGACCGCGGCTTCTGCGCTCGATCCCTATTTGAACATCACCGTGGAGAAGGGCTCGATGCCGGCCGCGACCACATTCCCGAACTGCACCAACTTCGTCTCGCAGGCCACGATCTCGGCCGCGGGGACGCTTCAAGCCTTCAAGACCGCCCGGACGGGGTTCGCCAACGGTCTCCCGGCCTTCCCCGGCGCCCAGACGGCATGGAACAACGCCGACAGCCTGGTGTACCGGTTCACCGTGCAGGTGCAGAACGCGTTCGCCGCCCAAGGCCTGACCGGCCTCGTGGGCTTCACGTGGGAGGCCCAGAACCAATGAAGCGCAACGCGCGACTGGCCGCGCTCTTCGTGGGGTGGATCTTCCTCGGTACCTTCGGCGGTCTCTTGATGGCCGTCGGGATACCCAACCTCTTCCATGCGAAGAGCCTCACGGTGATGTCGGGCAGCATGGAGCCGACGATCGGCACGGGCGACGTGGTCGTCGCTCGACAGATCTCGCCCATGGACGCGCGCGTCGGCGACATCGTCACGTTCCGCGATCCCCTCTTGCACGATCGCTTGATCACGCACCGTGTCCGCGAGATCCACGTGCTCCAGGACAAGGTGCTGTTCGTGACGAAGGGAGACGCGAACACGAACACGGAGCACTGGGTGGTTCCTGTAGACGGCACGATCGGACGGGTCGCGTTCCACGTGCCGCGACTCGGGTATTTCATGGTGTGGATCCATTCGATGTTCGGGCTCTTGCTCCTCATCGTCGCGCCGACACTCGTCCTCGGGGCGTCGGAGCTCTGGAACCTGTGGCGACCTCGCGGCGCCCACGAGCCCGCGGCGAGGCGGGAGCCGACTGCCGAACCGAACGAGGGCATCGAACGTCCGGGCGGCGGCGGACGGCGCAAGCGGAGGTTCCCCGATGAAGTCGTGGCGTAGGCCCTGGATCGTCGCTCCGCTCTGCCTCGGCATGGTTCTCGGCCTTAGCGGAGCGGCACTCGCGGCGTTCTCCGCCACGACCACCGATGGAGCCAACCGATTCGTCACAGCGGCGGACTGGGAACCGCCGCACGTCACGAGGACGGTCGTGGCTAAGACCCCGGGATACTTCGGCGGGAAGATCCGTCAAGGCGGACAGTTCTTCGTGTACGCCCAGATCGACGATGGCGGGAACCCGCCGGCTGGTGTGGACACCGTCACCGCCGATGTTTCGGCTTTCTCGACGGGAGGAACCGCCGTCGCGATGGCTGCCGGCGCGTTCTCGGTGGAGGGCGTGCTCTACAACTACCGGAGCGCGGTGCGCAACGCGATCAACCCGATGGCGGCCGGGATCAAGACCTACTCGTTCACGATGGCCGACATCGTCGCGCCGACGCCGAACTCCCAGACGCAGGCCGGGTTCACCGTCACGGTGGACAACACGATCCCACTGCCGGTCAGCTGGACCACGACCAACAAGGCGGGCGGCATCGCCGGTCGCGCGGAGCAGGGCGACATCGTGACCTACACGTGGAACGAACCGATCGACCCCGAGTCGCTGATCGCTGGATGGAACGGCGGATCGCCGATCACGGTGACCGCGCGGATCTCCAACGGGGGCGGCAATGCTCGGTTCCGCCTCCGCAACGCCGCGGGCGTGACGACGCTGCCGTTCGGCACGGTGTATCTACAACGGAACTACGTGAACGCGACGACGCTGTTCCCGAACTCGACCATCACCATGCTCGGCAATACCGTCACGGTGATCTTGGGGGCGCCGAACGTACCGGGGAACATCAACACGGTGACGGTCGCGACGACCCCGACGTGGACCCCGAACACCGCGGCCTATGACGCCGCGGGCAACCCGATGTCCGGGACGGCGATCACGCTGCCCGGCGGACCCAAGATCTTCTTCTAGAGAGAGGGTGATGCGATACCAGGACCTTCGGCCATTACCCGTTCCGGGGTATCAACCCCTACCAGAGATGGCGCCGAAGACTTCGATGCGGACCCCTTGGCAGCGGAGCCGCGTCGTGGGATCACCACCCCCTCGGTGATCCCGCACAAGATCGGAGGCCCGAGCCCACCCCTCCCGGGCTCGGGCCTTCGTTATCCCCGACACAGGCGGTCAGGGCAGGGAGCCGCGGCGGAGCTTGCCCGAGACGGTTCGCGGCAAGTCAGTCATCAGGACGAGCGCGCGGGGAGCCATGAACCGAGGGAGGCTCTCTCGGACGTGATCGCGGAGCTCCTCCAGGGTCGGAGGATCGGCCGCGGCAGCGGGGACCACGAACGCGACGACCTGTGCTCCCCACTCGGGATCGGGCCGTCCCGCGACCGCCACGTCGGAAACCTTCGGGTGATCCGCGAGGGCGGCCTCGACCTTCTGCGGCCAGACCGTTTCGGCGCCCACCCTGATCGTATCGTCAAGGCGACCATGGACGCGAAGGTGTCCCGTGTCCTCGACCGCACCCGCGTCGCCGGTGCGCAGCCAGCCGTCGAGCGTGAACGCGGAAGCCGTGGCCGCAGGATCCAGGCGATAGCCCTCCATCAGGGTGGGCCCGAGCAGCTCGATCTCATCGGCCGCTCCGGTCCGCGCACGTGAGCCCTCGAAGAGCCTTCCGTCGTAGGCGATGCCGCCGGACGTCTCGGTGAGGCCGTAGGTCGACACCACGTGGCCACCGCGCTCGGCGGCTCTCCGACCGAGCTCCGGGTCGAGGCCGCCGCCGCCGACCAACAGGACCCCGATGTGCGAGAGATCGTCGAGCGCATCGACCAATCGGTGGAGCATCGTTGGGACCAGTGAAACGTGAGCGCCCGGCGAGATCCGGCCGAGAGCGAACGCCTGCACGTCGAACCGTTCGAGCACGATCACCGGCGTGTCGAAGAGGAGGCGACGCAGCAGCACCATCATGCCTCCCATGTGCGCGGGCGAGAGGCAGCAGATCCACGGCTCGGATGGCTCGAGCGCCATCGGCGAGTTCGTCGTCCTGAGCGCAACGAACGACGATCCGACCGCAGCCGAGACGGCGGTTCGGGAGAGCTCGACGAGCTTGAACCGGCCGGCCGTTCCGGAGGTCGACATCACGAGGCCCGCGCGTTCGGGATCAAGCGGCTCGGGGTCGGCGAACAGCACCTCGTCATCGGCGGTCACGACCGAAGCCGGACGCGCGAGGTCGACGATGCCTCGCCGATCCCGCGCGGTGAGTCGCCGATCGAGGGGAAGGATCGCCGCTCCTTCGGCCCACAGCTCGGTCATCACGTCCAGCCAGGCGGGGCCCGGCGGCAGATCGACCGCGACCACGAAGCCAGGGGACGCGCCCAGGTACCGGCTCACGTCCGGTAGGCTAGCGGAACGTTCGAGCGTACGCTCTAGGAGTGATCGGTCCTATGGATAGCGGCGTTTCCTGGCATCCTTCCGGCGACTTCACGGACATCCGGTTCGAGACTGTCGAGGGGATCGCGAAGATCACGATCGATCGGCCCGAGGTCCGCAATGCCTTCCGCCCGCTCACGGTGAAGGAGCTGATCCGAGCGTTCGAGATGGCGCGCGACGACTCCACGGTCGGCGTGATCGTTCTGACCGGCGAAGGTCCCGACGCGTTCTGCAGCGGCGGCGACCAGAAGATCCGTGGCGACGACGGGTATGTGGACGAGCAAGGGATCGGCCGGCTGAACGTGCTCGACCTCCAGATCCAGATCCGGCGCATGCCGAAACCCGTCGTGGCGATGGTGGCCGGCTACGCGATCGGCGGCGGCCACGTCCTGCACCTGTGCTGCGACTTGACGATCGCCGCGGACAATGCGCGGTTCGGACAGACCGGACCGAAGGTCGGGTCGTTCGACGGTGGGTACGGCATCAACCTGTTGGCTCGTCAGGTCGGCGAGAAGCGCGCGAAGGAGATCTGGTTCCTCTGCCGGCAGTACGACGCGGCCACGGCCCTGTCGTGGGGGCTGGTGAACGCGGTCGTGCCGCTCGCGGAGTTGGAGTCGACGACCGTCGCGTGGTGCCGGGAGATGCTCGCGTTCTCCCCGCTGGCGCTGCGTCTGTTGAAAGCCGGCGCGAACGCGGGCACGGACGGCCTGGCCGGCGTGCAGCAGCTGGCCGGCGACGCCACGCTCCTCTATTACATGAGTGAGGAGGCGCAGGAGGGGCGCGACGCGTTCACCCAGAAACGCGCCCCCGACTTCTCGCGGTTCCCGAAACGCCCGTGAGCGGGTCCTCCATGCGCCTCTGGTGGCGCGGCGCGCGGCCGCGGACGCTCGGCGTCGGGCTGGTGCCGGTCGCGGTGGGTGTGGCCGCCGCCGGTCACGTGGTGGTGTGGCGGCTGCTGGCAGCCATCGTGGTTGCGGCCGGCCTGCAGATCGGCGTGAACTTCGCGAACGACTACTTCGACGGGGTACGAGGCGTCGACACCGCCGAGCGGCTGGGGCCGCCTCGGCTGACCGCGAGCGGAGCGGTGTCACCGCGAGCCGTGCTGGTTGCCTCACTAGTCTGTCTCGGACTAGCCGCGGTGTGCGGCCTCGCGTTGGCGCTCGCGACGACACCAGCCCTCGTCCTCGTGGTGGGTGCGTTGGCGTTGGGAGCGGCTTTGCTCTACTCGGGCGGTCCGAAGCCCTACGCGGGCCTCGGTCTGGGCGAGCTGATGGTGTTCCTGTTCTTCGGCCTCATGGCCGCGTGCGGCTCGGCGTATGTGATGGTCGAGACCGTGCCCGCGGCCGCGTGGTGGGGCGGCGCGGTGATGGGGTTCCTCGCCGTCGCGGTCCTGGTGGCGAACAACCTCCGCGACATCCCGACGGACGAGACGAGCGGGAAGCGGACGCTCGCGGTTCGATTGGGCGATGGACGAACACGGACGCTCTATCGCGTGTGCGTGGTGGCGGCGTTCGCAACGATCGCGATCGGCGTCGGCGTGTTCATCGCGAGCGAGTCCGTGGGGGTCACGCAGTGGGCGCTGTTCGGATTGGCGGCCTGGCCGCTCGCCATCCGGCCGATGGAACGCGTGGGAACGGCAACCGGGCGCGACCTGATCCCCGTGCTGACCGGGACCGCCGCGATGCACGCGGCGTGCGGACTCCTCCTGGCGCTCGGCCTTGCCCTGTCCCACATCCCCTTCGTGGTGAACACCGTGCCGAAGCTCTGATGGGCGCCGGCGATGTTTCGCTCAGATGCGTCTCGGTACTGGTCGACGAACTCGTCCGCGGTGGGATGCAGCATGCCTGCGTGTCGCCCGGATCGCGGTCGACGCCGCTCGCGCTCGCGCTCGCGCGCCGCCTCGACGTCGAGGTCCACGTGCACCTGGACGAGCGCGCGTCGGCGTTCTTCGCGCTCGGGATCGCGAAGGCGACCGGGCGGCCGGTCGCGATCGCGTGCACGAGCGGCACGGCGGCCGCGAACTTCTTCCCCGCGGTGGTGGAGGCCTCCCAGGCACGGGTGCCGCTCGTGGTGCTGACCGCAGATCGTCCGCCCCGGCTGCGCGGCACGGGCGCGAACCAAACGATCGACCAGACCGACCTCTATGGGAGGTACGTGCGGCTGTTCGTGGATGCGCCGGTCCCGGCGGAAAACGCCGACGCGGCCACCTGGCGCGAGATCGGTCACCGAGCCGTCTCGGCGGCGCTCGACACCCCTCCCGGGCCGGTTCACGTGAACCTCCCGTTCGAGGAACCGCTCATGCCGGAGGACGTGTCGATCTCGACGAGGAGCGTCGTGAGCATGGCGCGCGCGACCCACTCCGGCCCAGTGCGCCGTGCGGACCTCGATCGAGCCGACCGTGAGCTGGCAACCGAGCGCGGCGCGATCCTCATCGGATCGATGCCCGAACCGCCCATGAGCGTGCTCGCGCTCGGCCATCATCTCGGCTGGCCCATCTTCGCGGAGCCGATCTCGCGAGCTCGCGTCCCCGGCGTCTTGACCGCAGGGCAGGCGTCGTTGTCGAGCGATGCGTTCATGCGGGCCATGTCTCCCGATGTGGTCCTTCAGGTCGGTGCCACGCCGACGACACGCGCCTCGCAACGGCTGGCGCTGGGCGCCAAGCGACTGGTCGTCGTCGACGATCACCACCCGGAACCGGACCCCGAGGGTCGGTCGTGGAGGCTCGAGATCGATCCGGAAGTGTTCGCGACGGCACTCGTGGATCGGTTCGAACCTCGACCCACGAACGCGTGGGCGGAGGGATGGTTCCTGGCCGACGGTCTCGCCAGGCGGACGATCGACGAGCTCTACGACGCATGGGAGGAACCGTACGAAGGCCGCGTGGCGCGCGATCTCGCCGCCGCGATCCCCGATGGCGCGACGCTCGTCGTCGGTTCATCGATGCCGATCCGCGACCTGGACTACGCGATGGCGCCCCGTGACGGCCTCCGCGTGCTCGCCAACCGCGGCGCCAGCGGGATCGACGGGTTCGTGTCGACCGTCCTGGGAGTCGCGGCGAGCGGCGCGCCGACGTATGCGCTCTGCGGCGATCTCACGCTGTTGCACGACGCGGGCTCACTGCTGTGGAGCGCGCGGCGCGGTCTCGACGCCGTCTTCGTGGTGCCGAACAACGATGGCGGCGGAGTGTTCTCATTCCTGCCACAGCACGAGCTCCCCGAGCACGGCTATCTGTTCACGACACCGCATAGGTTGGACATCGGTGCACTCTGCGCAGCCGCGGGTGCGGGTCACACGCAGATCACCGGCGCCGACGAGCTGATCCCCGCGGTGGAGCGGGCCGCCGCCGCCGGAGGCGTCCACGTGGTCGAGGTCCCGTCGGATCGCGAACGGAACGTGGATCGCCACGCCGAGGTCCAAGCGGCCGTCGACGCGGCGCTCGCGTAGCCTTCCGCTGTCCGCGGAAGGAGGCCCGCAGTGGAGCTCGAGATCAAGCGGTTCGAGAACGCCGACGAGGTGCGCACGTTCGACAAGGGAACGTTCGAGGTCGTGCGGATCGGCGGCATGACGATCGGTCGTGCGAAGTACGAACCCGGCTGGAAGTGGTCGGAGCACGTGGGCGCGATCACCGGGACAGCGACGTGTGAGGTCGAGCACCTCGGTCTGGTGGTGTCCGGTCGCGCGATGTGCTCGATGAACGACGGCCGGGAGTTCGTGATGGAACCGGATGACCTGTTCGCCATCCCGCCCGGACATGACAGCTGGGTCGTCGGCGACGAGCCGTACGTGTCGCTGCACTTCCTCGGCGCATCAGACTACGCGGCCGCGCACGACTGAGGCTACGCTGGTCGGGGAGGTTCTGTGGAGACGCACAACCGAGCTGGAGCGGTGGCGTACTGGGCGCTCGCAGTCTTCTTGATCGGGTTCGGGTTCCTCGGGATCTTGAGCATCGGTATGCCGTTCCTTCTGCTCGGGATCATGCTGGCGATCGTGGCGCGGCGCCGGCACGAACCCGGAGTCGTCGCCGCAGGGGTCGCGGCCATCGTCGGATTCACACTCGGCTACATCCTGATCGTGCCGCTGGATTGCACGATGACGCAGAGTTCCTACCACCCGGTCGCTCACACGGTCTGCAGCAACATCCTGGGCATCAACTACTCGGGTGCGGGCATCTACGACCCAAGCTTGCTCCCCGGTGTGGTCGCCGGCCTGGTCTTGGCGGTGCTCTTCGCCAACGGAGCGCGTTGGCTCGCCCGGCGGATCGCCGCCGCGTGACCGCCACGATCCGATCCGCGATCGCTGCCGACATCCCCGAGCTGGCGCGCCTGCGGTGGCAGCTCTACAGCGAGCAGGGGCCGCACGGCGAGTCGTCCGATGGGTTTGTGGGGCGGTTCACGACGTTCGCGACCGACGCCCTCACGAGCGACGACTGGCGTGCCTGGGTCGCCGGGGCCGAAGGTCGGCTCGTCGGCGCCATGTGGCTCCAGACCATTGCGCGTGTGCCGGCTCCCGGTCGTGGCGAGCCTCGGCCGATCGGCTACTTGACGAACGCCTACGTCGAGCCGGAGCACCGCTCCCAGGGACTGGGGTCACAGTTGTTGGAGACCGTCGTCGAGCACTGCGAAGCAGCAGGTTTCGTGCTCGTCATGGCATGGCCGGCCGACGACGCCTATCGCTTCTACGAGCGGCACGGGTTCACTCGGCCGCCCGACCCCGTGGTGCGTCGCATCGACCGCTGATCGCGCTCGGCGCGGATGGGCTAGCGTGCCCAAAGCGATGGTGTTCAAGAGCCCATTCCCGGACATCGAGATCCCTCTCACCACGCTCCCGACGTTCGTCCTGGAGCACGCGGAGGCGTTCGGCGACCGCCCGGCGCTGATCGACGGCCCGAGCGGACGCACGATCACGTACACGCAGCTCGGCGGCATGACCCGCGCCCTGGCGGCGGGACTGACGGCCCGCGGCTTCGGACCCGGCGACGTCTTCGCGATCTTCTCGCCGAACGTGCCCGAATACGCGGTCGCGTTCCATGGAGTGCTCACCGCGGGCGGCGCGAACACCACGATCAATTCGCTCGCGTCAGCTGAGGACATCGAGAAACAACTGCGCGCGACCCGCGCGAGGTTCCTGCTGACGATCCCGCAGTTCCTCGACCGAGCGCTGTCGGCCGCACGAGCCGCCGGCGTCGAAGATGTCTTCGTGCTCGGCGAAGCCGTGGAGGGCACGTCGGCGTTCTCATCACTGTTCGCCTCCGGAGGCGGATCGTCGGCGATCGGCGTCGACACCGATGAGGCGATCGCCGCCATGCCGATGTCGTCCGGCACGACCGGGTTCGCGAAGGTCGTGCAGCTGACGCAGCGGAACCTGGTCGCGAACGTGCTGCAGTCTGACGCCGCGATCGAGATCCGACCGGACGACGTGATGATCGGTGTGCTGCCGTTCTTCCATATCTACGGCATGACCGTCCTGGTGAACCTCGCGCTCCGCAAGGGCGCAACGGTGGTGACGATGCCGCGGTTCGATCTGGACGAGTTCCTGCGGCTGATGGAGGAACATCGCGTCACGTTCGCGTGCCTCGTCCCGCCAATCGTGCTGGCGCTCGCGAAGCATCCGGCCGTCGACAAGCACGACCTGTCGGCGCTGGAGCGCGTGATGTCGGGAGCGGCCCCGCTCGACGCGAGCGTCTGTGATGCCGCAGCCGCTCGTCTGGATTGCATCGTGCTGCAGGGCTACGGCCTGACCGAGACGTCGCCGGTCATGAGCGCGCCGACCCGCGATCCGGCCCAAGGGCGCCCGGCATCGAGCGGCTTCATCCTGCCGAACACCGAGATCCGCGTCGCAGATCTGGAGACCGGGGAGGACTGCGCCGCAAACGAGAACGGCGAGATCTGGGTTCGGGGACCGCAGGTCATGAAGGGGTACCTCAACGATCCGGAGGCGGACGCCTACACGCTGCCCGGTGAGGGCTGGCTCCGAACCGGCGACATCGGCCACGTCGACGTCGACGGCTACCTCTATGTCGTTGACCGGTTGAAGGAACTGATCAAGTACCGCGGCTTCCAGGTGCCGCCCGCGGAGCTCGAGGCGTTGCTGGTCCAGCATCCCGCCGTCGCCGACGCCGCGGTGATCCCGTCTCCGGACGACACAGCGGGCGAGGTCCCGAAGGCCTTCGTCGTGAAGCGCGCCGACGCCAACGTGACCGAGGGCGAGCTGATGTCGTGGGTGTCGGAGCGCGTCCCGTCCTACAAGAAGGTCCGTCGCGTCGAATTCATCGACGAGATCCCACGGTCGCTATCGGGCAAGATCCTGCGCCGTGTGCTCGTGGAGCGGGAACGACAGTCGCATTAGTCGGTCGCGAAGAGGTCGAGACGCCAGACGTTGCACTGCATGGGGTGCCCCGGTGGATACTCGAACACACGAGCCTCGAGCAGGGTGAAGCCCAGTTTCCGACAGATCGCGTTCGACGGCGGGTTGTCGACCGACGGGTACGCGTACATGAAACGATGCGTCCCTTCCGCCCTGGCCGCGTCGATGACCAACGCGGTCCCCGCTCTCGCGATGCCTCGGCCCTGGAACGCCGGGATGACAGACCAGCCCGTCTCGTACACCGTCTCGCCACCCCACTCGCGATCCCAATAACCGACCGAGCCGACCGCCTCTCCGGAGGCTTCGTCGATGATCTTGAACATCCGGCCCGTACCCAGGTCGCCGATCTGCTCGTACCGCTGCTGGCGTTCCACGAGCTGGTCATGGCTCTCCGGTCCACCCAGGTGCTCCGTCATGGCCGGGTCGCCCAGCAGCAGCTCCAAGAGCGGGAGGTCGCCCGCCGCCCATGGTTCGATGCGAACGGCGCTCCGATCGGGCATGGCGCCCAATGTACGGCGTCGTGGATGATGGACCTCGCATGACCACGACCAAACCGATGCTCGCGAAGTCGGAGGAGGACCTCCCCCTTGGCGACGGCTGGCGGTACGAACCGAAGTGGGACGGCTTCCGTGCGATCGTCACACGCGATGCGGACGGCGTACGCATCGACTCGCGCGGCGACCGTCCGCTCGGCCGGTTCTTCCCGGAGCTCGTGGAGCTGCTCGCGGGTCAGCCGCCCGCCACCTACGTCATGGACGGCGAGATCGTGATGATCGCGAACAGCGTGATGGACTTCGAGACGCTGCAGCTCCGGTTGCACCCGGCGGCCTCCCGCGTGAACAAGCTCGCCGGAGAGATCCCGGCGACACTCGTCGCGTTCGATCTGCTGGAACTGGACGGTCGCGACGTCCGACCTCTCCACACCGACGAGCGCCGCGCGGCGCTCGTGGGGCTGATCGAGCGGCTCGGGGCCGAGCTCGCTCCCGACTCCCCCGGTGGCCTGCATCCCGGGCCGGCGTTGATCCTCACGCCGCAGACCGCGGACCCGCAGACGGCCGAGCGTTGGTTCGCCGACGTCGACGGCGTTGGGCAGGACGGCATCGTCGCCAAGCGCGCCGAGCAACGCTACGTCGAGGGCGAACGAGTGATGGTGAAGGTCAAGCATCACCGCACGGCCGACTGCGTGGTCGGTGGATATCGCGTGGAGCGCAACGGCGATGGCGTGGGCAGCCTGCTGCTCGGTCTCTACGACAACGAAGGCAGGCTGCAATATGTCGGTCACACGTCTGCGTTCCGCGCGAAGGAACGACGCGAGCTCCGCGAGACGCTCGAGCCGCTCGTCGGCGGTGAGGGCTTCGGGGAAGGTCGCAGTCCCGGCGGCCCCAGCCGCTGGAGCGCCGGTCGCGACACCGAATGGGTGACGCTCGAACCGAAGCTCGTCTGCGAGGTTCGCTACGAGCGTCTTCAGGGTGGCCGGTTCCGACACTCGGCGTCGATCCTCCGCTGGCGCACCGACCGCGACCCGAAGAGCTGCACGTTCGAACAGCTGGCGCTCGGCTAGTCCTGACCCTTCTTTGCGCGACGCGAGGCCTCCCACTCGGCCACCTTCCGCGCGCGCGAGGGGTTCACACGCACCGGCTCGCTGTCGCCTTTCGGGAAATGCGGCGGCCACGGCGCGTCCCCGAGCCCACCGGCCTCGTCGCGCGCGGCGAGGTCCAACAGTCCGCTGAGGCTCGACCGCTCGGTCGGATCCGCGCCGGCTCCGGGATCGCCGATCGACGCCAGGCGGTCGGGAACCGTCCGGATCGTGAAGACGGACGGATCCACGTCGGGAACCTCGTCCCACGTGAGCGGCGTCGACACGCGTGCGTCCGGCACCGGTCGCACCGAGTAGACGGATGCCACGGTCCGGTCGCGCGCGTTCTGGTTGTAGTCCACGAACACGCCTTGCCGCTCCTCCTTCCACCACGCCGCGGTCGCGACACCGGGTGCGCGTCGCGTGACCTCGCGCGCCAGCGCGAGTGCCGCGCGACGCACCATGGTGAACCCGTGCTCGCGCACGATCGGCACGACCAGGTGCATCCCGCGCTTGCCGGACGTGGCCGGGAACCCGACGGCTCCGTGCTCCTCCAGTACGTCGCGCACCACGAGCGTGATCCGGCGAACGTCGTCCCACGGCACGTCGGGCGTCGGATCCAGATCCACGCGGAGCTCGTCGGGATGGTCGACGTCGTCGCGCCGCACCGGCCACGGATTCACGTCGAAGCACGCGAGGTTCGCCATCCACGCCAGGTGCGCAGCATCGGCCGGCGCGATCATCTCCGCATGGCGTCCGCTCGGGAACGTGATCGTCGCCGTCTGCACCCACGGGGGCCGCTGGGTCGGCACACGCTTCTGATAGAACGGCTCGCCGTCCACGCCGTTCGGGAACCGGTGCATGATCGTCGGCCGGTCGCGGCACCCGATCAGCGCTGCGTCAGACACGGCGAGGAAGTACTCGACGAGCTCCATCTTCGTGACGCCGATCGCGGGGAACAGCACCTTGTTGGGGTTCGACACACGGATCTCGCGACCCTCGACCTCGATCGACGTCGCGGGTGTCGGCATCGAGCATCACCCCCAACGCAACGCATCGAGGAAAGCCCGGAACTTGCGCTCGGTCTCGTCGAGCTCGGCCGCAGGATCGGAGTCCGCGACGATCCCGGCGCCCGCATACAGGCGAGCGGTGTCCCCGCGAAGCTCGGCGCAACGCAGAGCGAGCGCCCAGACGCCGTCGCCGTTCGCGTCCATCCACCCGAGCGCACCCGCGTAGGCGTCGCGGGACACCGGTTCCAGCTCGCGGATGAGTCGCATCGCCTCTTCCCGAGGTTCGCCACAGACCGCCGGGGTGGGATGCAGCGCAGTGACCAGCTCCAGGGCGTCGGGCACCGACCGCTTGAGTGTTCCGCGGAACCGGGTCGAGAGATGCCAGACGTTGGCGGTGGCCAACAGTTGCGGATCTCGGTCGTAATGGAGCTCGTCGCAGAGTCGATGCAGGACCCGGAACACGTCCTCGACGACGATCGCGTGCTCTTGACGGTCCTTCGCCGACGACCCGAGCGCCTCGGCGGCCGCCCGGTCCTCGTTCGGATCACCGAACCGCGGGGCCGTACCGGCGAGCGGGTTGGCTCGGACCTCACGGCCGAACCGAGAGATCAGGAGCTCAGGACTCGCACCGACGAGGGTTCTTCCTTCCTCGAGATGCATCGCGAAGGTATACCCGGCCGGCTCGACCGCACGGAGCCTGCGCAACAACTGGTGCGGGTCGAGCTCGCGTTTCGCCTCGACGCGGAGCGTGCGCGCCAGCACGACCTTCTTCAGATGCCCGGCGCGGATCCGTTCGACGGCGACGCCGACCGCGCGCTCGTACTCGTCGGGGAGCGGTTCCGGGAACAGCTGCATGCCGGAGAACGGAGCGCTCGGCGCCCCGGGCCTGGATGGTCCGGCGGGGAGTTGCGTCTGGAACTCCCCGTCGCGGGCCACGTCGATCGCCCATGTGTCCCCGTCGCGGTCCCGGCGGATCGTGCGGGCGGGGATGAAGAATGTGCCGGACCGTTGGACGTCGAACGGAACGGATCCGAACAACAGCGGCGGAGGAGCTCCGGGTTCGATGGCGCCCATCTCGCATCCACCGAACAGCTCTTTCAACGTGGTCCGCCGGCTTCCCGCCTGGCTCCCGACGAGCGCGATGGGGAACCCGGCGGTCGCCCGACCTGCGCCGGCGACGCCGAGCCCGGAGCGCTCCATGAAGCACCCCGATGGCCCATAGCCCGCGAGAAGATCGAACGCCGGACCCACGCGCTCCGCCCGCACGTGACATCCGCGAAGGCTCTCCGAGCTGCTCACGTCCGCGTCCCGACCAGCAGCTGGGCGATCCCTCCCGACAGCTGATGACGCGTCGCATCCGGGAAGCCGCCGTCACGGAGCATCGCGAGCATCTCGGGCGCGGAGGGCAGGTACGCCATCGAGCGCGGGAGATACGCGTAGGCCGAGGCGTTCGAGAGCAAACCGCCGATCCGCGGGACCACGTGACGGAAGTACGCGCCGTGACCCGCGCGCATGACACGTCCGTCTGGCTCACTCACGTCGAGCAACGCGATCCGCCCTCCCGGCCTCACCACACGGCCAAGCTCCGTGAAGAACGACTCCAGGTCGACGACGTTTCGCAGCGCGAATCCACAGGTCACGCCGTCGGCTGCCGAGTCCGAGACCGGCAACCGCAAGACGTCGGCCTGCACCAGGGGCGCCGACGTCGTCGCGGCCTTCAGCATCCCGGCGGAGAAGTCGAATCCGATCGCCCGATAGCCGTTCCGCTGCAACTCGGAACAAAGATCTCCCGTCCCGCACGCCAGATCGAGGATCAGTGCGTCGCCGGGTAGGCGCAGCTCGCGAACGGCACGTCGACGCCAGCCGACGTCCATACCGAACGTCATCACGCGATTCACCAGGTCGTAGCGCCCCGAGATCGTATCGAAGAGCGACCGGACGGCCCGACGCTTCTCTTCCCCCTCCGGCAACGGCAGGTCGCGGATGCTCGTCACGCTCATTGCTCCATGCCCGCGCGCACCGCACGTACTTCTTCGTCGTCGCCCACACGTTCGATGTGCGCATCAGCCGTCTCGAGCAGGACGCGACGGAAATGATGGGAAACCAGTTGCGTCACGGCCGGCAGGAGCTCGCCGAACGCGGCCACCATCTGCTCGGCAGCCGCCCGATCCGAGCCGGCCGTGTCGCGGATCGGTTTGCGGACGTGCTCGTCGAAGAGCTCGACGGCGCTCTCCGCCAGGCCGCGCATCGCCGCGTCTGCGTCACGGGCGAGCGTCAAGAGATCCCCGAGCGGCAACCCGAAGTCCAATAGCCGCAGCGCGGTCCTCACCAACTCGATGTCGGCGGAGGTGTATCGCTCCTCGCCGTCGACCGACCGACCCAAACGGATCCCCTCGCGCTCGACGGCCTGGATCAACGAAGCGGGCACACCGCTCAGATCCGCGAACTGCTCGAGCGTCAGGAGCTCGTCGGGCCCGTCGGCGCCGCGGGCGGCCGCGACCGCTGCGGCCAGATCGGCGTCGGCCGGCCCGAGTGCTCCCTGCACCACCCGCCGGATCGCGGCGAGCGTGAGCCCCTTGCGCTGGAGCGCGCGTACCTCCCTGATCCTGTCGGCGTGCTCTGCGCCGTACCAAGCGACGCGGCCCTCCCGGACCGGCACGGGGAGAAGTCCGAGCGTCTGGTAGTAGCGCACCGTATCGACGGACACGTCACACGCTGCGGCGAGCTGCTCAACCCGATACCTCACGACCATCCACTCTACGAGTGTTCGCTCGCACGGTCCAGGGCGACCGGTCGGGCTAGGATGCCCCGCGTGGAGCGCGTCGCTCGCCCCGTCAGCCTGTTGCTCGTCTTGGGTTGCGCGTGCGCGACCCTGATCCTCGGTGGCGCACTCAAGGCTCCCTGCGCGTCCGGAGACTGGGGCGACGGGCGACAGTATCGCCGGTTCTGCTACTCCGACGTCGTGCCGCTGCTCCAGACCGAGCAGCTCACTGCAGGACGGCTCCCGTTCCTCCAGGCGTGTCTGGAAACGGGCGGGCAATGCGACGAATACCCGGTGCTCACCATGTACTTCATGCGGGTGGCCGAGTGGATCGGCGGCAGCACGGCGGCGGGCTTCTTCACCGCGAACGCGATCCTCCTGTGGATCTGCGCGGCCGCGATCGCAACGTTCCTCTACATGCTGGGCGGGAAGGCGCTCAGGTTCGCGCTGGCCCCGACACTGCTCATCTACGGGTTCATGAACTGGGACCTGTTCGCCGTGGCGTTCGCCACGGGCGCGCTGGTCGCCTTCGCGCGGCGGCGAGACGGCCTCGCAGGCATCTTGCTCGGCCTGGGCGCCGCCGCGAAGCTCTATCCGGTGATGCTAGCGGTGCCGCTGATCGCACATCGGTTGCGCGATCGAGAGCCCGACGCGGCGATCAAGATCGGCTGGGCCACGGTCGGCACCTGGCTCGTCGTGAACCTGCCGTTCGCCCTCGCGTCCCCGTCGGGCTGGTCGACGTTCTTCCGGTTCAACGCCGCTCGGCGGGCCGACTGGGACAGCCTCTGGTACATCGGCTGCAATCATGTCCACGTCGCAGCCATCTGCGACGACACGTCCCGGATCAACGTGTTGTCCCTCGTGCTGTTCATGACGTCGTTCGCTCTGGTGTGGCTGTGGAAGCGCCGCCGCGAACCCACCTTCGCCCGATGGAGCCTAGCGTTCCCGATGCTCGTGCTCTTCCTACTCTCAAACAAGGTGTACTCGCCGCAGTACGGACTGTGGTTGCTGCCGTTCTTCGCGTTAGGGGTGGTCGAGCTGCCGGCGTTCCTCGCGTTCGAGGCAGTCGACGTCGCCGTGTTCGTCAGCCGATTCTCGTTCTTCGGCCGGTTGTCGGGTGTGGGTGGACTGCCGTTCGGCGTCTTCGAGATCGCGATCGCGGCGCGCACGGCGATCCTGGTGTGGTGCGTGGTGTCGTGGATCCGCCGGCCATCGTCGGATCTCGCTCAACTGGACCACTTGATGGTCGTAGACCAGCTCGCCGAGGCCAGAGCGCCCGCGTGAGCGAACCGACGGCAACGAGAACCGGTCCTCGTCTGCGTGACGGGCTCCGCCCATGCTTGATCGTCTTCGTAGGGATCCGGGTCGGGCTGATCGTCTTGGCTGCGCTCGCCTCCGGGCTCTTCCCCGCGCGCGAGGCCGTGAACGTTCCGGGCTGGATCGCGCCACCGATCGGCCACGCGTGGCACAACGTCTTCACCGCCCTCGAACGCCAAGACGCGTTGTGGTTCCTGCGCATCGCGACCACGGGATATGCCCGGGCCGACGGCAGCGCCGCGTTCTTCCCGCTCTTTCCATCGCTCGTTCGGGCCGTCTCGTGGGTCGTCGGAGGCCATCCACTGCTAGCCGCCACGCTCGTGTCGAACCTCGCGTTCTTCGGATCGCTGCTGGTCCTCTACGATCTGACGGTCCGCGAGCTCTCCGTATCCGTCGCCCGCCGGACGATCGTCTACCTCGCCGTCTTCCCGACGGCGTTCTTCTTCTTCGCTCCCTACAGCGAGTCGGTGTTCCTGTTGCTGACGCTCATCGCGTTCCGGCAGGCGAGGCGGGATCGGTGGGCGTCTGCGGCGCTCGCGGGGGCGCTCGCCGCGCTCACCCGAAGCATCGGCGTGGTGTTGGCGCCGGCGTTGATCGTCATGGCGTTCGAACAGCACCGCGCGCATGGTGGACGCCTGTGGATCCGCGTCGCCGGTGGCGCGGCCGTCCTCCTGGGTCCTCTCGCCTACCTCGGGTGGTGGGGCGTCGCCCATGGCGAGGCTCTTGCCCCCATCCATGCACAGGCGAACTGGCAGCGGCAGCTCTCCTCCCCGCTGTCCACGCTCTGGCGAGCGATCCAGATGGCGTTCGGAGGACTCGGTGTTCAGGATCCGGGCTACTGGATCATCGACGTGCTGGTCGTCGGCGTGGTGATCGTGGCGGTCGTGGCCGGGCTCCGGCGCCTGCCCCGGCCGTACCTGGTCTACAGCATCGGAAGCATCCTGATCCCGTTGTCCTACCCGTTCCCGTCTCGGCCGCTCCTGTCCATGCCGAGGTTCGTCGTGGTGATCTTCCCGGCGTTCTGGGTGATGGCCGATGCCGTCGAACGACGTCGGATATCGCATACCGCGATCGTCACGGGCTTCGCGATGGGCTATAGCCTGCTCGCCGTTCTGTTCATGAACTGGTGGTACATCTTCTGAACGGGCTCTTCGAGCGATTAGGATGATGCGAACCGCGTCCCGGGCGCGGACGGAGGACGGGGCATGATCAAGGTAGCTATCGC
>JBOGVK010000030.1:0-2208 GCA_050692375.1 Actinomycetota bacterium
AGCTCAAGGAGAAGAAGCACCGCATCGAAGATGCGGTGCAGTCGACAAAGGCCGCGGTCGAGGAAGGCATCGTTCCCGGCGGCGGTGTCGCGCTGCTCAATGCGCAGTCGGCGCTGGACAAGGTCGACCTCGAGGGCGACGAACTGACGGGGGCGTCGATCGTGCGTCGCGCGCTCGAGGAGCCGATCAAGCAGATCGCGTTCAACGCCGGCCTCGAGGGCGGCGTGGTGGTCGAGAAGGTCCGTGCGCTCGACCCCGGTTTCGGTCTGAACGCCGCGACGGGCGAGTACGGCGACATGCTGAAGTTCGGCGTGATCGATCCGACGAAGGTGACGCGTTCCGCGCTGCAAAACGCTGCCAGCATCGGTGCGCTGTTCTTGACGACCGAGGCGGTCGTCGCCGACAAGCCCGAGAAGGCATCCGCGGCACCGGCGATGCCGGGCGGCGGGGACATGGACTTCTGAGTCCACGAAGCCGGACCACCGTTCGAAAGGGGCCCTCGGGCCCCTTTCGCGTTGCGGGTGCCGGGCAGGGGGGATCTGGTGGTCACATCTTCGACACAAATCGAGATGAACCCTGCTGGGAGGTTCAACGAACCAACCGTTGGAGCCCCTCTCTCCGAAGGAACGGCCCGGATCCCCATCCGGGCCGTTCCGACGTCCGGGGCCGTCTGCCCGTCGTGGGACAATCGCCCTGATGGTGAGCACCGATGTGGGCCGCAAACTCGACCGCCTCCACGAGATCCTGGCGTCGACCGGCGGCGCCGTGGTCGCCTATTCCGGGGGAACGGACTCGACGCTCGTCGCGGCGGTCGCGGTGCGCGCCCTCGGGGACCGAGCGCTTGCCGTTACCGCCGTGTCTCCGTCGCTCCCTCCTGGTGAGGCCGAGGAGGCCGGTCGGGTTGCAGGAGAGCTAGGTATCCATCACCGGACGGTCAGGACGCGGGAGGCGGAGAGTCCGGCGTATCTCGCGAACGGAACCGATCGTTGCTACCACTGCAAGAACGAGCTCTATGACGTGCTCGCCCGTGTCGCGGAAGAGACGGACTTCCCGGTCGTGGTGTCCGGTGCGAACCTCGATGACCTCGGGGACTTCCGGCCCGGCCTCGCGGCCGCCGAGGAGCACGGCGTGCGGCATCCGCTCGTCGAGGCGGAGATGACGAAGTCGGAGGTGCGCGAGGCGGCACATCGGCTGGCGATCCCCACATGGGACAAGCCGGCGTCGGCCTGCCTCGCCTCGAGGATCCCGTTCGGGGTGACGATCACGGTGGAGGAGCTCTCGAAAGTGGGACGTGCCGAAAGGCTGTTGAAGGATCTCGGGTTCCGGCAGTGCCGCGTGCGCGTGCACGGCGACCTCGTTCGCATCGAAGTGGAGGTCGCCGACGTCGCGCGGCTGGCGGCGCCCGACGTCCGGGCGAAGGTCGTGAAGGGCATCCGAGCTCTCGGCTACCGCTTCGTGTCCCTCGATCTCGAGGGCTTCCGATCCGGCAACATGAACCCGGAGCAGCCCTAGCTCATGCGCGAGGTTCGCATCCAGATCCGCTGGCGCGACATGGATGCCTACGGCCATGTGAACAATGGCGTGTACCTCACCTATCTCGAAGAGTGCCGCGATGCGTGGGTCCAGGGGCTGTTCGACGCGGCCGACGGAAGCTGGGACTTCGTGCTCGCGCACATCGGCATCGACTACCGACGCCAGCTCACACAGGCCGATGGCGAGATCCTGGTTCGATGTCGTGTCGCCTCGGTCGGTCGATCGAGTATCGCGACCCGCGAGGAGATCGTGACGAGCGATGGCGTGATGGCGGCGGAAGCCGAATCGGTGATCGTCCCGCGCGACCCGCAGGCAGATCGTTCTCGTCCTCTCACCGAGCACGAACGCGAAATGTTGCAGGCTGAGTTGGATCGCGACGCAGACGCGAGCTCGGGCGGGCGCTAAGGCACGGCCGGCGGGAGCACTCGACGGCCGTGGACGAAATGGTCCCGATACCAGCCGTCGCCGACCCACATGATCGTTACGCCGCCAGGCGTGCTCGAAGAGTCGAGCGCCCAACCGTTGCCGATGAACGTGTCGACGTGGTCGACACGACCGTCCCCGTCGCCGTCATAGAACATCAGGTCGCCGGGCTGAAGCTCGTCGTACGTCAGCTGCCCGATCGTCGCCATATCCGCGGAGGAGCGTTCGGAAAGGGTCCAACCGATGTACGGC
>JBOGVK010000031.1:0-6072 GCA_050692375.1 Actinomycetota bacterium
GACGTGGTCGCCGGCGAGTTCGGCGGCATCACCCAGCACATCGGCGCCTACCAGGCGCACCTCGGGGGACGCGAGATCACGTTCATCGACACACCGGGTCACGAGGCGTTCACCGCCATGCGAGCTCGCGGCGCGAAGATCACTGATGTGGTCGTGCTGGTCGTGGCCGCCGACGACGGCGTGATGCCGCAGACGATCGAGGCTTTGGACCATGCGAAGGCGGCGGGTGTGCCGATCGTCGTCGCCGTGAACAAGGTCGATAAGGAGCAGGCCGACCCGACGCGCGTTCGAACGCAGATGGTCGAGCAGGGCATCGTGCCGGCGGAGTATGGGGGCACCTACGAGTTCGTCGATGTGTCCGCCAAGGCTATGACCGGCCTGGACACGTTGCTCGAGACGATCCTGCTCGTTGCGGATCTGGAGGAGCTGAAGGGCGACCCCACCGGGCTCGCGCGAGGTGCCGTCATCGAAGCGCACCTGGACAAGGGCCGAGGTCCGGTCGCGACCGTCCTCGTGCAGAAGGGGACCCTTTCTGCCGGCGACGCGTTGGTGTGCGGGACGGCGTTCTGCAAGATCCGGGCGATGATGGACGAGAATGGTCTCTCCTTGATCCACGCTGGACCGTCGAAGCCGGTCCAGATCCTCGGGTGGAGTCATGTGCCGAGCGCCGGCGATGACTTCCGACAGGTCGCGGACGAGCGCGAAGCGCGCCACGTCGCGTCGGAGCGCGAAGCGAAGACCCGGGCCGCCGAGCTGGTGATCTCGCGGCCACCGACGCTCGTGGACCTGATGCGCCAGGCGGAGCGCGCCGAGGTTCCCGAGCTCAACCTGATCGTGAAGGCCGACGTGCAGGGTTCGCTGGGGGCGCTCTCGGACGCGCTCCTCAAACTCCCGCAGGAGGAGGTCCGCGTGAACATCGTTCGCAGCGCGGCCGGCGGCATCACCGAGGACGACGTCTCGCTCGCGATGGCGTCGAACTGCATCGTGATCGGGTTCAACGTCCGTCCCGACCGGCAAGCGCGCGAACTGGCGGACAAGGAAGGCATCGACATCCGGCTCTATCGCGTGATCTACGACGCCATCGACGACATCAAGTCGGCACTTTCCGGGATGTTGCCGCCGGAGCAGCTCGAGAAGGATCTGGGGACCGCGGAGGTCCGTGCCACGTTCCGCGTGCCGAAGCTCGGCGTGATCGCCGGGTGTTACGTCACGCAGGGCACGATCCCGCGAGACGGCAAGGTGCGCCTGGTACGCGACAGCGTCGTCGTGTACGAAGGCAAGGTCGCGTCGCTCCGGCGGTTCAAGGAGGACGTCCGCGACGTCGCAGCGGGTTACGAGTGCGGCATAGGCATCGAGAACTTCCAGGACATCAAGGAAGGCGATCTCATCGAGGCCTACGAGGTCCGCGAGGTGGCCCGCTCCATCTGAGTCCATGCTCGTCGCGCTTGAGCGGTTCGACCTGCGGATCCCCGGTTGTCGTTCGCTCAAAGAGAAGCGACACGTCCTAAAGTCGCTCACGGGTGCGATCCGCTCGACGTTCAACGTGAGCGTTGCCGAGGTGGATCATCACGATCTCTGGCAACGGACGGCGATCGCGGTGGCGGCGACCGACGCCGAGCAGTACCACGTGCGCAAGGTCATGCAACAGGTCGAGCGATTCGTCGAGGCGTGGGGTCAGGTCGAGGTGATCGATGTATCGGTCACGCTGCTCTATCCGGACGAGTGAACCGTGAGAGCGGTCGCGCCCCGGTACGCTTGGGACATGCCGCAGGGACCGAGGATCGCCCGGGTGGGCGAGGAGTTCCGCGAGATCTTGGCCGAGGAGATCCCGAAGCTGAAAGATCCGCGCATCGGCTTCGTGACCGTCACGGGGGTCAAGGTGACGGCCGACCTGCGCCGGGCCTGGATCTACTACACCGCGTTCGGCAACGAGAAGGAGCGCGCGTCCACGCGCGCCGGGCTTCGCTCGGCCCGCCCTCGCCTGCGAGGAGTGATCGGGAAGCAGGTCCGCTTGAAGTACCTTCCCGAGCTCGAGTTCGAGGAGGATGCGACGCTCGAACAGGCCGCACGGATCGACCGGCTCATCGCGCGGATCGACGTGGGACACGAGCGACCAGAGGACGAGCCGGAGGACGAGCCATGATGGACAACCTCGTTCGGGCCGCGGAGGTGCTCGGATCCACGAAGGACGTCGCGCTCGCCTGTCATCTCAATCCCGATGCGGACGCGCTGGGCTCGATGCTCGGACTGGCCGCATTCTTGCGCTCACGCGACGTCGCGACGATCTGTTCGTTCCCCAACGAGCCGCTCGCGCCGCCTCGGTGGGCCACGCTCCTCCCGGGTGCCGAGGATCTCGTCGAGATGCGCGACTACCCGAGCTCGCCTACCGTGATGGTCACGTGCGACTGCGCGTCGTTCGACCGGCTCGGATCCCTGGGTGAGGCGGCATCCCGCGCCGGTGAGCTGATCTGGATCGACCATCATCGTTCGAACGAGGGACTCGGCACGATCCCGCTGATCGATCCCGAGGCGTCCTCGACGTGCGAGATCGTGTTCAGGCTGATCGGGGAGATGGGCGGGCCGATGCCGGACGACACGGCCGTGTGTCTGTACGCCGGCCTCGTCACGGACACCGGGCGCTTCCAGTACCAGGCGACCTCCCCGGAGACCCTCCGCATGGCCGCCACGCTTCGCGAGCATCCGTTCGATCACTCGCGGCTGGTTCAGGCGCTGTACGAGGACAACCGCCGGGAGTATCTGCGCCTGGCCGGGATCGCGCTCGCGCGCACGAGCTTCATCCCGGAGGCGGATCTGGTGTGGACGTATCTGACACAGGCGGATCTGGCCGACGCAGGCGTCGGTCCGAGCGAGACCGAAGATCTGATCGACCTGATCCGCACCGCCCGCGACGTCGATGTGGCCGCGGTGCTCAAACAGCAGCGCGACGGGCGATTCAAGGTGAGCGCCCGTTCGCGGGGTGACCACGATCTGGCGGCGGTCGCCGCCGCCTTCGGCGGCGGCGGGCACCGGTTGGCGGCCGGGTACACATCGGAACACGGTCCGGCGGGGACCATCGCGCGCTTGGTGGCGGCTCTGCGCGACCCTCCCCCCACACCGTGAGCGACCCCGAGGGCCTGCTCCTGATCGACAAGCCGGGCGGGGTGACGTCGCACGACGTCGTCGACGTCGTGCGAAAGGTGCTCGGCACGCGCAAGGTGGGTCATGCGGGCACGCTCGACCCGATGGCGACCGGACTGCTCGTCCTCGGGGTCGGTCGAGCTACGCGGTTGCTGCGGTTCCTTGGCGGGTTGCCCAAGACGTACGAGGGAACGGCTCGGCTCGGAGTGGAGACGACGACGCTCGACGCCGACGGCGAGGTCACGGTCGATCATCCCGTCACCTCGACCGAGGACGACGTCCGTCGTGCGATGGCGGGGCTCGTCGGGGAGTCGCAACAGACCCCGCCCGCCTACTCGGCGGTGAAGGTCGGCGGGCGCAAGCTCTATGAGGGCGCCCGCAAGGGCGAGCTGCTCGAGGCGGCGCCTCGCTCGATCCGGGTGGATGCGTTCGACCTGCTCGCGATGCGCGGGTCGGACGTCGGATTCCGGGTCGTGTGCTCCGGCGGCACGTACGTACGTGTGCTCCTGGCGGACGTCGGTTCGGTGCTCGGATGTGGTGCCCACCTGACTGCGCTCCGTCGCACAGCGATCGGCGAGCTTGCGGTGAGCGAGGCCGTTCCGCCGGAGGCGGCCCGAGAGCCGCTGCCGCTGGAACGGGCCGTCGCGCACCTGGCGCGCTTGGACCTGCCAGCCGAGGAGGTGATCGCCGCGAGGAACGGTCGCATCCTCGGCCCGGCCGGCATCGCGGGTCCGTATACCGTGTTCGCTCCCGACGGCCGGCTGATCGGGGTGTACGAGGATGAGGGGGCGAAGGCTCGACCGCAGGTCATCCTCGCCTCAAGATCCTGAGCGTCGACAGGGGTCACATCCGCTGGGATAAGCTCTCGCGCCATGAGTGACCGAGCGGCCACCGTCGGCCGGAAGAAGCTCTGGCGGTACCTGTCGTTCGCGGTACTCGGGGACCAGCTCGATCAGTCCCCGTTGCAAGGCGGGCTCGACCAGCTCGCGAGGGCCGAGGTTCATCTCGCGGTCGACGCGGAATCCGCGTCCCTCGAGCGCTTAGGCGTAGAGCTCGGCCAGGGCCTCGCTCTCGGGGAAGTTGAACGACGCGACGGTGATCGCATCGTCGCCGAGCGCCGTGGTCACCGCGGGACGGCGATCGCCGGCGCAGGCGACAAGGAGCACCAGGATCGCGGCCGATACCGCTAGACGGCGCATCGGCGAACCGTATCGCGATGCGCTCCCGTTCGTCTCGAACGTGCATCTCGGTCGCTTCGGTAGGCTCCTTGCGTGCGAACCGTGGCCATGCGAACCGTGGAAGGCATCGAGGCGCTTCCCCTCGACGATCAACCATGCGTGGTGACGGTCGGCTTCTTCGACGGGGTGCATCGAGGACACCGCGAGGTCTTCATCCGGACCGTCCGAGCCGCCGCCGAACGGGGCGTCCGATCGGTCGCCATCACGTTCGACCGGCATCCCCGCGAGGTGCTCGCACCCGGGAGCGAACCCCGATTGTTGACGACCGTCGAACGCAAGGCCGGGTTGATCGAGGCCACGGGCATCGACGAGCTCCTGGTGCTGGCGTTCACCGAAGCGTTCTCGCAGGTGCCCGCGGAGACGTTCGTGCAACAGGTGCTCGTCGAAGGCGTTCATGCGGTGCATGCCGTCATGGGCGCGAACTTCACCTTCGGCCACCGGGCGGCCGGAACGGTCGAGAACCTTCCCGAGTTGGGGGCGCCCTACGGGCTGACCGCGGAGAGTGTCCCACTCGTCGACCTCGAAGACCGGACGATCTCGTCGTCGTCGATCCGTAGCGCGCTCGCGGACGGCGACCTCGCCTGGCCCTTCACAGCCCTCGGGCGTCGTTTCATCCTGGATGGCGAGGTCGTGTCGGGACACGGCCGAGGAACGGGTCTCGGGTTCCCGACCGCCAACCTGCGGACTTGGCCGCGACTGCTGCTCCCCGGCCAGGGCATCTACGCGGGAGTGGCGGAGCACCGAGGGGAGCGTCACCTGGCGGCGATCGACGTCGGGACGAACCCCACGTTCGGGACGGATCCGTTGCACACCGAGGCGTTCCTGCTCGACTATGAGGGCGATGCCCTCCGGGGAGAGCCGCTCTCGATCGAGTTCTGGGCGCGACTTCGAGATGAGGTCAAGTACGACTCCTTGGACGAATTGATCGCGGCGATCGCCTCCGACGTGGCACGGACGCGCGAGATCGTGCCGACGACGGCGATCGATGGATGATCGAGGGCCACGAGCGGCCGTATCCCTCACGGCTCCGGATCACCAGTCTTGCACCGAGAGGTCGACCCGGGCGCCGGTTGTGGATCGTTTGGTAGCCTTGACCAGCGATGACCCTGACCAAAGACGACAAGACCGAGATCATCGGCCAGTACGCCCGCTCCGAGGGCGACACCGGATCCGCTGAGGTCCAGGTGGCTGTGCTCACCAAGCGGATCGCCGATCTGACCGAACATCTCAAGCTCCACAAGAAGGATCACGCGTCGCGCCGGGGCCTGCTCCAGATGGTTGGCCGACGACGCCGCCTCCTGGAATACCTCAAGCGTGAGGACATCGAGCGCTATCGCGAGGTTATCGCGAAGCTCGGTCTCCGCCGCTAACACGACCGAAGGCGCCCGCTGGGCGCCTTCTGCACGCAAGGAGTGATGCGCAACGACCCATTGAATGACCGGAGGCGATGACACCTGCGGTCGGTTATCAGTGGCGAGCCCCTGAGCCGCCGGCGCGAAAGCAGCCGCCGCCCGGAGGCCCACCACTGACAACTGGCCTGCGCGCCGCCTCCCGAGCACCACGCCGACGCGGACCACACGGTTCCGCCGCTCGTAGAGCCAAGAAACGAGGAGGAACAGGCCCATGGCCACCACCACCCTTTCCCGAAAGATCGGGAACCAGACCTTGACGTTCGAGTCGGGCAAGATGGCCCGAC
>JBOGVK010000032.1:0-12027 GCA_050692375.1 Actinomycetota bacterium
CTCTCGCTGTTCGCCCTCGCATGGCGCTCGAGAAGGGTGCGCTGGTGGACGTAAAGATCCCAATCGGCGACGCGCACGGCGAGGTGGCTGAGCGGGTACGGTGCGATGTCGATGCCGCGGGCAACGAGACGGTCGCGCTGCATCGTCGCGAAGGCCCGATAGTCCCCGATGATGTCCGCGATCGGATCAGACGTCGCCACCGTGGCATCCTCCCGCGGCATCGTACGGCATGCACGGCGGGTGCTGGGGCGTGTGGACGTCACCGACCAGCAAGAACCTCGCGGAGTTGAGCGACGGACGGCGAACCATCGAACCCATCGTCGGTAACGTAGACGCGGCAAGAGAAGCCGACCGGCGCATCGGCCACAGCGAATGGATCCCGCCCGTCGATAAGGATGGTCGGTGAGCCACGGAAGGAAAGGCGCTCTGCGTCCTCCTCCGACTCAACGCGCTGCAGCTCGACGCTCGCTTCGTCTCGCCCGAAACCTCTGAGGGCCTCTCCGAGTCGCTCGCGGGCCACGTGCCAGTTGGGACATCCGTCGAAGAACTGGAGCGTCAGCCTCACGCTCCGATCCTAGCTGCGACAGCGGTATTCGCGGTCAGTGACCGCCGCACATGCAGCTGCCGCCGCAGGCGCATCCGCCACCGGAGGGCGCGGAGCTGCGGAACCCGCCGCTGGAGGTAGAAGCGGCGAACATCGAGATCCGGCGCATCACCCGCTCCGACTCACATACCGGACAGGCCGGCGCACCCTCATCCATCAGGCGGAGCCGCTCGAAGAGGTGCCCGCAGTTCCCGCACTCGTACTCGTAGAGCGGCATGGGGGGAAGTGTACGCCGGGGCTACGACACCACGCGGTACAGGTGCCACCGGTCAGGGACACCCTTCAGCTCGTGCTCGCCGGCATCTTCGAAGACCAACCCTGAGCCGGCGACCAGGTCCCGCACGGTCTGCGACACCAAAACCTCGGATGGCCCCGCCAGCGCGGCGAGGCGGGCACCGAGGGCGACCGCGATGCCGCCGAGCTTCCGTCGATCGTCTGCATCTCACCCGCATGCACACCGGCCCGGATCTCGATCGACAGCGTCCGGACATCGGCCGCGATCGCCTGCGCGCACCGGACCGCGCGGGCCGGACCGTCGAACGTCGCGTAGAACCCGTCGCCGGCCGTGTCCATCTCGTTGCCCCGGTAGCGCGCGAGGTGCCCCCGCACGATGCGGTGATGCTCCGTCACCAGCCTCGCCCACGCCTGGTCCCCGATCGACGCCGCGAGGTCCTCGGTCCCCCAAGCCTGTTCCAGCTCGACGATCTCGGCCTCTACCTTCTCCGGCATGTCCCCGAACGGGTAGTCGCGGGCCCACAGATCGCGCGCGGTCGAGCCGTACGCGATCAGGCCCGCGGTCCGTTCAGGGAGGGTCGCCGCGAACATCGCTGCGACCGGGAACCCACCGCTCTCGAGCGCCAGCAACACGGCGCGCGTGGAGCGATCGCGTCCATGACCGCGCGGATGTCCTCCATCCGGTTTCTCGAGCGAGAGTTGCTGGATCCGATCGATCACGTGGTCGGATAGCCCGGTCCCACGCCGGTCGAGCACGATCAAGCGACCGAACGACGCCAGCCGTCGGAGGAACGTGCCCTCTCGCCTGCTTCGCCAGATCTCCCAACCCGAGGCCCGTTGCCACCACGACCAGATCGATCGGTCCGTCGCCGGCGACCTGGCACGCGATATGCACGCCATCGACCGTCTTCGCGTATCTGGTTTCGGGGGTCGAGCCTTGGGTCATGTCCGTAGTCTGCTTTGCCGCGGGCGCGGCGAGCAACCGACGAGTCGTCTCCGATGGTGAGCGTCGTCACAGACTCGTGCTCTTCAAAGAGGGATCCTGCCCGTAACCCACTGAAGAGGAGTCCGATGTCCGAGTCCGAGGGATCCGATATGCCGTTCGAGGAGTTCGAGTTCGCGCAAGCGGGAGCGTGCGCGCACGTCGAGACGATGGCGCAGGCCGCCCGTGATGCCGCGGAGGACGCTTTGGCGCACGACGAGCGCGCGCACGCCCAGCGGCTGTCCCAGGTCGCTGAGCAAGCCGACGCGATCCGCGTGTTGATCGAAATGCTCGACATGCCGCCAGAGTGAGCAGCGCATGTACCCTCCCCATCGGTGGAGGGTGTGCGGGTGTTCCGATCTCGGCTGCTCCGATGGGGAGCCGATCATCGCCGGTCGTTCCCGTGGCGCGAGACGGACGATCCGTTCCGGATCCTGGTCGCAGAAGTCCTACTCCAACGTTCGCGCGGCAGGACGGTTGCGATCGTGTTCGAGCGTCTCTTCGATCGTTGGCCTACGGCCGAGGCGCTCTCGCGAGCCCGCGTCGACTCGATCGCGTCGGTGATCCGACCCCTCGGACTCGTGCGGCGAGCGGCAACCTTGAAAGCGCTCGCGAAGGCGGTGGTCGAGCGTGTGGGCGTACCGGATTCGACGGACGAGTTGCGAGCGCTGCCCGGCGTGGGGCAGTACGCCGCGAGTGCGACGCTCGCGGTGGCGTTCGGCCAGCGCGCACCGGTCGTCGACGGGGTGACCGCCCGTGTCTACCGCCGTTACTTCGGCGCGGAGTCGGTGACTCCGGCTTCATCGGACGAGGCACTTTGGGAGCTGGTCGACCAGACCACACCGCGTCAGCAGATCCGGGAGTGGAACTGGGCAGTGCTGGATCTGGCCGCCTCGGTCTGCCTCCCCAAGGTCCCGAGGTGTGAGGATTGCCCCTTGGTCGATCACTGCCTGTGGGCCGAAAACAGATCTGGGAACTCTCTGCTAGGATCGCTGCGAAGGATTACACCAGTGTGATTCACTGGACGCGCTCTTGGGAGACTAGGTGAGTCGATTCAGAAGCGCGAGGCCGGGGACCGCGGGAACGGTGGTTGAGCTCTTCGCGGGCGTTGGGGGATTCCGACTCGGACTGGAAAAGGCTGGGTGGCAGACGATTTGGGCCAACCAGTGGGAACCGACGACCAAGGCTCAGCATGCCGCGGACTGCTACATCCATAATTTCGGTGACGCGGAACTTGTTGTTGAGGACATCGCGCAAGTTGTAGCCCAGATACCGGAGCACGATCTCCTGGTGGGTGGCTTCCCCTGCCAGGATTACTCGGTCGCAAAGACACTCTCTGACGCTCACGGACTCAACGGCGCACGCGGCAGACTGTGGTGGACGATTCAATCAATCCTCGCTGTCCGACGCCCACGCTTCGTGTTCCTGGAGAACGTCGATCGGCTTCTGAAGTCTCCAGCTAGTCATCGCGGCCGTGACTTCGCGCTGATCCTTGAGAGCCTCTCTGACCTCGGCTACCTCGTCGAATGGCGAGTGGTCAGTGCCGACGCATATGGATTCCCTCAGAAGCGGCGGCGGGTCTATATCGTTGCCGAGCAAGTCGCGACGCCTTCGTGGTCAACTCCTGATGCCTGGTTGCTGGCCGAAGGCGTCTTGGCGAGTGCCCTTCCGGCCAAAGGTAGGGATCAGTCTGTGACCGTCGTAGACGTCGACTCGATTGCCGCTGGTGGTTCACAGCCCAGGCAGCGTTTTCTGGACGGCGGCGTTATGTGGAAGGGCTCCGCATGGACTCGGCGTCTCGATGCCCGATTCCGCGGCCGGACGAGAACCCTTGAGGAAGTCCTTGTGCCCATTGACTCAGTACCTGATCAGTTCTTCGTCCCGCCAAGTCAGGTCGGCGCATGGAGCGAGCTGAAGGCCGCGAAGAAAATTCGGCGCACGACGAGAGAGGGATATGAGTATGTGTACGCGGAGGGTGCCATTCCATTTCCCGATCCAGTTGGGCGCCCGGCGAGAACAATTCTCACAGGTGAGGGAGGGCCTACGCCGTCTCGTTTCAAGCACGTGATCTTCGAGGAGAATCGAAGGTATCGGCGCCTAACGCCGATTGAACTCGAACGCTTGAACGGATTTCCTGATGCGTGGACTGATTCAGGGATGTCCGACGGCCGTAGAGCCTTCATGATGGGCAACGCGCTCATCGTTGGCCTCGTCCAGCGCATCGGCCGGACCATCGCTGAGAAGAACATGAGTCGAGAGGACTCCGTGTCAGTGGCATAGGAGAAGCTGGCGAGGTTGGTGCAGCCGCCGCCCGACGGCGCGAAGGAGGCAGTTCGATGCAGCCGGAGAGTCTTTCGCTTGGCAATCTTCTTGGCGATCGGATTCCCTTCAGGATCCCGCTCTATCAACGGGGATACGCCTGGGAAGAGGACGAGCTTGAGGACTTCATCAGTGATATTGGTGATCTCGAGAATGCCGACACGGATCATTTCTTCGGCGGTATCCTCAGCGTCAAAGTAACTGCGCCAGGCACGCGGACGGGAACGGTCTACGAACTTGTGGATGGTCAGCAGCGAACAACCACCTTCATGATTCTGATAAATGCAATCGCGGACGCATATGGTTCTGTCGCCAGAGAGGCAGAGGCTCAAGGGAACGAGGCAGTTGGGGCCCTAGCTGTCGATCGAGCGAGGTTGGACGCCCAGGACTTCTTGACCTTTGAAGATCTGGCAGCTCCTCCGCAGGCTGGCACGGTGACCAAGTACCGCCTGCAGTTATCCAAGCGTGATGATGACTTCTTTCAGCATCTCCTTACAGGCGATGCGCCGAGGCTGAATCGAAGGTCGCCCTATTCTCACAAGCTTCTTGTTCACGCCTCGGAAAAGCTTCGAAGCGAACTCGTCGATCCGATTGTGAATAGCGAAGCCTTGACGGTAGACGAGAAGCTCGAATCAATTCAGAGTCTGCTAGCGAGACTGACGAACCGCTGCTATGTCATCCACATCACGACGGATAATAGAGACGAGGCGTACCACCTCTTTACGGTGCTCAATGACCGCGGTCGCTCCCTAAGCGATGGTGACTTGCTCCGGACCAGGACGCTAGAGCTCCTGGAAGGTCATCATGCGCTCCAGCAAGAAGCGGAGGCCGCCTGGGACGCAATCCTGAAGTCCTCACCGACGCAGGTGCGCAACTTCTTGCGTGCATATTACGCGTCGCACCAGGGAAGGCGCTGGCCCAGCAAGGACCTGCACAAAGCCTTCTGGCAGGCGTTCTTCCCATTCGGCTCGCCGATCGATGAACCAACAGGGCAGGTGGTAGTTGAACGACTGAAGAAGCTTGCCTTGGAGCACGAGGTCTTCAGTCGACTCGCTGTTGGCGATTGGCCATATGACGACTCCACCGTGTCAGTTTGGCACACGCAGCGACTCAATCGGCTAGTCAAAGTACTTCGGCAGCAGGCAAGCATCCCACTCCTCCTGAGCGTGCATGCCTGCCGCGATCAGGAATTCTTCTCGCGAATAGTGACGTATCTTGAGCGCTTCGCTTTCAGGTACAACATCAGTGGGGGGCACGCCAGCCAACTGGGGGATCGGTATTACGTGCAGGCTGGCCTAGTCCGACGAGAACAAGATGACTATGCCTTCGAGACCCTTGAAGACGCTCTTGGGCTTCAGCTCTCGCGATACGGGCCGGACGACATCTTCCGCAGTAATCTCATCCAGCGCATGAACTATCAGGTATCGCCAGCGCCATTGATCAAGCACTTCCTCACGACACTGGACGACTACGCTGCGTCGCTGGAGAGCGACGGCGATCCTCAACCCGACACCGTCAGCGTGTATGACCTGCAAGCGATTGAAGTGGAGCACATTTACCCGCAGAGGCCGCGAGTGAAGGTGAGCGACCTCGACTCGCACGTGCACGCACTTGGCAATCTAACCTTCTGGTCGCCGACGGACAACAAGGCGGCGAGTAACGCTCCATTCGAGGACAAGAAGCCGATCTACCTTCAGTCACGAATCAGAATGACGAGAGATGTTGGAGAATCCGCAGACTGGACGCTTGCCACACTGCTGAACAGGCAGGAGACCTTGGTTAATCGGGCCCTCGCTGTGTTTGCGTTCAAGATGCCTCTCGCCGATGTCTCTGACGTTTCTGGAACAGGCGCAGTGTGGTTCGTTCAGCAGAACCCAGACTCTCGATACAACGATCGCGAAGGCGAGCTGTACGACTACCCCAACTCGATACCCAACGGTCAGCAGATTGGACCGGGACACATCCTGATTTGCTACCGAGCGAAGCGAGTGGCTGTGGGCGATGGCCGGATCTTTGGCATCGGCCAAGTAGAGAGGATCCTCCCTGACGGTGATCGTCTGCTGGCGGTGTACGGTCGCTATGTGCAGCTCGACCCCCTGCGGTCCTTCGATGAGATTGGCGGGGACCCCAGAAACAACCGAAGAAACGCTATCAACTCTGTGGACGCGGATGTCCTCACTCGACTGCTCGAGCCGCTTGGGCTGCAGCGAGTCGAGGATATTGAGCTGATTGAACCAAACGTTGAGGATCTCGTCGAAATTGGTACAGAGCCCGCGGAGGAGAGCGGTGACTGGTCTTCTTGACACTCGTTCTGGCGGCCACGACGTCTTGAGATGCGCTCAAAGAACGATTCCGGAGCGACGCAGTCGATGACCGCGAAGACTCAAGCAGAAGCTACCTGACGAACTCGCCCTTCACCCCGAGCAACCTCACATTCCGATCAAGCTCGAAGTGCCCCAGCGCCGTCAACGCGCCCGCATCGATCTCCTCAACGTCCGTCGTCGGCTCCACCAGCTTCACGGTCTTCTGCTGGGTGAAGAACGGGGCGAAGCGGACCTTCACGGTCACGCGGATCACGGGGCGGCCGTCCTTGCGGATGTCCTCCATCAATTCGCGGGTCAGGCGTTGGAGCTCGCGGCGGATCTCGTCGGGGTCGTCCAGGTCCTGTTGGAACGTGCGCTCGTGGCCGATCCCTTTGCGGACCCAGGGTTCGGCGCTCACGGTCGAGCCGCCCTCGCCGCGTCCGAGCTCGCGGAGCCACGGGCCGGTCTTCGGGCCGAACGCTGATGCGAGGTTCGACTCGTCGGTGGTCGCGAGCTGATCCACCGTGAGGATGCCGAGCGCCTCGAGCCGGCGGGCCGTCTTCGTGCCGATGCCCCAGAGCGTCTGGGTGGGGCGCGCCCCCATCACCTCGTCCCAGTTCTCGCGTGTCAGGCGGAACACGCCACGAGGTTTCGCGAACCCGCTCGCGAGCTTCGCGCGGAGCTTCGTGTCACCGACGCCGATCGAGCACCAGAGGTCGGTCCGTTCGAGCACCGCCGCCTGGACATCGCGGGCGAACGCCTCCGGATCGTCGACGGACATCCCCATGAACGCCTCGTCCCAGCCCCAGACCTCGACGACGGCGGGGAACGAGCGGAGCACGTCCATCACGCGCGCCGAAGCCTCGTCGTACGCGGGTCCGTCCACGGGTAGGAACACGGCCTCGGGGTTGCGCTTGTACGCGGTCCGCAGCGGCATGCCCGAGCCGATGCCGAACGTCCGTGCGACGTAGTTCGCGGTCGAGACCACGCCGCGCTTCGTGGGATCGCCGTCGCCGCCGACCACGACGGGCAGCTCGCGGAGCTCGGGACGGCGCAGGATCTCGACCGCCGCGATGAACTCGTCCATGTCGACATGCAGGATCGCTTCCACGCCCACAGCATGCCTCAGCGCGTGGACATGTCGGTGGTTGGGAGTAACGTGCGCAGAGTGAGTGGAAGCCCGGGACACGGACTGGGGACGCAAGAGAGGCAGGGTGTGAGATGACCGATCCGGCGGGCGCTGAACAGGAGCGGCCCATGTCACGCGCCAGGCTTGATTCACCGGAGATGAAGGCGCTGATCGAGAAGGCGCTCGAACGCGCCGCCGCCGGAGAGGCCGGCACCGGCAAGACCGCCGAAGATCTACTTGAGCTTGCTCGTGCGCAACGCCGCGTGGACTCTCGAACCTAACGCCGAAGCTGCGATCTTGCTCCCCTGGCTCGTGGATGATTCGGTCGATCCGCTCGACAAGGCTCGGGCCCTCGAGTACCTGGCTGCCTTCCTCAAGGACCCCCTTCGCTCACAGCTTGAAGACGATGAGACGGGCGTGTTCTCTATCGAGCCGGTCCCTGGGACCTCGATCAGTATGACTTGGGTAATGAATATCGAGTCGCGACAAGTCGTCCTGGCATACATCGGCTGAGTGCCGGCATCGTCCGACGATCAGCCGTCGATCCAGATCAGGGCGACCGACGCCACGAGCAGCGCTGCGAGCGTGATGCTCACTGCACGCCTGGAGCGCTCGTCGTCGAGGACGAGACCAAGGGCGACGCCACCCGCCGCCCAGATCGAGGATGACACCACCACCACGGCTAGCACTACTGCGGTGAACGTGACGACGGCCACCGGCTTGCCTTCCGGCAGGAACGCAGCCACCGCCGCCACCGAGAAGACCCACGCCTTGGGGTTGAGGCACTGGAACCAGACCGCCTGCCAGACGGTGAGCGGGGCCGCCACGTCCGCGCGGTTCACGGTTCCCCCGCGCACCACCAGGTACGCGATGTAGACCAGGTAGAGCGAGCCCACGACCTTCAGTGCGGTCTCCGCGCCTGGTACCGCATGCAGCGCCGCGCCGATACCGGCGGCCACGGCGAGGATGATCGATCCCATCCCGATCGCCGTTCCCACCAGGTGCGGCACGGTTGGGCGGAACCCGAACCGAAGCCCCGACGCCCAGAGCACCGCGTTGTTCGGCCCCGGGGACACCGTCCCCACGAACGCGAACACGATCAGGCCCAGCTCGTTCGTCACGCCGTCGATACAAGCAGGATCCTCGCTGTTGAAGCCCGAGGCTCGCGCGTGAAAGACTCGCCGCGACCTAGGGACCGGGGGTGACGTGGGCAACATCCTGGTGATCGACGACGATCCGCTGAACCGTCGGTTGCTCACCGGCACGCTCGAACGCCTCGGGCATCAGACCTCATCTGCCGCTGATGGAGCCGCCGCGCTCGAGATGCTCGCGGCCGATCCTCCCGACGTCGTGTTGCTCGACCTGGTGATGCCGGGCATGGACGGGATCCAGGTGCTCGAGACGATCAAGGCTGATCCGGAGCTGCGGCACCTGCCGGTGATCGTGATCAGCGGGGTCGATGACGCCGAGAGCGTCGTCCGATGCATCGAGATGGGCGCGGAGGACTTCCTGCCGAAGCCGTTCGATCCCGTGATCCTGCGAGCGCGAGTGAACGCTGGCCTGAACCGCAAGCTGCTGCACGACCTCGAACAGGAGCGCGTGCACGGTGTCTTCGCTCGCTTCGTACCGGAATCGGTGGTCGGTGCGCTCCTTGCTCGCACCGAAGGCGGCTCCACGATCCCGGCCGAGTCGCTCACCGGCACCGTCCTCTTCGGTGACCTTCGCGGCTTCACCCCGTTCGCGGAGGCGCGCCCGGCCGATCAGGTGATCGAGGTGCTCAACCGGTACCTGGGGCTGATGACCGACGCGGTCCTCGATCATGGCGGCACGCTCGTCGACTATATGGGCGACGGCGTGATGGCCGCGTTCGGCGCGCCGGTACCGACCGACGATCACGCGGACCGGGCGATCGCGGCGGCACGCTCGATGGTCACCGAGAAGCTCCCCGAGTTCAACGAGTGGCTCCAGACGTCCGGGATCGGCGATGGCTTCCGGATGGGGATCGGGATCAATTCCGGTCCGGTGATGTCCGGCAGCGTCGGCTCGGAACGGCGGCTGGAGTACGCGGTGATCGGCGACACGGTGAACACCGCCTCCCGGATCGAAGGACTCACCAAACAGACGCCGCACGCCGTGCTGCTCGCCGAAGGGACGTACACGTCGCTCCGGTCGACCGAGGGGCTCGTCTTTGTGGACGAGTTCGAGATCCGCGGGCGCCGTTCGCGGATGAAGGTCTGGGGCCTCGAGGAACCGACGGAGCGCTGATGGGCGGCAAGAAGAAGAAGGGCGGTGACGACGAGAAGGCCCTGAAGGGCCGCGTCCACGAGCTGGAGGCTCAGGCGAAGGTCGACGCCGCGCTGTACCGGATCGCGCAGGCGGCCAGCTCCGTCACCGACATGCAGGAGTTCTACGCGGCGATGCACGGCATCGTCGGCCAGCTGATGGACGCCCGCAACTTCTACATCGCCCTCTACGACGAGACGCGCCAGATGATCAACTTCCCGTACTTCGTCGATGAAGTCGACCCGGACATCCCCGACCCGAACGTGTGGGAGCCGTTCGGCGTCGGGAACGCGCGAGGCACGACCGCGTACCTCCTCCGGGTCGGCGAGCCGTCGCTCCTCGGGCCTGCCGAGTTCGAGCGCTTGAGCGCCGCAGGGGAGCTGGAGCAGATCGGCGCGATGGGACAGGACTGGCTGGGCGTCCCGCTCAAGTCGGAGGGACGCACGCTCGGCGTCCTCGTGGTGCAGACCTATACGCCCGACAAGCGGTTGGGGGAGGCCGACCTGGACATCCTGACGGTCGTCGGTGAGCACGTCGGATTCGCGCTCGAGCGAACGAGGCTGATCAACGAGACCCGCCAGCGGGGCGCTGAGCTCGCGCTCGTCAACGACGTTCAGCGGGGTCTCGCCGAGCGACTCGAGATGCAAGCGATGTACGACCTGGTTGGTGACCGCATCCAGGAGATCTTCGACGCGCAGGTCGTCGACATCGGCATCTTGGACCCCGCCAGCGAGCTGATCCACTTCCCGTACACGATCGAGCGGGGCGTGCGGTTCCCCGACGAGCCACTCGAGGTGATCGGCTTCCGGGGGATCGCGCTCAAGACGCGCGAGCCGTACGTGATCAACGAGGACATCGAAACCGTCGCGGATCAAATGGGCCAACCCCACGTGCTCACCGGCGAGCCGACGAGGTCGTGCGTCTTCGTTCCCCTGGTCGTCGGGGATCGGGGGATCGGCGTGATCTCGTTGCAGAACCTGGATCGCGAGCACGCGTTCAGCGACGCGGACGTGCGTCTGCTGACGACGCTCGCGGGGAGCCTGAGCGTGGCGCTCGAGAACGCTCGGCTGTTCGAGGAGATCCGCCAGCGCAACAGCGAGCTCGCGTTGATCAGCGACGTTCGCCGCGGTCTGGCGGAACGGCTCGAGATGCAGGCGATGTTCGATGTGATGGGCGATCGCGTCCAGGAGATCTTCGACGCGCAGGTGGTCGACATCGGCATCGTGGACGCGGACGGGGGGCGGATGTCGTTCCCCTACACGATCGAACGCGGCGTTCGGATGGTGCACCAGCCTATCGACGTGATGGGGTTCCGCAAGGTCGCGCTCGAGACCCGGGAGCCGGTCGTCGTCAACGAGGACATCCAGGGCGCCTCCGCGGAGGTCGGACAACCCGCGGTCTTGGCGGGTGAACCGCCGAAGTCTTCGGTCTTCGTCCCTCTGCTGGTAGGCGATCGTGGGGTCGGCGTGATCTCGCTCCAGAACCTGGATCGTGAGCACGCGTTCAGCGATGACGACGTGCGCCTCCTGACGACGTTGGCCGGCAGCTTGACCGTCGCGCTCGAGAACGCGCGCCTGTTCGAGGAGACCAGCCACCGCAACGAGGAGCTCGCGCTCGTCAACGAGGTGCAACGCGGCCTCGCGGAGAACCTCGGGATGCAGGCCGCCTACGACTTCATCGGCGACCGGATCCAGGAGATCTTCGACGCGCAGGTCGTCGACATCTCGACTCTCGACGAGGCGACGGGGCTCCAGCACTACCCGTACATCATCGAGCGCGGAGAGCGGTTGCAGGCAGAGCCGAACCCGCCGGTTGGCTTCGGGAAGCACGTGCTGGAGACGCGCGAGTCGCTGCTCATCGTCGAGAACATGGATGCCGAGGTCGAGCGGTACGGGAGCGAGGTGGCGGCCGGCGAGCGGGCGAGGTCGGTTCTGTTCGTCCCGCTCGTCAGCGGCGGCAAGGCGATGGGCACGATCTCGCTGCAGAACGTCGATCGCGAGCAAGCGTTCGGCGAGTCGGACCGGCAGCTGCTGGAGACGCTGGCGGGCAGCCTGAGCGTTGCGCTGGAGAACGCAAGGCTGGTGCACGAGACGCGGCAGCGGAATGCGGAGCTGGCGCTGATCAACAGCGTGCAGGACGCGATCGCGGGCGAGCTCGACGCGCAGGCGATCTA
>JBOGVK010000033.1:0-5767 GCA_050692375.1 Actinomycetota bacterium
TGATCCTGAACCGGAACGAGAACATCATCCCCGCGGTCGCGAAGCTCTCGCAAGAGCAGGCCGCGGCATTCTTCATGCTCGGCGAGACGACGGGCACGAGCGCCGGTGGCGCCTCCGAGGCCGGGAAGTTCCTGCGCGTTCCGGGCACGAATCCGTTCTTCCCTCTTCCACACGGCTTGCAGGGCAACCGGATCCTGGAGCTGCTCGCCTCACACCCTATCGAGACCTATCTGCTGAACACCGGCCGCGTCGGCGGCAAGGATAACGACGAGCGTTCGAAGAAGGTGAAGATCCCGCATACGTCCGCGTGCGTGAAGGGGATCGCCGAGGGGACGATCTCGTTCACCGACGACGGCGACTTCGGCTATCAGGTGGCCGAATCCGTCCCGGATTTCGACGACGTCGAGCTCTTGCAGCCGCGCCGTCTCTACGAGCGTGAAGGCCGGGCCGCCGAGTACAGCGAGATCGTGGACCGCTTGAAGGCGGAGCGCGTTGCGCGCCTGCAGGAGTTCACGGAACTGTCAGACGAGATCGTTAAGGCTGCCGGCTAGTCCGTCTCAGACTAGGCAACGCCCACCCGGCTACGACGCCACGTCGCGACGACGGAAGTTCCAGGCGGCAAGCGCCAGGAAGACGACCGTGTACGCGGCGCTGACGGAAAGCCCCGAACGCATCGCGCTCCAATCCACGGGGAACCGGAACAGCCCCACGTAGCCGAGCCAGCCGTGGGTGGGGATGTAGGGATGAACGGCGTGCAAGCTCGGGATGTTGTCGACGACCTGGCTCGCGATGGCGACGATGACCGTAGCGACGATGGCGCCGGGACCGGAGTCGGTGAGCGTCGAGATGAACATCCCCACCGCCGTGATACCCGATGCGGCCAGCAGGATGTACGCACCCGATCCGACGACCCTCGAGAGCCCCTGCCAGAACGTCAGGGTGGTCCCGGAGAGCGTCGGCAACGGTCCGAATCCGAACATCACCCCTCCGGACAGGAGCCCCGCCAGGATGACACCGACCAACATCGCACCGACGAGCGCCATCGCCGCGCTGAACTTCGATCCTAGGAGCCGCATCCGGCGCACGGGTCGCACGAGCAGGTAGCGGAGCGTGCCGATCTGTGCCTCGCCGGCGATCGCGTCCCCCGCGAACAGGCCGATCGCGAGGGACAGGAAGAACGGCTGCACCACCGCCAACCCGGTCAGTGGAGCGAAGAGGCCGTTCTGCACGATCTGCAGCAGGAACGGCGGCGCGTCCTGCGCGTTCTGCGGCTGGGGTGGCGACAGCTTGACCGCGGCGACGATCAGGACGGGCACGCCGGCAAGGGCGGCGGCGAGCAGCCACGTGCGCCATCGCCGGATCGCCTTCCCGATCTCAACGCGGAACATCCGCGCCCTCCACGAGGTGCAAGAACACGTCTTCCAAGGTGTCTCCCACCGGAACGAGAGCGCTCACGCGGATCCCGGCGCGGACGAGCGCCGCGTTGACGTCGGCCGGCGTCAGTCCCTCCTGCAGGGTCACCGAGATCGCACCGGCTCCCGATCGCGGCGGATCCACGTTGGCGAGCGTCGCTCCGGCCAACGCCCGCGCGATCTCGCTCGCGCGGGCGACGTCGTCCACCTCGATGCGCAGTCGATCGGCGGCGCCGCGCAGCGTCCCCGGCGGTCCTTCGGCGAGGATGCGACCCTGGGCCATGACGCCGACGCGGTCGCACATCGCCTCGACCTCGAAGAGCAGATGGCTGGACACGAAGACTGTGGTTCCGCCGTCCGTGAGCTCTCGCAGGAGCTGGCGGATCTCGCGCATACCGGTCGGATCGAGACCGTTCGTCGGCTCGTCGAGCATGAGCAGCTCCGGCTCCCCCAAGAGCGCGAGTCCGATCCCCAGACGCTGTCGCATGCCCTGGCTGTACGCCTTGACCCGCTTGTTCGCCGCCTCAGTGAGACCCACGATCGACAGGCATTCATCCACGCGGGCCAAACGACGATCCGTGTCTTCACCGCGCCCCCCGGCGCGTGCGAAGTACTCCAGGTTCCGACGGCCCGAGAGGTACTTCCAGAAGGCCGGCTCCTCGACGAGCGCACCGACGCGCCGGAGCGGGCCCCGATCCGTCGTGACCCGCTCGCCGAGCACCTCGACCTCACCGGAGGTGGCGTGGATCAACCCGAGCGCCATCCGGATCGTGGTGGTCTTACCGGCGCCGTTCGGGCCGAGGAACCCGTAGAGCTCGCCGCGCTCGACCGACAGGTCGAGATCGTTCACCGCGGGGACGCCGTCGTAGCGCTTGGTGAGACCGGTGGTGCGGATGGCGAGCGTCACGGGAGGGCGGCGACGTCCTGCTCCAGCGTGGCGACGGGCACGGGCCCGACAAGGAGCCACGTCCGTCCGCCGCGCTCGACGGTGATCGCCGACAACAGCGGTCCGGCGTAGGGCAACAGCGTCACGGCGCCCCTCGGCAACGGCGAGTGGAGCTCGATCGCGATGCGGGTCTCGAACCCCTCACCGAACACTCGGGGCGCGGACGCCGGCGACGGTTGGGCAGAGGACGCCACATGCTGCTCCGCGGCGACGAACGCATCCGCCGCCTGTCGCACCGTTGCACCCGGTGGAGCGGTGAAGACGAACATCGAGGGATCGATCGGAGCGGAGGAGACGGACGTGAACCCGCCCTCGATCGCGGCGACATCGCTCCCGCGCGGGAAGACCTGGAGTTGTAACGGAAGCCGGGTCTCCCCGTCGACCGCCACCACGATCCTGCCGATCAGCGTGAGCGTCGACGTGGGTGTGAGGACCAGCTCATAGCTCGGCCGGCCGGCCACGAACGCGGTCCCCTCGACGGTGACGTCGGCGTAGGGGCCGACCGCGGCGATGACGCGCCGCGCGATGGAGAGGAAGTCGGCGTCCGAGGGCGACGGGATGGGGATCGATGGCGTTGGGGGAGAGTCCGTCGCCGAGGGCGGGATCGCGAGATGTACCGCCGACATGCTGGACGAGTCCCAGAACCACGCGTCGTGGGCGTTGGCGATCAGGTCCTGTTCGCCGAGATCCAGGAGGTGCGCCACCCGCAGGCCGTCGGGCGAACGCCACATCCTGAAGTGCTGGTCACCGATCGCGAGCGCCGCAGGACCCAGCGCACCGCCACCGAAGCCCGAAGGGATCGAAGGGATGCCGATGTCCACGTGCGTCGAGACCTCGCCCGAGATCGTGAACGGATGAGCGAGCGCGCTGAGCGTGGAAGCGAGCAAGGTGTCGGCCCCGACGGCCGGCAGATCCGGTGCGGGGTTCGCGCGGACGTTCGCCACCCCCAGCGCGGCAACGACGACCGCCGCCACGACCCCGATGATCCCTAGCCGCCGGTGCCTCGAAGTGGCCATCCCGCTCCTTCTAACACCCTTTCGGGCGCGGTTTCCGGTCCATCGCCGGAAGTCGCAACCTCGCAACGTTCGCCTCAGTCGGCCGAACGGCGGCCCAGGAAGTACCCGCCCAGGAACTGCAAGGCCGCGAGGCCCATGAACACCATGATGAACCAGTCGTACTGCTTCACGTCGTCGACGAAGGCCCTCCCCCGCGAGCCCGTGAGGGCATAGAGCAGGAAGAGACCGGAGAGCGCGAACCACAGACCGGCGCGGCCAGTCACGAACATCGCGAACAGGAGATGGTCCCGCGGGTCGCCGCTGTCGAACGGCCGACGAGCCCAGTGGACGAGAGAACGCACGCCGAGCGCCCCGAACACCACCAGCATCGCGATCTCGAACACCTTCATGCGTTCCCTCGCAAGGCGGCGAGCACCTGTGCATCGGTCACCTGGTCGAACCGCCGATACCACTCTCCCACCGCCGAGAACGCGCGCGGCGTCTCCACGAGCACCACATCGTCGCACTCCCGGGTGAGTTGTCGAACGGTGGCCGCAGGCCCGACGGGTGCCGCGAACACGACGCGCGCGGTCCCCTGACCGCGCGCCCAACGCAGGGCGGCGATCGCGGTGGCGCCGGTCGCTACGCCATCGTCCACGACGATCGCCGTCGCGCCTTCCAACGTCTGCGCCGCGCGATCCTCGCGGTACAGCCGGGTCCGGCGTTCGATCTCCGCTTCCTGCACCTCGACCTCCTGCTGCACGTAGACGTTCGTCACGCCCAGCGCACGGATCAGGCGGTCGTCGAGGACGCGCACGCCGGGAGCGATGGCACCGATGGCGAGCTCGGGGTTGCCGGGCGCTCCCAGCTTGTGGGGGATCACGACGTCGAGCGGGGCATCGAGCGCTCGGGCAACGGCGACGGCCACCACCACCCCACCGCGAGGGATCGCGAGCACCACGACCCGCTCTCGTTCGAACCGACCGGCGAGCATCGCCGCCAGCACCTCCCCAGCTTCCTCCCGGTCGTCGAACACCCGCAGATCACCCGGCGGAGTCGGAGCGCGGGTCATCAGCTCGTCCCTCGCGTTGCGGCCTCCGACACCACCGGGCTACCATCAGCGCTTCCCGAGCGCAGGAGGTCTCAGGTGGTGCACGCATACATCCTCATCCAGACCGAGGTCGGCAAAGCCGCCTCGGTGGCACAAGCGGTTCGGGAGATCGACGGTGTCGCCGAGGCGGAGGACGTCACCGGACCCTACGACGTGATCGTCCGTGCCGAGGCGAAGTCGGTTGACGAGCTCGGCAAGCTGGTGGTCGCCAAGATCCAGGCCGTGGAAGGCATCACCCGCACCCTGACCTGCCCCGTCGTCCACCTCTAACCCGCAGCCCCCGCGACCCTTCTCAGGCACCGCCCAGCTCTCGCACGCCCGTGCTCTTGCTCTGCTCGGCCTCGTGTCGTTCGAGTGCGAGATCCAGGAGCCGATCGACCAACTCGGGGTAGCCGAGTCCCGACGCCTCCCAGAGCTTGGGATACATCGAGATCTGCGTGAACCCCGGGATCGTGTTGATCTCATTCACCCACAGCTCCTCTTCTCGCAGGAAGAAATCGACCCGCGCCATACCGGCGCATTCGATCGCGCGGAACGCCGCGACCGCCATCCGCTGCACCTCCTCCATCACATCCGGCTTGAGGTCCGCGGGGATCAGCAGTTGTGCGCCGTCCGCGTCGAGGTACTTGGAACCGTAGTCGTAGAACTCGTGACCCGTCGGAACGATCTCGCCCGCGATCGACGCCACCGGGTCGTCATTTCCGAGGACAGCGCACTCCACCTCACGGATCCCTTCCAGCCCTTTCTCGACGACCGCCTTGCGCGCATACCGGAACGCTTCGTTCAGGCCTGGGTCGAGCTCGTCAGGTCCGTGGACCTTCACGATGCCGACCGACGATCCCAGGGTCGCCGGCTTCGTGAAGAGTGGGAACCCCAACCCGGCGGCACGCGCGGCGACTCCCTCGGGATCCTCGTCCCACTCGGGCTCGCGCACGACCTCGTGCGGCACGACCGGCAGACCCACGGCGGAGAAGAGGACCTTCTGCACGGCCTTGTCCATGCCCACCGCCGAGCCGAGGACACCCGCCCCCACGTAGGGCACCCCCGCCAATTCCAGCATGCCCTGCACCGCACCATCTTCGCCACGAGGCCCGTGCAGCACCGGGAACACCACGTCGATCGGCTCTCGCGTGCCATCGGACCTAACCATCTCCCGCGAGCCCGACTCGGTCGCGAGCTCGACCGCGACACCGGAGCCCGAGGTCACTTCCGGCATCCGTCCGGTCTCGGCAGGCAGAGCGGGTGGGCCCGGGAGGAGATGCCACGTGCCGGCGCGCGTGATCCCGATCGGCACCACCTCGGT
>JBOGVK010000034.1:0-13438 GCA_050692375.1 Actinomycetota bacterium
GTCCAGCGGTCTGGGACGCGATCTGGGGGGCGGACGCGGAGCGTCCGCCGACGCCGTTCGGCCTCGACGCGCTCGACATCGTGCGGATCGAAGCGGGCCTGATCGTCTCCGGGAACGAGTTCGACGATCAGATCGACCCGTTCGAGGCCGGCATCGGATTCGCCGTGAACCTCGCGAACGACGAGGACTTCGTCGGACGCGACGCGCTCGTCGAGCGATCCGCGCATCCGCAGCGCGTGCTGGTGGGGCTCCAGCTCGAAGGCAACGAGACCGCGGACCACGGGGATCCCGTTTACATCGAGCGACAGCAGGTGGGAGTCGTCACGAGCGGGACCCGATCCCCCATCCTCAAGGCGAACATCGCGCTCTGCCGGATGACGATGCAGTACCGCGAGCTCGGTACCCAGGTCGAGGTCGGCAAGCTCGACGGCCTGCAGAAGCGGATCCCGGCCACCGTCGTGCGCTTCCCTTTCTACGATCCCGAGAAGACGCGGCCGCGATCGTAGGTTCGGCTCGATGATCGATGCGTTCACACCCGAGCAGGTCGAAACGTTCCACCGCGACGGATTCCTGACCGTCGAAGAAGGACTCGTCTCCCCGAACGCCCTCGAGCTGCTGCGCGAGCGATACCTTCGGTTGTTCGACGGTACGTACGAGACCGGGATCAAGCCCGACGAGGTCAACTGGGTGAAGGGCCGCGATCCCGAGGATCGGACCCGCCAGATCTGCAACGGGTGGCGGGCAGACGACGTGATCGCCGCTCAGGTCCTGTCGGCACGAACCGGAAGGCTTGCGGCGCAACTGATGGGCTACGGCGGCGTGCGTCTGCTCCAGGACAACTGTCTGTGGAAGCCGCCGGGCACCAAGGCGATCGGTTTCCATCAGGACGGATCCTATGCCGATTACCTGGTTCCTCCAGAGATGGTCACGTGTTGGATCTCCTTGCACGACACCCACGCGAGCGCCGGACCGATCGAGTACGTCCGTGGCTCAAACCACTGGGTGAGGTCGACGCCTTCCAGGTCCCAGTTCCACGCACCGGAGGATTGGCTCGCGGGGGCGCGCGCCGCCGCGCCTGAGGGAACCGAGCTCGACATCGTCCCCGTCGTCGTGAAGGCGGGCGGCGGCTCCTTCCACCACAACCTCACCTGGCATGGATCGTCGCCGAACACCGGCGGGACGGTTGCGCGGATGGCCCTCGTTTCACACATGCTGCGGGTCGAGGCACGCTTCCACCCCGTGAACGTCGACCTGATCTACTCGCGCTACCGCCGACGCGGCGACCTTTCGATGGATGAGTCCTTCTTCCCGGTGATGTGGGATGAGGTCGGCGGGCGGACAGCCTGGCTGGCCCGGTTGCCCGACATCGAGACCTGAGCGCGAAGAGAGCTGCTCAATCTCCACGCAGCCGCGCCGCTAGGACCTGAAGCATCGCCCATGTGGCCCGCGGCTCCTTCTCCAGCGCTTCCCGGACCGCGTCTCGAGAGAGCGTCAGACTCCGGACGTGCGTTTCGGCGACGACGTCGGCGCTTCGAGGTCGACCGTCGAACACCGCAACCTCGCCGAAGAACTCGCCCTCCCCGAGCGACTCCAATGTCCGGCCGTCACGCTCCACCCGGACCCGCCCCTCGAGGATCACGTAGAGGACGTCGCCGGGCTCGCCCTTGCGGACGATCGCCTCCCCCGCCGAGAACGTGCGCTCGACACCTGAAGCGAGGATCGGTTCGAGGATCTCGGGCGCCAGCGTGGAGAACACGGCCGCCTTCTCCAGGAGTTGCTCGTACTGGCCTCCGTGGAACAGCAGGGGTGTACCTGAGCCGTACCGCGCGTACTCGACGCGGCCCAGGAACAACGAGTGGTCGCCGCCCCAGTACGATCGTTCGGCACGAGCGACGAGATGCGCGAGGGCACCTTCGACGAGCGGCGTGTCGTGGATCAACGTGAAGCGCGCCTCTCGCGACCGGTCCCCGGGCCTTCCAGCGAAGTGATCTGACAGCTCGCGCTGGTCCTCCGCTAGAACGTTGACACCGAACTTCACGCCTTCGCGCAGCAAGGTGTTCATCTTCGCCCGCTTGTCGACGGAGATCAGCACGAGCGGCGGCCGAAGCGACACCGACATGAACGCGTTGGCGGTCATCCCGTGCACCTGTTCGCCGGACTGCGTCGTGATGATCGTGACACCGGTCGCGAACATGCCGAGCGTGCGGCGGAACGCGAACGCAGGGTCGTCGCCTTCCTCGCCTTCGATCTCCAGCTGTTCCTCGTCCGGAACGTCGTCGAACGGCGATTCCGCGATCTCCGGCGCGCCGGAGACCAGGCCTCCGGAAACCGGGAGCTCGAACTCCCCGGGGAGCGCGTCGTCGGGCCCCACGGGTGCCTAGCTCCAGGGGAACGGCGAGTGACTCACCGGATGGAGCCGGCCCTCGGCGTATCGCGAGAAGCGGAACGGCTCCAGCAGAGACTGCGTCTCTCCCATGAGCTCCTTCGCCACGAGCGCTCCGACGCCGATCATCTTGTAGCCGTGGTTCGAATCGGCTACCACGTAAGCATTCTGGAGGAAGACGTCGAACACCGGGAAGCTGTCGGGCGTGAACGCCCCGATCCCTCCCGACGGGGTCTTGTGGAACAGCCGTCGCTTCCCTTCGAACCGCTTGTGACAATGCGAGAGCGCGGAGGTCCACATCCGTTCGAAACCCTCGCCGACGACGTACTGCGTCGACTTCGGCCCGTACGGATCGACGGCCACGTCATCGGCCGGCTGCTCCACGACCCACGGCATCGCTCCTCCTTGCACACCGCCGAAATTGAAGTCGGGCTTGTAGTAGATGCCCCACAGCTCGTCCGTCACGAGCGAACCATCCACGTCGTCGAGGAGCGGAGCGTCCGTGTCCACATGGATCACGGGAGGCATCTGGCCGGCGTTCGTCGTGAGGAACGTGGGGTCAACCCCGAGCGTTCCCTCGACGAGGCACCAGTACGTCCACATGGGTCGCTCGTAGACGTTGCCGTCTCGCCCTTTCACGCCGATGGTCCCCGGCAGATCCAGCATGTGCCAGAAGTCTCTGACCCAGGGTCCGGCCGCGACCACGACGTGTTCGCAGTCGATGTTCCCCCGGTCGGTCTCCACGGCGGTCACCGCACCACCGTCGACACGGAGTCCCGCGACGCTCACGGGGGCGACGATCCGCACCCCGAGCGACTCGGCCTTGGCGGCCAGTCCCATCATCGAGGGCATGTTGTGCGCGTAGCCGCCCTTGCGTTCATGGAGCACGGCGCTGATCCCCTGCGCACGCCAGTCGTGAAACAGCCCTTCCATGTAAACGCGGCAATCCTCTTCTCCCTCGATCAGATCCGAGGGATACCCGATCGCCTTCTGCTCCTGGTGGATCTGGGCAACGTCGGCATGCATCACTTCCGGCGCGAGCTGCATGTATCCGACGGGGTGATAGTGGAACGCCTCGGGATCCGATTCCCAGATGCCCACGGAGTGCGCCATCAGCTCGCGCATCGCCGGTTGGAAGTAGTTGTTGCGGACCACGCCGCACGCGATGCCCGAGGGCCCCGCCCCGATCCCTGTTTTATCCAGCACCACGACGTCGGCCCCGGACCCGCGGCCGCGAGCCTCGAGTTCCTTCGCCAGATGCCAGGCCGTCGAGAGGCCATGCACGCCGGCGCCGATCACGACGAACTTCGCGCTCTCAGGGACTGCGGTCATCTGCGGATCGCTCCTTCCTGGCGGGACAGACGCAGAACAGGGTTCCTTGCGGATCGGCCATCGTCGTCCAGCGGGTGAAACCGGATGCCGACTCGTCGATCACCCATTCCACCGTCGCCCCAAGTGAGAGAAGGCGTGCAACCTCCGCGTCGGGGTCGTCGACGCGGAGATCGATGTGGACCGGCGTCTTCTCCGACGGGAGTCGGTCGACGCGCTGGATCACCAGCTGAGGCCTGCGATCGTCGGGAGGTGGCCCCAGAACGACGTATGGTTCACGTTCGTAGAGCCGCCGATAGCCGAGCGCCGCCTGCCAGAAGAGCGCGATCGGCTCGACATCGACGGCATCGATCGTGACCTCGATCGATGCCGTCATCGGGCCGAACCTGCGACGTCGCGATCCTCGGACCGGCGACGAGCGGCTTCGACGAACGTGCGCCAGATGCCGAACGTCGCCTCGTCGGCCTGCCATTCCTCGTGAAGCTCCCACTGGACACCGAGGACGAAGCCGCGCGCGGCAGGCATCTCCACGGCTTCGATGACGCCGTGCGGCGCCCACGCCACCGCCTCCAGACCCTCCCCCAGATCGCGGATCGCCTGGTGGTGGTAGCTGTCGACGACGGCTCGCTCGCCGAGGTGCTTGGCCAGCAGTGAGCCGGGCAGGATCTCGATCGGATGCGTGGGATGCGGGGGAAGATCCCGCCCCTCGAGGGTGGCGGCCATGAGCGCGCGCCATTCGTCCCACTTCGCGCCGGGGTGATCGGCGCCCCTTTCCGGGAACTCGTCGAGATCGCCGTAGAGCGAGCCGCCGAACGCCACATCGACAACCTGGCATCCGCGGCAGATCGCCAAGAGCGGCACGCCTGCTTCCACCGCGAGCCTGCCGTACGAGAGCTCGATCTCATCCAGGAGCGGCGCGCTCTCGCCCTGCGATGGATGCGCGACCTCGCGTCCATAGCGCCAGGCTTCGATGTCCCGTCCGCCTGCCAGCACGAGGCCGTCTACGCGGTGGACCAACGCGATGCGATCGACCTCGCGCTCGTAGTACGTGAGGAGCATCGGCAGGGCTCCTGCGGCGAGCAATGGCCTGCCGTACCCGAGCCCGTAGTAGTCGCCGTAGTCGGCCAAACCCTCGGAGATCGCGATAATCGGGCGATCCGTCATCACGTCCGCGCGCCAACGATCGAGTCGAGCCAGCTCGCGAACATCATCCGCCCGTGGTCGAGCATCTTCGGTCCGATCTCGCCGAGCTGATCGATCAGCGACGGCAGCGACCCCGGTCCCAGGACGCGGTCCAGGGACTCCGCGTAGGCGGGAACACCCGCCCATGCGCGCGCCATGTCGAGCGAAACCTCCAGATGGAACTGGATCCCATAGGCCCGTTCGAACCGGAAGGCTTGGTGGGGGTAGGCCGCTGAGCCGGCGAGGAGCACGGCGCGCTCGGGCAGGTCGAACGTGTCGCCGTGCCACTGCAGCGTCGTGAACGTCTCCGGGAGCCCTTCGAGCACCGGGTCGGTCCGCCCCGCGTCGGAGAGCGTCACGGGAAGGAGCCCGACCTCCGGTTCCGATCCGGCATATACGCGCGCGCCCAGGCTCGCGGCGAGCAACTGCACTCCCAGGCACGCCCCCCAGAAAGCCATGCCGGAACGAACCGTGTCGCCGATCAGTCGCTTCTCGTCGAGGAGCCACGGGTGCTCGTTCTCATCGTTCACGCTCATCGGCCCGCCCATCGCGATGATCGCGTCGAAGTCGCGCGCGTCGGGGAGCGGCTCACCCTCGTCGAGCTCGACGCGGTGGATCGTGGCTCCCCGTTCGTGCAGGACGTCCTCGTAGGCTCCGGGCGGTTCGCACGCGATGTGTTGCAGGACGAGGACCCGCACCGACCGACGCCTCAGTGCCCGGCCGGCCGTTCCCAGCCCTCGAGCGTCGGCGCGTGGTAGTCCGTGCCGACCATCTCGGAACCCTCAACCCATGGACCCAACATCGGCTGGGGGAACTTCGCGTGCTTCGCCTTCAACTGGATGCCGTACGAGTTGCCGCTGACGAGATGCTTCATGAGCACCTTCCGCGCGATCTCGTCCTCCCTCCCCGCGGGGATCGCGAAGTAGATCTTGAGGAACGAGTTCGAGAAACGGTCGAAGACAGCGGGCACGCCGCCTTCCTCGAGCAGGTGGATGTCCTCCAGCCAATTGATGTCCTCACCGGGCGTCAGCGCAAGGAGGTCGATGTCGTCGAGGAGCGCGACGTCCTCTTGGTATGGGAAGCGATGGCCCGCCAGCTCTTCCGCGTCGAGCTTCGCGTTCGTCGAGAAGTGCGTTTCATGCATGTTGGTCTCTCCTAGGCGCCAGGCATCTGACCGCTGTCGGCCAGGTACTTCTCCATCATGGTCTTGATCTCGTTGAGCGTGCTCTCCTCGGTGACGCCGGGGATGTAGCTCGTTCCCGCGAGAGGCACCTTGGCCATGGCGGCCGCCTCGACGGTCAGCGCGCAGAGGTCCTCTGGTTCGAGTGAATGCACGTCGGTCTTGCCGCACGCGCGCGCCATCATCTGGAGCTCCATGGTCATCGCGGTGAGGATGTTGTAGACGCGCAGTGCTCCCTCGTCGACGTTCAGCCGCTTCCTCAGCTCTGGATCTTGCGTCGTGATCCCCACGGGGCACCTCCCCGTGTGGCAGTGATAGCACTTGCCCGCGGGGACCCCCACGGTTCCTTCATAGTCGGTGACTCCCGGGATCTCCTTGTTGCAGTTGAGCGCCATCAGTCCGACGGTGCCGATCGCGATCGCGGTCGCACCCAAGGCGATGCACTTCGCGACGTCGGCGCCGTTGCGGATCCCACCGGCCACGACCAGGTCGATCTCATCCGCCAGGCCGACATCTTCGAGCGCGCGACGCGCCTCGGGGATCGCGGCCATCAACGGGATGCCGGTCTCTTCGGCCGCGATGTGCGGACCGGCGCCGGTCGAGCCCTCCGCACCATCCAGGTAGATGATGTCCGGCCCGCACTTCGCCGCCATCCGGACGTCGTCGTACACGCGCGCCGCCCCGAGCTTCAGCTGGATCGGGATGCGGTAGTCGGTCGCCTCGCGGATCTCCTGCACCTTCAACGACAGGTCATCCGGCCCGAGCCAGTCGGGGTGGCGTGCCGGAGAGCGTTGATCGATCCCCGTCGGAAGCGAACGCATCTCGGCCACCTGTTCGGTGACCTTCTGACCCATCAGGTGGCCGCCGAGCCCGACCTTGCATCCTTGACCGATGAAGAACTCGCACGCGTCGGCGAGCATCAGGTGATGCGGATTGAAGCCGTACCGGCTCTGGATGTTCTGGTAGTACCACTTGGTCGAGAGATCGCGCTCGGGTGGGATCATGCCGCCCTCGCCGGAGCATGTGGCCGTCCCCGCCATCGAGGCGCCCTTCGCGAGCGCCATCTTCGCCTCGAGCGACAGCGCGCCGAAACTCATGCCAGTGATGTAGATCGGGATGTCGAGCTCGATCGGATGCTTCGCGAAGCGGGCCCCGAGCACCGTCCTCGTATCGCACTTCTCCCGATATCCCTCGATCACGAATCGGGTGAGCGTCCCGGGCAGGAACATCAGTTGGTCCCAATGAGGGATCGGCTTGAACATCGAGAACCCGCGCATCCGGTAGCGCCCGAGCTCCGACTTCACATGGATGTCGTTGATGACCTCCGGTGTGAAGATCCGCGAATGACCAAGGACGTTTTCCGGGGAGGAGACATCTTCCATCTGTGCGTTCCCCTCCTTCAGATGACGAGCTTCCGCTCGCTCGGCTCGAGGTTGTCGTAGTTGTAGAGCTGCTTGCCGCACACGAACTTCTGGAAGGAGGACGGCTTCTCCAACCCGTAGATCGCGAACTTCCGATCGATGAGCTCGGTGTCCGCGTCGGTCCATTCCCCCTCGACGCAGTCGATCCCGAGCGACTTCACGGTGCCGCCGACGTAGATCTCGCCGTCGTACATCGAGTCGCCCAACCCGGGCCCGACGTCGCCGCAGATGATCTGGCGTCCCCGCTGCATCATGAAACCGGTCATCATCCCGGCGTCTCCGCCGACGATGATCGTGCCCCCTTTCTGGTCGATGCCCGTCCGGGCCCCGACGCTCCGCTTGACCACCAGGTCACCGCCGCGGATCGCGGCGCCTGCCAACGAGCCGGCGTTCTTCTCGATAACCACGACCCCGGACATCATGTTCTCGCACACGGACCAGCCGACCCGGCCATCGACGACGATCTCCGGCCCGTCGATCACGCCCAGCCCGAAGTACCCGAGGCTCCCCACGAAGCGGATCCGGCATCGCTGCAAGATGCCGACGCCGATCGAGTGTTTCGCGCCCGGGTTCAGCACGGTGACGTCACGGATGCCCTCCTCGTAGATCAACCAGCGAAGCTCGAGATTGATCTGGCGAGTGGTGAGCGGTCCAGCGTCGAACACCGCCTTTCCATCCGAGATCTCGGAGACCTTCCCGACCTCCGTGTTCGGTTCTGCCAGACCTCGGGCGTCATAGGTGATGCGGCGCTCCCCTACCGTGTCCATACGAGCACCTGCCCTTCGTACGGATCGACGGTGTCGATCTCGTGGTCGATCAGCGCGCGGATCGCGATCTCCTCGGATGCCATCGCAACCAGGTCGTCGGACTCGTAGAGGACCAGCGGCTTCGCCGCCATCTCGTCTTTCGCAACCCCGAGGCCGTCCTTCGTGACGGCCATGTACGTGAACACGCCGTCCAGCTCCTCCATGCTCTGGTCCATGGCCTCCTTCAGGCCTGCGCCTTCGGCCATCTTCTCCGCCAGGTAGACCGCGATGATCTCGGAGTCGCATTCGGACTGGAACCGGTGCCCCGACCGCTCGAGACGTCGTTTCCACTGGAAGTAGTTGGTCAGCTGACCGTTGTGCACCACGGCCACATCGGAGAACGGATACGCCCAATACGGATGGGCGCCCGAGATGTCCACGTCGGACTCGGTCGCCATCCGTGCGTGGCCGATCGCGTGCGTACCCTCGAACCCGCTCAGCTTGTAAAGATCGGAGACCTCCTGGGCGTCCCCCAGGTCCTTCACGATCTCGAGCGAGTGACCGAGCGAAAGGATCTCGCACCCGGGCACGTCCTCCAGGTAGTCCGCCAATGCCTTCAGGTCGCCTTCGTACCGCACCTTCGCGCGATAGGCGTACTCCGTCTCGCGCTCGACCCGATCGATGGAAGCGCCGATCTTGTGCAGGCGGGATTCCACCTCCTGGCGATGCCGGTCGAGCCGTTCTTTGAAGTCGAACCCCCGAGGGTCGTTGGCGTCCGCGAGCTTGAACCGGATCACGACGAAGTCGCTCTCCGGACCGAACAGCGCGTAGCCCGTCGAGTCCGGCCCGCGGTGCTTCATCGCCTGCAGCATCCGCGTCATCTCGGACCCGACGTCAGCGTTGCCGTCTCGGTGGATGATCCCTGCGATCCCGCACATGTGGGGTCGTGTGCTCCTTTCGTCGACCGCTTCGGCCGAAGGACTACGGAAGGATGTCGAGGTACTCGGCGATGTCCCAGTCACTCACCGTGGCGATGAAGCGGGTCCACTCGTCCCGTTTGTAGTGCATGAACACCCGATACATGTCGCCCGGCAGCGCCGATCTGATGACGTCGTCGGCCTCAAGGGAGTCGAGAGCCTCGCCCAGGGTCTCCGGGACGCGGACGACCTCCTTCCCGGCGGCGATCGCTTCGTAGATGTTCCGCTCCTCTGGCGGTCCGGGGTCGAGGTTTCGCGTCAGACCGTCTTTCATGGCCATCAGCAACGCCGCGAAGGAGAGATAGGGATTCACGGCTGAGTCCACCGAGCGATATTCGTAGCGGCCGGGCGCCGAGATACGGAGGGCGGTCGTCCGGTTCTGGAAGCCCCAGTCGGCGAAGATCGGCGCCCAGAAGCCCGCGTCCCAGAACCGTCGGTACGAGTTGACGGTGGGCGACGTGATGCAGGTGAGCGCACGGAGATGCTCGAGGACCCCGCCGATCGCGTTGAGGCCGATCTTGCCTGGCACCCGGGGATCGTCCCCGTCGGGCATGAACATGTTCTCCTCGCCCTGCCAGAGCGAGATGTTGTGGTGGCACCCGTTGGCCGACACACCCATGAACGGCTTGGGCATGAAGCACGCGAACGCGTTCATCTCGCGCCCGACCTGGCGACAGATCTGCCGGTACGTCGTCAGCCGGTCCGCGGTGAGCTCCGCGCGATCGAAATTGAAGTTGAGCTCGAGCTGGCCGGGCGCGTCCTCGTGGTCGCCTTGGATCATGTCCAGGCCCATCGCCTCGCCGTACTCCATCACCTTGTGGATGATCGGCTGCAGCTCGGAGAACTGGTCGATGTGATAGCAGTACGGCTTGGTCTTGCCTTCCACCGTCGGGGTACCGTCAGGGTTGGTCTTCAGCCACATCATCTCGGGCTCGGTGCCGGCTCGCAAGTGCAGGCCGGTCTCCGCAGTGAAGGCGTCGTGGATCCTCTTCAGGTTCCCGCGGCAGTCGGAGGTGAGATACGAGCCGCCGTCGACCTCCTCTTCCCGTCCCCGGAAGAGCGTGCAGAAGACCCGAGCCGTCTTGCGATCCCAGGGCAACACACAGAAGGTTTCCACGTCCGCGAGCCCGACCAGCTCTCGCGCTTCGGGGCCGTAGCCGATGTAGTTCCCGTCCCGATCCACGAACAGGTTCGCGGTCGACCCGTAGACCAGTTGGAAGCCCTTCCGCGCGATGTTCTCCCAGTGCTTCGCCGGGATGCCCTTGCCCATGATCCGGCCGGTTACCGAGACGAACTGGTAATACATGTAGGTGACGCCCTCGGCGTCGATCTGTTTGCGCACTTCCGCGATGGCCTCTTCTCGTCCAGGCTGAGCGACGAACGCTTCGAGGTCAGTGGTCATCTCGGCCTCCTCTGTGTCGCGGGCTCCGGCTCACAGCGAGTCGGATGCCACACACGTGGACGCGTTGCGTCGGCGCGCCGCCAGCCTAGCGCCGAGCGCCTTCCTCCGCTCGCCACAACACGCACGCACTTGACGCGCCAGGAGTGTGGGATTCGACCACATCCGGTCTCCAGACCCGGGAACCGGATTCCGCTCATCCGCCTTCCCCTCCAGTGCAGATTGACGTGCGCGAGACATCGGCGTACGTTCGCCGCCCATGTACGGCCCGCACAGCCTCGGTAGGGCGAGGTTGCCACGATGGTGAAGGCCTCGGAGCAACGCCGCTCGACGCCGGCCAACACACCCCCAGGACGAGCGCCGACGCGCCTACCCGACGAGCGGGCGTACCTCTACCAGATCATCCAGACGATCGGATCCGGCCCGGACCTCGAGGTCATCCTCCGGGGGGTCGTCCGTCTCGCAACCGAGGCGACCGGGTGTCATGCCTGTCTCATCTGGTTCATCGAGGGAGACCGTTTGGTGCTCCGGGCATCGTCGGCGCCGTACGAGCACCTCGCCGGGGTGGCCAGCATGGATCGGAGCGAGGGTCTCGTCGGATGGGTTGCCAAGACCCGACGCTCGGCGTTCATCAAGGAGGGAGCCCTCGAGGATCCCCGTGTGAAGTACTTCCCGGAGTTCGAAGAGGAGCGGTTCCAGTCGCTCGTTTCGGTGCCGATGTTCGGCCGGAACGGGGAGGTCATGGGGGTCATCTCCCTTCACGCCGAGGCTCCCCACGAGTTCGTCCGCGCGGACCTGGATCTCCTGGAGCACACGGCATCGCTCATCGCCGGAGCCGTCGAGAACGCGCGTCTGTACGAGGAGGCTGCGGCGCGTGTCGCCCTCCTGACCGACCTCTCGCTCACGCTGCAAGGGATCGCGGGAGCGCCGACGATCGAGGACGTGTTCGCCACGGTCTCGATCGGCACACGCGAACTCCTGGGCGCCGACCGCGCGGAGATCTATCTGACCGATCCCGACAAACGGCTTCGGTTGCGCGCCGCGAGCCCGCCGAGGTACGACGAACGCGTGATCGACACGCGAACGCTCTGGTGCGATGTCCTCCGCGATAAGAGACCGGATGGCACCGAAGGAGCTCGCTACCTCGCGACGGCGCTTTGGGGGGAGGAGGTCCCCGGCCGGACGATGTTCGCTCCGCTCGTGGCAGGAGACGAGCGGATCGGGCTTCTGGTCGTGTGTGTGCCGGCTCCGATCCCGGGGGCCGACACGGCGCTCTCGGCTGTCGCGGCTCACACCGCCGTCACGATCAAGCAGCATCAGCTGATCGAGCGACTCCAAGAGACGAACGTCGTGAAGGATCTCTTCCGCGTGCTCGCCGGTGAGGACGGCCGCGACGACGAGCTCGAAGCCATGGCCGACCGCCTCGGACTGGACATCCGGGCCGAACATCTCGTTCTGCATATCGAGCGTTCGCGCGACCCCCGGCCCGCGGGACGCCGGCGGCCCGCTCGCCTCCAGCCCGACACCGAGCACCTCGGTTGGCATGATACGGCGGGCCAGGTTCGCTCCCGACTCGACAACTGCCTGGGCGCCGCCCTCTTCGATCACGACGATCGATCGCTCCAGGCTCTGATCACGATGAGCGACCGAACGCCCGCCGACGTCCTGGCGGCGCTGCGGAACATGGATTGGGAAGACGGGAGGGAAGCCCCGCTCTCGGTCGGGGTGTCCAACGTCTGCCGCGGCCGGGCCTCGTTCCCTCAAGGGTTCCGGGAGGCCGCGGCCGCGGCGAAGGTCGGAGCGCTGATCCGAGGCAAGCCGGGTGTGACGGCCTACGACGAGTTGGGACCCTACCGATACGCGCTCTCCGTCGAGGGTGATGACGAGCGAGACCTGTTCCAGCAGCGCCTCAGACTCCTGATCGAGTACGACCGGCGTCGCGGGACCCAGTTGCTCGACACGTTGGAGGGCTATCTCGACCACCGCGGGAACGTCGTCGGGACGTCCCGCGCGCTGTTCATCCACCCGAACACGCTTCGGCAACGCCTCGACCGGATCCAGCGCGAGTCGGGGATCGACCTCGAGCACGAAGACTGGCTGTCGCTCGCCGTCGCGACGAAGGTCGTCAAGTTGAGCAGGATGCGGGGATCCGCGACACGAGAGAGGGGGAACGATGGCTGACAGCGCTCCAGGCTCCGTCGAGGAGGTCCGCAAACTCGTCGACAAGATGGGGATCGAGTTCATCTTCGCGCAGTTCGTGGAGATGTACGGCAAGCCCAACGCGAAGCTCGTCCCGGCGAACCACCTCGAAGATCTCTTCGCTGAGGGGGCCGGCTTCGCGGGATTCGCGGCCGGCGAGATCGGTCAGGGACCGCACAGCCCGGACCTCGCGGCCATGCCCGACCCTGCGAGCTTCACGCCGGTGCCGTGGCAGCCGAACCTGGCCCGGTTCGCGTGCGACGTGTACGTCGAGGGCGAGCCGTGGCCCTACTGCCCTCGGACGATCCTCAAGCGTCAGTTGGAGCGGGCGCGCAAGATGGGCTTCGTCTTCAAGATCGGGGCTGAGATCGAGTTCCACCTTCTTCGCCGCAACGACGACGGGTCGATCGCCATCGCAGACAAGCTCGACACGCTCGACCGGCCCTGCTACGACATGAAGGCGCTCTCGCGCCAATTCGATTTCATCTCCACGCTATCGAAGTACGAATCGCAGCTCGGCTGGGACAACTACGCGAACGACCACGAGGACGCGAACGGGCAGTTCGAATCGAACTTCCAGTTCGCGGACGCGTTGACGACCTCGGATCGCGTCATATTCGAC
>JBOGVK010000035.1:0-7887 GCA_050692375.1 Actinomycetota bacterium
CCATGATGTCCTGCCCGTGGACGACGACGCGACCGGCGTCGATCGGCTCCAGGAGGTTGATGCACCGCAACAGGGTCGACTTGCCGGAACCGGATGCTCCGATCAGGCAGATCACCTCGTGGTCCGCCACCTCGAAGTCCACACCGCGGAGGACCTCGAGGTCGTCGAACCGCTTGACCACGCCGTCGATCAGGATGGCTTGCGTCACAGAGCCGCTCCCGTCTGTCGCTTCTGTCGTTGTCGCCCGACGAGCCAGTCCGTGAATCGCGTGAGCGGGATGGTGATCACCAGGAAACACAACGCCGCACCGAGGATCGGTGTGAAGTTGAAGTCGCCGCTCTGGTAGATCTGCGCTTGGAGGAACGCCTCCGGGACCGTCCCGGCCACGATCGCAACGAGCGCCGTGTCCTTCTGGAGGGCGATGAAGTCGTTCAGGAGCGGCGGGATCACGCGCCTTACGGCCTGCGGCACCACGACGAACGTGAGCGTCTGCCACCGGCTGAGCCCCAAGGAACGCGCAGCCGCCGTCTGGCTCGCGTGGACCGACTCGATGCCGGCCCGGTAGACCTCCGCTACGTACGCGGAGTAGCTGAGGATGACTCCGACCATCGCCCAGAACGCCCCACTCGTCGGCAATCCGGGGATCTGCAGCGCGGGGACGCCGAACCCGAGCAGGTAGATCACGAGGATCGTCGGAAGGCCGCGGAACACATCCACATAGATCGTGGCGATGAGCCGGAGAGGGAAGAACACCGGCCCGGGCAGAGACCGCATGACCGCCAGCAACAGCGCGACCACCAGGATGATCGGCTCGGCGATCAGGAACCACTCGATGTTGTGGCGGAACGCACGAACCACGTCGGGGAACGTCTTGCGGAACTCGGCGCCATCGAAGAACGACCGCTTGAACTCGAGCCAATGCGGGGAGTGCAGGACCCCGACGACGATCGCTACGAGGACGACGACGGTGCTGATCGTCGCGATCGCGACGCCGCGAGCCCCTTCGGCCCGCAGCGGACCGAGGACCTTCGACCCGCGTCCGCCGGGATCGAGCCGAGGGTCACCGGGTTGGTAGTCGGCCAGCCCCGGGCCCCCAGACAAGTCGTCGTCCCGTTACGAGGTGAACTCTGGGACCGTTCCGACGTTCGTCTTCTCGGAGAGCCACTTCGTCGTGAGCGCCTGCAGCTGTCCACTCGCCTTCAGCTCCGCGAGCGCCAGGTTGATGCACGGGGTGAGCGAGCTGCCCTTCGAGAGCGCGATCGACACGTGGTCGGTCTTCCCCCCGCCGGTCTGCGGCGCGAACTGCCCCACCACGACGCTGTTCTTGACCTCCTGCACGTACGGGTCGGCCATGTACAGCGCCGTCGGCAGGTCGATGAGGAGCCCGTCGACCTGGCCGGCGTTCAGCGCGGCGACGGCAAGTGCGAGGGTCTGGTAGGCGCCCGGCTTGGCGCCGATGACGTCCGTGACGAAGGTGTAGCTCGTGGTCCCGATCGCTGCGGCGATCGTGTAGTTCTTCAGGTCAGCGATGGACGTCGCGCTCGTGATGGGCGTGCCTTTCACCGCGACCAGAGCCTGATTCACGTCCCAGTAGCTGTCCGACAGGTCGACCGCCTGGGCGCGCTTCGCGGAGTAGGAGATCTGCTCGATCGCGAAGTCCCAGCTCTTCGTTCCCGGCGCATAGGTCGTCACGAAAGGCGCCACGATCCACTTCACCTGGCTGGCGCTGAAACCGAGCTGGCCGGCCACGGCGTACGCGACAGCGCTCTCGAACCCCTTCCCGGTCGTCGGGTCGTTGAGCTTCCACTCCGAACCCTTCGTCGTACCTCCCTCGAAGTAGGGCGGATACGCCGGATTGTCGGTTCCGATGGTCAGCGTGCCAGACGTGGTGAGCGTGGCGGTCTGCGCGCAATCGGCGGCGGTCTGCGCGGAGGTGGGCGATCCCGTCGCACCCGTCACGCCGGTGGACCCGGTGGATCCCGTCGCCCCAGTGGAGCCTGCGCCCGTGTTGTCGTTGGAACCGCAGGCCACCGCGATGAAGGCCATCGCGACGAGCCCGACCAAGAACTTCCGCATCACGAAACCCCCTCGTTCACGTGCAGAGACGTCGGACCGAAGACGTGCCAGCCCGAGGCGCGGAGCCTAGCACAGCGGCCTACTTCCGCGGTTCCCAGCTGAAGAAGCGCGCCGCCAGTACGAGGCCGGCAACACCCCACGCGGCGATGACGAGCACGTCGCTCCAATGGAAGACGAATGGATGGATCATCCCGGCCGGCGTGGTGACCGCGATCTTACTGAGATACGCGGAGCGCATCGCGTCGGCGAAGTGCCTCACGGGGAAGACCGTCCCGATGAACCGGATCCACGCCGGAGCGTTGTCGCCCAACGGGATGAAGATCCCCGACAAGAACAGCAATGGCAGGATCGCCGCGTTGACGATCGGCGGTGCGGCGTCGGCGTTTGGGATCACGCCGGTCAGCGCGAAGGCCAACGCCGAGAAGGCGAGCGCACCCACCAGGAACGTGGCGACGAACTCGAATAGGGCCATGCCGGCGGGGAACGTGCCGTCGTAGAACGCCAAGCCGAACAGGAGCGTGATCACGACCAGGATCGCACCGACGATCGTGGCGTGGATCACGCGCGCACCCAGATAGGACCACCCCGGGAGCGGTGTTCCACGCGTTCGTTTCAGGATCCCCGAGTCCCGGTTGAAGCACACGCTGATCGCGATGTTGGTGAAACAGGCGCTGATGACACCGAAGGTCGCCATCGCCACCACGTAGTAGGTGTTCTGCTTCAGGTTGGTCCCCTGGATGAGGATCTTCCCGCCGCCCAACAGCGACGTGAAGATCACCAGGAACATGAGCGGGAACGCGAAGGTGAAGAAGGCGGATGCCGGGTTGCGCCAGAACGACTTGTTCGTGAAGCGGACCTGCCGAAGTGTGAGCCCAGCGGCGCTCACTCGATCCCCTCCTCCCCGCCGGTGAGCTGCAGGTAGACGTCCTCGAGCGTGGGCTGGGTGACCTCCAGCCGGTCGAAGCTCGCGTTGCGTTCGAGGGCCCAGCCGGTCAGATCGTGGAGCGCTTTGGTCGCGTCGTCCACGCGGGCCTCGAACGTCCCGTCGTTGGTGGTGAGCTGCCCGATGGGTGGCGCGTCCTTCATCCCGTCGGACGGGCGGAAGCGGATGACGGTCTGCATCGTGTCGCGCCCGGCGAGCGTCGAGGGTGGTCCCTCCGCGACGATCTCGCCCTTCGCGATGACGGCGACACGGTTCGCCAGGTACTGAGCCTCATCCATGAAATGCGTCGTGAGGAACACCGTCTTGCCGATCCCCACGAGGTCCTTCACGATCTCCCACGCGTTTCGCCGGGCGGTGGGGTCGAAACCGGTCGTCGGCTCGTCAAGGAAGAGAAGCTCGGGATCACCGGCCAACGCGATCGCGACGTCAAGTCGGCGCTGCTGACCACCGGAGAGCTTGTTCACCCTGATCGTGCGCTTCTCGGCAAGCCCCACCAAGTCAATCACCTCGTCGACGTCCCGCGGCTTCGGGAAATAGCCGGCGTACAGGTCGACCGTCTCGCGAACCGTGAGATAGGGATCGACTCCCGTGGACTGCAGCACGATGCCGATCCGATCCTTCAGCTCCCGCTCGCCTTTCGCGGGATCGTGGCCGATGACGTCGACATCGCCCGCGCTCCGCTCCCGGAACCCCTCGAGGATCTCCGCCGTCGTCGTCTTCCCCGCGCCGTTCGGTCCGAGCAGCGCGAAGACCTCCCCGCGATCCACGTGGATGTCGATCCCCTTCACAGCCTCGAAGTCGCCGTAGGACTTGCGAAGACCCTTCACGTCGATCACACGGTCGCTCACGTGCGACACCCTAGGAGGGGCCGAGGGTTCCGACAACCGCATCAGGACCCCGTGGGGAATCCGAGCTCCTTGTCGACGACGTTGCGGAGCGGCTCTCCGCGCAACCATCGGCCTATGTTGTCGTAGAACACGTTGGCGAAGTCCGCCTCCCAACCCTCGACGTCGCCCGACATGTGGGGGAAGACGATGACCTGTTCCATGTCCCAGAGCGGGCTGTCGGGAGGCAGTGGTTCCTTCTCGAAGACGTCGAGGGCCGCGCCGGCGATCCGGCCGGCCGACAACGCCTCGATCAACGCCGGTTCGTCCACCGTCGCGCCGCGACCGACGTTGATGAACCGTGCGGTCGGCTTCATCGCCGCGAACGTCGCCGCATCGAAGATGTGCCGGGTCTGGGGCGTGAGCGGCATCGCGTCCAGCACGAAATCGGCTTCAGCGAGCGCCGCGTGCAACTCGTCGACACCGCGGATCCTCTCGAACACATCATCGCCGGGGCGGGGGGTCCGTCCCACCGCCTCGACGCGCATCCCGAGCCCGTCACGGACCGCGCGAGCGATCGTCCGGCCGATCGGCCCGGGACCGACCACCAGCAAGCTCCTTCCGGCGAGCCCCTGGATGCCTCGCGTTCCCCAGACATGCGCACGTTGATCGTCGAACACCCGCCGGAACCCCTTCGCCATGGCGACGATGAAGCCCACGACCGTCTCGGCGATCGGCTGATCGGCGGCACCCCGGCCGTTCGTCATGACGACGTCGCTCGCCACGAGTGCGGGGAACAACATGCGGTTGACGCCCACGTTGGAAGCGGCGAGCCAACGGAGCCGCTTCGCCAACGGCCAGGCCGCCTCGAGGTCGTCCCGATCGACCCACCACGTGTAGATGACGTCGGCCTCCGCGATCACGCCTTCGAGGGTCGAGCGGTCGGGCGCGTATCGAAGCTCGACGTCTCCGGCGATGACGTCGATGCCAGGTGGCGGCTCTTCGGCGCTCGCGCCCATGACGACCACGACCGGCTTCCGCCCCGCTATCGGTGCGTTCACAACGGCTTCCTGCTGCTGAACCCCGCGTTCTCCTCGTGGTACCACGCAACCTCGTCCTCACCGAGTCGCCAGCACAGGAACACCGGACGTCCGTCGATCTCACCGGGGAAGTCCACGAGCCCGGTCTCCGGATCGCGGAGGAGGATGCCGCGCTCCGCCAGGTACACGACCCCGCTCTTCAGGGTCTGCTGGGCGTCGAACCAGTCGCTGCCCGCCACTCCCCCGCCGTCGGCGGCCACGGCATCGGTGATGCGTTCGCTCGCTCGGATCAGCGCATGTCGAGCGTCACGCAGGAGCGGGAGTCGCTCGCGGAGCGCGGCCAGCTCGGCGTTCGCGTCGTCCGGCGAGAAGCGACGTTCCACGTCAGCCACGGAGCGCCCCCGGCAGATGCCCCAAGTCGGTGATGCGAGCGCCGCCGTGATCGGCGTGCCGCTCGCGACGATCGATCAGGACCGTGAACATGCCGAGCGCGGCCGGCGGATCCACGTCGAACTCCGGGTTGTCGCCCACGTACACCGAGTCGCGCGCGTCCACGCCCGCCCGTTCGAGCGCCATGCGATAGATGCGAGGGTCGGGCTTCTCCACGCCCTCGACGCCGGAGATCACGCGAACCGCGAACGCTTCGCGCACGCCGAGGTCGAGCAGAAGGTCGTCCAACCACGCCTCGAAATTCGAGATGAGGCCGAGCGCATAGCCCTCCGCCACCAGCTCGTCGAGCGTTGTCCGAACGTCGTCGAAGAGTGCGTAGTTCGATCGATCGGTGAATGCCTCGTACAGCGTCTCCCCCAACCCGTCGCCGGTCGGCAGACCGAGCGGGCCGAGCATCAGGTCGTACACCGAGAGCCAGAAGGTCCGTGAACGCTCGGAGGTCGTCGTCCACAACAGGTTCGCGCGGGCCGCTTCGCTGAATCCGTCGGTGACCGCGTTCGAGGCCGTCTGCACGTCGTCCGGCCGTACATCATGACCTTCCCGGTTGACGACCTGCGCGAACAGCTCCGGGAACGACGGCGACGGGTGGACGAGCGTCTCGCCCGCGTCGAAGAAGACCGCGCGATACCTCACCCGGCCGATGATACCGACGGCCGGGTCATCGTCCGGATCATCGGTCGGCGCTCGCCCGCTTGACGAGCGACGCCCAGAGGCGATCCACCTGCGGCTCCAAGCGACCGGGCTCGCCGTCGTTGTCCAGAAGGACGTTCGCGATCCGAGCCCGGTCTTCGTCGTTGAGCTGGGCGGCGATCCGCGCACGAACCTCGTCAGCCGCCATCCCCCGGTCGTGCATCAGCCGCTCGACACGACGGTCCACGTCCGCAACGACCACGACGACGACATCGAACGCCTCGCCCTGGCCTCCCTCTGCCAAGAGAGGTGACGCGTACACCACGATCCGGTCGGTGTCCTGATACGGCTCCAGGGCTCCGGCGAGCGAACGCGCGACCTCGGGGTGGACGATCGCTTCCAGAGCGGTCCGGCGTTCGGCGTCGGCGAACACGATGCCCGCGAGCTCCCGGCGATCGATGTCACCGTCGGCGTCGAGGATCTCCCGACCGAACGCCTCGACGACACGATCGAAGCCGTCGGTCCCTCGCGCGACGGCACGTCGTGCGAGGTCGTCCGCGTCGATGACCACGGCGCCGCGCTGCGCGAGCATCGCGGCGACGGTGGACTTCCCGGCGCCGATCCCTCCCGTGAGACCGACCAGCACCATGTGATCTCAGTCCCGTTGCGGAGTCGAGCGCCCCTACTCGGTGTGGCCCTCACGGCGCTTGAGGTCCTCGAGGATGGCTTCCAACGAGACCTCGTCGGGGGCGACAACCTCCGGCTCGGCCTCAACGACCTCGGGCTCAACGACCTCGGGCTCGGCGACCAGCTCTGCGTCGGCGACTGCCTCGGCGGGCTCAGGCTCGGACGCCGCGGGTGCGTCGGCAGGCTCCACCGCGACGACGGCCACCTCGGCGACGACCGGTTCCTCGACCTCCGCGACCGCTTCGGCGACCTCAGTCGCCGGCGGCGCGTCGGGCTCACCGGTGGCCTCGGCCTCGGCGACCGCATCCAGGATCGCCTGCGGCACCTCGAGCATCGCGGGGGCCATCTCCGGCTCGGCCGCAGGCTCCGCCTCCTTCTCGACCTCGATCTCGGTGGCGCGCGGCTTGTCCGTGACCTGCCGCATCGACAGGCTCACGCGCCGGCGCGGAACGTCGACGTCGATCACCTTCGCGCGGACGTCGTCACCGACCGACAGCACCGACTCCGGCGTGTCGACGTGTTCGTGGGAGAGCTCGGAGATGTGGACCAACCCTTCGATCCCCGCGGCTACGCGGACGAACGCACCGAACGGCACGAGCTTCGTGACCTGACCCTCGATGATCTCGCCGGCCTGGTAGCGCCGCTCGAATTCCTTCCAGGGGTCTTCCTGGGTCGCCTTCAGCGACAGGGACACGCGCTCACGATCCAGGTCAACGTCGAGCACCTCGACCTCGACCTCCTGACCCACCGTGACGACCTCTCCGGGATGATCGACATGCTTCCACGAGAGCTCGGAGACGTGGACCAGTCCGTCCACGCCGCCCAGGTCGACGAACGCGCCGAAGTTCACGATCGAGCTGACCGCGCCCTTGCGCCGTTCGCCCTTCGTCAGCCCCTGCAGGAACGACTTGCGCCCCTCCGACTGCGACTCCTCCAGGAACGCACGGCGGGAGAGCACGACGTTGTTGCGATTGCGGTCGAGCTCGATGATCTTGCATTCGAGCTCGGTCCCCACGAACGGATGCAGGTCGCGAACGCGACGGAGGTCGACGAGCGAGGCCGGCAGGAACCCGCGCAGGCCGATGTCGAGGATCAATCCGCCCTTCACGACCTCGATCACCGGTCCCGTGATCGTTTCGCCCGAGCGCATGACTTCTTCGATGCGGCCCCACGCGCGTTCGTACTGCGCACGCTTCTTGGACAGGATCAGGCGGCCTTCCTTGTCCTCCTTCTGGAG
>JBOGVK010000036.1:0-3506 GCA_050692375.1 Actinomycetota bacterium
GTCCAAGGCGGTGTCCGTGAACCGAGCGTTCGGTTGCTCCTCACGCTAACCGGGGTTTGCGATCTGCGCTTGGACCGCCCTCTCGACGTTCCCGTGGATCCTCTCGGCGCCTATCCGATCGAGGACCCCGTCGCGATCAAGCACCTCGGCGACCGCTGGCTTTATGCGCGCGAGCCGCAACGTCACCGAAGCATGGTCCGCAAGCTCCACGATCTCGCGCATCTTCGCAGACCCCTGCGAGTCGATGAAGTCGATCCCTTCACAGTCGAGGACGATGCCGGTCACTCCCGGCATCGATTGCGCCACTTCGCGGATTCGGTCTTCCAGCGCGTCCGAGGTGGCGAAGAACAACCCCCCGTCGAGTCGCAGCACGACCACTCCGGGGAACCGCTCGTCGTCAGGGTACTCGTCGAGCTCCCGGAACACCTGCGTGCCGGACTCCCTCCCCAACAAGGGCATGGCGGGGCGCGTCGCCACGGAGATGAGCCACAGGAGCGAGAGCCCGATCCCGATCATGACCCCGGCGAGGACGCCGAACACGAGCGTGCCGACGATCGCCGCAACCGCGATCCAGAAGTCGAACCGCTTCACGCGAGCGAGCCGGCGCATCTCGGGCACGTCCATCATGCCCATGACGACCGCCTCGATGATGAGCGCGGCGAGCACCGGTTTCGGCAGATCCGAGAAGAGCGGCGCCAGCACCAGCAGCGTCAGCAGGACGGTCACCCCCGAGGTGATCGAGGCCAGGCCGGAACGCGCCCCCGTGTGGTCGTTCAGCGAGCTCGCGGACAGGCTCGTTGAGACCGGCATCCCCTGGAACAGCCCTGCGCCGACGTTCGCCATCCCCTGAGCCAGCGATTCCTGATCGATGTCGATGCGGTAACGGTGTTTGGCCGCGAAGCTCCGAGCGTCACCGGCTGTCTGCGAGAAGCCGATCAGCAGGAGCGCCACCGCCGCGATCACGACCGTGCCCGCGTGTGCCCAGAGCTGGTGAACGTCGGGCACCTCGAGCGACGGCAGCCCTCTGGGCACCGGCCCCACGAGCGCCACACCCTTGGCCCCGAGATCGAACAACCACGTGGACATGAGCCCCCCGACGACCAGGACGAGAGCTCCGGGGACGCGCGGCGCGACCTGCCGCACTCCGAAGACCACGACGAGCGCGACGACGCCGACGAGCACCGTGAGCGCGTGGGCATCTCCAAGCGTCCCGAGCCACGATCGGAGCTCCTGGAGCGAGTTGGAGCCGGTCACGTCGGTGCCCGTGAGCTTGGGAAGTTCGCCGATCACGACATCGATCGCCGCGCCGAAAAGGAACCCGGTCACCACGGCTCGCGAGAGGAACTGTGCGATCCACCCCATCTTGAAGACCCAGAGGAGGAGGAAGAGCGCACCGGAGACGAGGGTGATCCCCGCGACGAACGTCGCCGCGTCCCGCTGTCCACTGACCCCGGCTGCGAGCACGGCGCTGGCTGCAACCGCGGCCAACCCGGAGCTCGGCCCGGTCGAGATCTGCCGGCTTGTGCCGAAGATGGCGTAGAGGATCGCACCCGCCGCCGCGGCGTAGAGACCGTTCTGCAGCGGGATCCCCGCGATCCCCGCATAGCCGAGGTTCTTGGGCACGATCAACGCTGCGACGGCGACCCCAGCGATCAGATCGCCCCGGAGCCAGCGACGATCGTAGGAACTGATCCAGCCCACGATCGGAACGAAACGCATCCGATCCCTGCCGGATGCGCCGGCCCGGGTTATGCCCGCCTCACATGAGCGCTCGCTTCTTCTGCTCCTCGTACTCCTCGGTCGTGATGCTGCCCTCATCGCGAAGCTTCGCGAGCTTCCCGATCTCCTCGGCTGTGGAGTAGCCAACGACGCGACGCTGTTGCTCCTGGGCCGCCTCGAGCATCTGGCGGTCCTGGTCGGTCATCTTCGGTCGCTCGATCATGTAGATCAGGATCCCGAGGAACGGCAAGATCACGATCAGGATGATCCATCCAGCCTTCACGCCGCCGGAGATGTCGTTGCGCCGGAAGATGTCCGCGAAGACGGCGATGAACATCCAGATGAACATGAGCCAGAAGAAGAAGACGATCATCGCCCAGATCACCGATCCGAACGACCACTCTGTTGCCAACATGGTGCCCCCTCTCTCGAATCCCCGACCGTGACAGCGGCTTGCGCTTGACGGGGCCGTCCGCGTCCTGCGGAAGCCTAGTCCGCGTACCTCTCAGCCGCTGAAACCACCGGTAGATTCGCCCTTGAGGAGGTTGGCTTCTCCATGCGCGGCAGCCCGCAACGACCCCAACGCGGCGTCCAGAGAAGCCAGCGCTCGGAGCAGCGCGGACTCGATATCGCCCCCGAGAGCATGGGCGGCGCCGACCGCGGCGCTTCGGAGCCTCAGCCCTTCGCGCACCTCGGTAAGGGCAGCGAGCGCCCCATCCACCGAGGAGCGCGTCGGGAGGTCGAGATCGTCAAGCTGCGCGGCGCGCAGGTTGTGATCGGCCTCGTCGACCAACCGTTCGAGGGCACCCGGTTGGGATGGTGGAGCCGAGACCTCACGCGCGAGCCGGTCGCGAACGGCGGCGGTCGCCGTGTACGCGTCCTCCAGGCGTTTCCGCGGGGACCTGCGGCGCCGAGCCCACAAGAGCGCGCCCACGACCCCGAGGACCAACAACCCGAGCAACCACCACACCGCCGCGGACGTCCCTGTCGACGCTTGACCCCCTGGCGACGGTGCCGCGGTCGGCGTGAGTGCAGCGGTCGGCGGGGGAGCCGCAGTCGGGGGGGACGTCGCAACCTCGGTGGGCGACGCGGTGGGGCTTTCGGTGGCTGACGGCGTCGGGATCTCCGTCGGAGACGCGCTCGGAACACTCGTAGGTGAGATCGAGGGAGCCTCCGTCGGAGAGGTCGAGGGCCTCGGCGAGAGGGTCGGTGGCGAGAAGGACGGTATCCGACTCGGACTGAATCCCGGGCTGCGACTGGAGATGCCTCCCCCTCCATTCGCGCAGCTCACCATCAAGAAGCACAGGCAGAGCACCAAGACCCCGACCACCGCCCTCATCGATCGATCGGCTCTCCTCGGGGCCGCCATCCGTGTTCCCCCTCCCTGGGTCATATGCCTGCCCGACACGCGAAGGCCCGTCAGCACACGCGACTCTTATTGGATGTCTTCAGTCGAGACAGAACTCGTTGCCCTCGATGTCCTGCATCACGAGGCACGACTCGTTGTCGTCATCGGCAAGCAGCAGCCGCACGCGTACCGCGCCGAGCGCGAGCAATCGTGCGCATTCGGCCTCGAGTGCGGCCAGGCGCTCTTCACCGGCGAGCCCGGTACCGACCCGGACGTCAAGATGCACCCGATTCTTGACGACCTTCCCTTCGGGAACGCGCTGGAAGAACAGGCGCGGGCCCACACCTGAGGGATCGATGCACGCGAACGCTGAACCCTGACGCTCGGGCGGTAGCGCGCGATCGAAATCGTCCCAAGTAGCGAACCCCTCCGGTGGCGG
>JBOGVK010000037.1:0-12128 GCA_050692375.1 Actinomycetota bacterium
GATCTTGTCGTCGACCAGGTGGAGCAGCTTCAGGATGTACGCCACGCCGACGGTGACCGGCTCCTCGAATGGCTCGCCGGAACGCCCGTCGAACAGACGCGACTTCCCGACGTCGTCGATGAGGCGAACCCCGTCCGCGTTCGCGTGAGAACTACGGATGGCATCGAGGATCTCGCCCTCGCGCGCTCCGTCGAAGACCGGGGTCGCGACGTGGACGGGACCGACGTGATCGACCCCGTCCTTCTTGAAGCCCACCATGGCGGCGTAGCCGAGATGCGCCTCGAGCACCTGCCCGAGGTTCATCCGCGACGGCACGCCCAGTGGGTTCAGGATGATGTCGACCGGCGTCCCGTCCTCCAGGAACGGCATGTCCTCCTCGGGCAGGATCGTCGAGATGACGCCCTTGTTCCCGTGGCGCCCAGCCAGCTTGTCGCCGTCGGAGATCTTCCGCTTGGTTGCCACGTAGACGCGTACCAGCTGGTTGACGCCAGGGGGCAGCTCGTCGCCGTCATCGCGACTGAACACCCGGACACCGATCACCTTGCCGGACTCACCGTGCGGCACCTTCAATGAGGTGTCGCGCACCTCGCGCGCCTTCTCACCGAAGATCGCACGCAGGAGCCGCTCCTCGGGCGTGAGCTCGGTCTCGCCCTTGGGGGTGACCTTGCCGACCAGGTAGTCGCCGGGATTCACCTCGGCGCCGATCCGGACGATCCCTCGCTCGTCGAGGTCCTTCAGGATCTCCTCGGACACGTTCGGGATGTCGCGGGTGATCTCCTCGGCACCGAGCTTCGTGTCGCGGGCATCCACCTCGTACTCCTCGATGTGGATCGATGTGAGCACGTCGTCCTTCACGAGCCGCTCGGACAGGATGATCGCGTCCTCGTAGTTGTGACCCTCCCAGGGCATGTAGGCCACGATCAGGTTCTTACCGAGCGCGATCTCGCCGGCCTCGGTCGAGGGGCCGTCGGCGATCACCTGACCCTTCACGACACTGTCCCCGGCCTGCACGATCGGCTTCTGGTTCTGGCACGTTCCCTGGTTGGATCGGCGGTACTTGAGCAGCTTGTAGGTGCGCAGGCTGCCGGTCCGCTCCTTGACGATGATCTCGTCGGCCGAGACCTCCTCGACCACGCCGGCTTCGGTGGTGATCACGACGTCTCCGGCATCGACCGCGGCCCGGAACTCCACCCCGGTTCCCACGAGTGGGGCGTCGGAGCGCAGCAACGGCACCGCCTGACGCTGCATGTTGGCGCCCATGAGGGCGCGGTTCGCGTCGTCGTGCTCGAGGAACGGGATCAGCGCGGCGGCCACCGACACGAGCTGCTTCGGCGACACGTCCATGTAATCGACCTCGTGGGGAGGCACCGAGTCGACCTCGCCACCCTTGCGCCGCACGAGCACGGTGGGCTCGGTGAACTTGCCGGTCTTGTCGATCGGCGCGTTGGCCTGGGCGATGACGTGCTTGTCCTCCTCGTCGGCCGAGAGGTAGTCGATCTTGTCGGTGACCTTCCCGGCGGTGACACGACGGTACGGGGTCTCGATGAACCCGAACTCGTTGATCCGCCCGTACGAGGAGAGCGACCCGATGAGGCCGATGTTCGGACCTTCCGGGGTCTCGATCGGGCACATCCGGCCGTAGTGGGAGGGGTGGACGTCTCGGACCTCGAACCCGGCGCGCTCGCGCGAGAGACCTCCAGGTCCCAGCGCGGAGAGGCGTCGCTTGTGGGTGAGCCCGGCCAGCGTGTTCGTCTGATCCATGAACTGCGACAACTGGGACGTTCCGAAGAACTCCTTGATGGACGCGACGACGGGTCGGATGTTGATCAGTGTCTGCGGGGTGATCGCCTCGACGTCCTGCGTCGTCATGCGCTCTTTCACGACCCGCTCCATGCGCGACAGACCGATCCGGATCTGGTTCTGGATCAGCTCACCGACGCTCCGCAGTCGGCGATTGCCGAAGTGGTCGATGTCGTCCTGGTCGTAGCCTTCCTCGCCCGCGTGCAGCTTCACCAGGTAGCGCACGGTCTTCAAGATGTCTTCGTAGGTGAGGACCGCCTTGTATTTGGGAGCCCCGGCGCCCGACTCCTCCTTCTGGAGCTCGCCGAACACCCGGTAGCGGAACTGCTCCCACGCCTTCTTGTCCGGGTTGTCGAGCTCCGCGAGCGCCTTCGAATGCGAGCGCAGCTGCTTCAGCAAGGTGCCGTTGGCCCCCCCGAGCTTCTTGTCGACCTTGTGCCGGCCGACGCGAGCCAGGTCGTAGCGCTTCGGGTTGAAGAAGAGGTTCTCCAACAAGGTCTTGGCCGACTCGGCTGTCGGCGGCTCACCCGGCCGCAGCTTCCGATAGATGTCCTCCAGCGCCTCTTCCTGCGTCTCGACATGATCCTTCTCGAGCGTCAGCTGGATCGACGGCGCGTTGTCGAAGAGCGCCAGGATCTCGTCGGCCGTCCAGCCGAGCGCCTTCAGCAGGACGGTCACGTTCTGGCGGCGCTTCCGGTCGATGCGCACACCCACTGTGTCCTTCTTGTCCACGTCGAATTCCAGCCATGCGCCACGCCCCGGGATGATCTTCGCGATGAAGACGTCCTTGTCCGTGGTCTTGTCGAGCTCACGGGAGAAGTAGACGCCGGGCGAACGCACCAGCTGTGACACCACGACGCGCTCGGTCCCGTTGATGATGAAGGTCCCCCGACCGGTCATGATCGGGAAGTCCCCCATGAAGACTTCCTGCTCCTTGATCTCGCCGGTCACCTTGTTGACGAAGGTGGCCTCGACGAAGAGCGGCTGGCTGTAGGTGATGTCCTTGTCACGGCACTCCTCTTCGGAGGCCTTGACGTCTTTGAACTGATGCTTACCGAAATAGAGCTGGAACTGTTCTGTGAAGTCCTCGATCGGAGAGACCTCCTCGAGGACCTCCTTCAGACCTTCTGAGAGGAGCCAGTCGAACGACTCCCTCTGGATGCCCACGAGGTCGGGAAGCGGGAGAACCTCGTCGAGCTTGGCGAAACTGACACGATCGCGGACAGGGACGAGCTGCTCAGGCAAACGAGATCCCTCCCGGGGCTGCTAGCTGGCGCAATGCGGAGCGCGATGGACGTCACGGCAAACGGGTAGTGTACGCACGAAAACAGGCACAGTCAACCGCACCTGCGGAACCCCCGGCAGGGACGGCGGAAGGCTACGCCTTGTCGGGCGCCGGGTCAACCCACCGAAGGGTGGTAGCGGGGCAGATCGTCACGGATATCGGCGAGCGATGAGTTCGCCCGATCCCGGTCGGAGAGGATCGGATCCGTTGCAGGCCAGGCGATCCCCAACCCGGGATCGTCCCACGCGACCCCCAGCTCGTCGGAGGGGTCGTAGTAGGCATCCACCAGGTAGATGAACCCATAGTCGCTGGTTGCGCAGAAGCCGTGGGCGACCCCGGCCGGGATGAACAACCCCGCGGGCTCCTCGGCGGACAAGGTGGATGTCGCCACGACGAGCTCCGTGGGCGACCCGATCCGGAGGTCGAGGAGCGCGACGAACGCGGTGCCGGAGACCGCCGACCAGTAGTCCCACTGCCGTCGATGGAAGTGGAGCCCGCGCAACACTCCCGCTCGAGACCGCGAGAGATTGGCCTGCCGAGGTGCGGCTCCGCCCGGGATCCACGATCGGCGGAAGAGCTCGACGAACGTGCCGCGATCGTCGGTCAGGGCGTCGAGCGAGATGCGGAGGACCCCCTCGATGCCCAGGTCCGTCGGCGCGGACACCTGCCCGGGAGGGTCGTTCGTGGTCAGGACAGCTCGACGCCGGCGGACGCGTCGACCCACGCGCTGATCGGCTCGGCCGGACCCGGGTCGACCGAGACCTCCCCCGGCGCGAAGGACTCCATCCCGCCGAGCGCCTGCACCATGTCGGCGACGGCATGGGCCAGACGCGCGCCCTGTTCGGCGCTGTCGACGTTGACCCCGCGATCGTTCAGGACGGAGAAGAAGCCTTCCAGGATCGCGCGCTGATCGCCCAGGAGGGACGCCTCCGACACGTTGAGAGCCCTCGCGAGCCGGGCGAGCGTCTGGATGGACGGTTCGACATGCCCGTTCTCGTAGCGAGACAGTCGGGCCTTGGGGATGCCGGAGAGCTCTTCCAGCTCCGACTGGCTGAGACCGGCGCGGATCCGAGCTTCACGCAGCCGGTTCCCGAAGTGCTTCTCGTCGCTCGCGTTCATCGCGACTCCTTCATCCGTCCCGTCGAGAACCAAGGAGTCTCCCCTCCCCCGCGCGCACCTTAGCACAGGCTCTCGGGCCGGTTGATCTCGGATCCCCGGAGGTCGGCATGTCCGCCGATACCGACCCCGGGGGACCCTCCCTTCTACTTGATCTCGACCGTGGCGCCCGCGCCTTCGAGCGTCTCTTTCGCCTGGTCGGCGGCCTCTTTGGCGACTCGCTCCAGGACCGGCTTCGGGGCGCTGTCCACCAGATCCTTTGCCTCCTTCAGTCCGAGGCTGGTGAGCGCACGCACCTCCTTGATGACCTGGATCTTCTTGTCCCCGGCGCCCGTGAGGATCACGTCGAACTCCGTCTGCTCCTCTTCGGCCTCGCCGCCCGCGCCGGCACCGCCGCCCGGCGCGGCCATCATGACCGGCGCCGCAGACGCCGCCTTCACATCGAAGGCCTCTTCGAACTGCTTGATGAACTCCGACAGCTCGAGGAGGGTCATCTCCTTGAACTGGTCGAGCAACTCATCCGTCTTCATCTTCGCCATGGGTTACTCCTCTCCTTGATCCTGTGGATCCTCTTGAACGTCTGGATCCTCTGGGGCCTCGGCCTCGGTCGTCTCATCGACGTTCACGGCGGGAACCGCCGCGGGCGCCTCGTCGTCGCCCAGCACCTTCTCCTTGTACGCCTCCAACAACGAGAGGAACCGCGACTGTGCCGCGACGAACATCGCAGCCGCACGCGACATCTCGCTCTTCAACATACCGGCGACCTTGGACAGCATGACCTCACGGGATTCGAGGTCGGCCAGACCCTTCGCCTCCTCGGCCGAGAGCACCTGACCGTCCATGAATCCGCCCTTCAGAACCAGGGTGGGGAACTTCCTCGCGGCATCGACGACCTTCTTCGCGGCAGCGACCGGATCGCCAGACACGAACGCCACGGCCGTCGGACCATCCAGGAGCGATTCGAGCTCCTCGATCGAGGCCGCGGCGGCCGCGCGGCGCATCAGCGTGTTCTTCACCACAGCGAAGCGTGCGCCGCCCTCGGCGAGGGACCGTCGCAGCTCGGTGATGTCGGACACCGTGAGGCCGCGATACTCCGTGAGCAGCAATGCGTCGGACCCCTCGATCTGGGCCTTCAGCTCGCCCACCCGCTCGACCTTCTCGGCTCTTGGCATCGCACCTCCTCGTCGAAGAACATGAACGCGCGCCTCCGCAGACGGCGGAGACGCGCGAGAGCACTGCGTCTTCGGTTGCCTCGGCAGGTACCCGGAGGGATTACGCGCTCTCGCGCCCCTGCTGTCTGCGGCGGGAGCAGCCTACCGGCGACTCCGCGGGAGCGACAAACCGGAACTAGATGGCGACCGACTCGACGCCCTTGGGATGAACGGGATCGATCCGGATGCTCGGTCCCATCGTCGTCGAGACGGCCAGGCTCTTGATGTATCGACCCTTGGCGGCGGACGGCTTCGCCCGCAGCACCTCATCGACGATCGCGAGATAGTTCTCGAAGAGCGCTCGCTCGTCGAACGACTTCTTGCCGAGCACCACATGGACATTGCCGGTCTTGTCCGCCCGGTACTCCACCTTGCCACCCTTGATGTCGGCGACGGCCTTGGCGATGTCCATCGTCACGGTCCCGGTCTTCGGATTCGGCATCAACCCCCTGGGCCCAAGCACCCGGCCGGCTTTGCCGACCGCGGCCATCATGTCCGGCGTCGCCACCGCGGCATCGAAGTCGATGTTGCCCTTGATGACCTCCTCCACGAGGTCGTCTCCGCCGACAAGATCCGCGCCGGCCTCGGTCGCCTCTCGCGCCTTGTCTCCTTGCGCGAAGACGGCGACCCGGACCGACCGGCCGGTGCCGTTGGGCAGCGAGACGGTTCCGCGGACCATCTGGTCGGCCTTGCGAACGTCGATCCCCAGACGGAACGCCGCCTCCACGGTCTCGTCGAACTTCGCGTCCGGCAGCGTCTTCAAGACGGCGAACGCCTCGTGCGGCGCGTACTCACGGTCTCGGTCGACCTTGGACTCCGCGTCGCGGTAGCGCTTGCCTTGACCGCTCATGCGTCCACCTCCACGCCCATGCTCCGGGCCGTGCCGGCGATGATCCGCATGGCCATCTCCACGTCGTTCGCGTTGAGGTCGGCCATCTTCTGCTCCGCGATCTTGCGCACCTGGTCGGCAGACAGGTGGGCCACCTTGTTCCGGTTCGGGATGTCGCTGCCCTTCTCGATGCCGGCGGCCGATTTGATCAGCTCGGCGGCCGGCGGCTGCTTCGTCACGAACGAGAATGAGCGGTCCTCGTAGATCGTGAGCTCTACCGGGATCACTTGTCCGGAGAACTGCTGCGTCGCCTCGTTGTACTGCCGACAGAAATCCATGATGTTCACGCCGTGCTGCCCCAGAGCCGTGCCGACGGGCGGCGCGGGCGTGGCCTGTCCGGCCTTGATCTGGAGCTTGACGACGGCGAGCGTCTTCTTCTTCGCCATCCGTTCTCTACCTCCTGCGGTTCCAGCGGCCGTCCGAGACGGCCTCCCGCATCGTCGGGGTCAGACCTTCGAAACCTGATCGAAGCCGAGCTCGACCGGGGTCTCCCGGTCGAAGATATTGACGAGCACCTTGAGCTTGCTCTGGTCCACGTTGATCTCGCTGATGGTTCCGTTGAAGTCGGCGAACGGCCCCGAGATGATCCGCACGACGTCGTTCTCCTCGAACCCGAGCCGGAACTGGGGCTTCACCTCTTCCTTCTTCACCACGAGGATCTTCTCGACCTCGCGGCGGGAGAGCGGCGTGGGCTTGGAACCGGTACCGGCCGAGACGAATCCCGTCACGCCCGGCGTGTTGCGGACCACGTACCAGGAGTCGTTGTCATAGGTCATCTTCACCAGCAGGTAGCCAGGGAACACCTTCTTCTGGACGACCTGCTTCTTGCCGCCCTTGATCTCCATAACGTCTTCCATCGGGATGTGGACGTTGAAGATCTTCTCCTCCATCTGCATCGTGTGGATGCGCGATTCCAGGTTGGTCTTGACCTTGTTCTCGTAGCCGGCGTACGTGTGGACGACGTACCAGTCACCCGGGCCGCCGAAGGGATCCCCCGGATCGGATACGACCGGCTGGACCTCAGCGGCGGCGGCAAGGACCTCGTCCTCAACTTCGCTCGCTGCCTCCTCGATGACCGCGACCTCGATGACCGCCTCGGCGAGCACCTCGCCGGCCAGCTCGTCGCCGATCACCTCGACGATGGCAGCGTCCTCGATGGCTTGAGCGGCGACGGCTTCAGCGGCGTCCTCCTGGCCGGCCTCTTCCAGCTCCTCGACCTCCTCGGCCGCCTCCTCCAAGATGTCGCGTGCGACCAGGTCTGCCTCGATCTCGATCTGGGTCGCCTCGACCGCGGCCGCCTCCAGCGTCTCCTCCGCGACCTCATCCACGATCGCTTCCAGGCCCGCGGCCTCGTCGAGGGCGTCCGCGATCGGCGTCTCGGTCTCGCCCTCGGCCGTGGGCAGCTCATCACCCGACGTCGTGGCGTCGAGCGGATCGTCCGTCGTGGTTGTGGTTGGGTCGTCGTTCACGGAACTCCCTCTACGGGATTCAGTTGGCGAGCACGTTCAAGATGACCTTGGAGAAGATGAAGTCCAGGCCGTAGACCAGGCTCGTCATCACGATCACGGTGACGAGGACGACGACCGTGTACGACGCCAGCTCACGGCGGGTAGGCCAGTCGACCTTCCGCAGCTCCTGACGGACCTCCTTCAGGAACTGCCGGGCACCGGTGCGCTTCTTCTTCCCCTCGCCGCGCGCGGCCGGAGCGTTCGCACCTCGGCGGGCGGATGTCGTGGCGGCCTCGCGCCGCTCGGCCACCGAGCCGCGCTTGCGCTCTTGGCGCTCCTGCATCCGCTTCATCTGCCTGTTCATGGGACTCCCTTGCAGGGGCGGAGGGACTTGAACCCCCAACCGCCGGTTTTGGAGACCGGTGCTCTACCAAGTTGAGCTACGCCCCTCGGCTCCGGTCGCCCAGGTACGTGGGGAACGTCGGAGCACCCAGTATAGGTATGCCCCTGCAGCTCGGCAAAGGAGCTGGAGCGCTCGTCGACGGACGTTTTCGCGTTCGGATGTACGTGTTCGTGCTCTCACGCTGACCTATGCTTCGCTCGACGCATCGCGCCGGCCCCGGATCGCGAGGCTTCTTCATGGATACCGGTACCACGTACCCGCCGGAGGGTTCCGGCGCCCCCCGGCGTGGCCTGTTCACCCGCCGCCCCGGTCCAGAGTCATACGCAGAGCCCGACCCGCTCGAGCGAGCGATCGAAACGCAGCTCGAGGAAGGGCTCCGCGTCATCGAAGAGCAAGCCGCCGGGCTGATGCGCGAGATCGCCTCCGAGATGTGGCGCGCATCAGGATCCGACACTGGCCCCGAGCAGGAGCGGATCCTGAGCTTCCTCTCGCGGGATCAGGCGATCCGCAGCCTGATCGCTTCCAGCGACGATCGATTCCAGACCTTGGCCGTGCGGACGGCGCGACTCGAGGATGCGCTCGCGGAGCTCGCGGAGAACGGCCGAGCGCTCCGCGAGGCCGTCCAGCTCTCTGCTCGCTCGATCCACGAGATCGCGACCTCCCCCACCCTGCAGGGTGTGGAGATGGTGCGTACCCAGCTCGAGCAGGTGGAACAGCACATCTCGGCGACGTTCGCACACCTCGACGAACGCGATCATGCCCTCACGGGCGCCATCCAAGACAAGATCGTGGAGCACGGAGACCTGATCGCCCACGAGACCGCGCGCATCGTCGAGGCGATGGAGGCCTACGTGCAGGGCGGCGCCGAAGCCATGGGGCGCCTCGCCCAGCGGATCGAGCTACATGCCGCGGCATTCGCCGCCCACGACGACACGCTCGCCGAGAAGCTGCGGGCAACGGTTGCGGACGAGACCCGTGAGATGGCCGAGCAGATCCTGATGCTCGGCGAACGGGTGGGCATCCAGGGCCGGACCAGCCAAGAGCATCAGATCGCGATGCAGACGTTGCTGGAGACCCGTGTCATGGGCCTCGCGCAGCTCACCCGGTCGGACTCCCAGGCCCTCCGTGAGCTGATCGATCGCAACGCCACCTCGCAGGAGGAACGCGTGAGCGAGATCGTGAACGAGCAGATGTCCACGCTCGGGCTCGCGGTGACCTCCAGCGTGGAACGGAACCTCGCCCAGCTTTCTGAGCGGATCGAGTCGCAGCTCGGCAGCGTGGCCGACACCGTTGCGCTCCGCGCCGCCGAAGCGGCCGACATCGCGGTCGCGTCCACGTTCGATCAAACCCTGGAACGCCTCGGCGCTTCGATCGCGTCGATCGACACGATGGGCATCTCGCTGATCGAGACGGTGGTGGGAGCACAGCAACAGACCGAAGAACGGTTGGGCGAGCGGGTGGAAGGCGGCTTGGGGGCGCTGGCCAAGCTCATCCGGTCGGACAATCAGATCCTCGCCGAGCGCATGTCAGGCACGGCCGGCGCCGGCCCCGATGTCGATGCCGCCCGCCAGACGTTGCGAGCGGTCAAGGAGCTCCAAGCCGGGATGGGCGCCGACGTGGTCGGCTCCGTTGACCGACGCTTCCAGACGATGTCCGAGCAACTCCACAAGGAGACCCAGTCCACGACGGAAGCGATGGTGAAGGTCGCCGAGGTGTTGGGAGAGAAGATCGACCGGCTCTCCGTTCGCGTGGACGAGGGCGTCGGTGGCGACCTGCAGATCGTGATCGATCGGATGAGCGACGCGATCCAGGCGATGTCGGGGCGCGGTAGGCGGGAAACCGGCTAGGTTAGTCGGCGAGCCGGATCACGGCCTCGCCCTTTCGGATCGCGTGTTCGGTCGCTCCTTCGCGCTCGACGGTCACCCAGAGCTCGAGCGTCGCGGTCCCGGCGGACGCATCGAGCGACCGGACGCGACCGCCCGCGACGATCTCCTCATCCAGGAACACCGGAGCGCGGAACTGGGCCGAGAGCCGCATGACGCGCGCGGGATCCCCCGCCCAGCCCGCGACGCACGCTCCCAGGTGGGCCATGGTGAACATGCCATGCGCGATGATCCCCGGGAAGCCGGCGGCCCTGGCGACGGCGTCGTCTTGGTGCAGCGGGTTCCGGTCTCCCCCGAGCTCGGCGTACGCCTTCAGATCGTCCCGGGTCACGACGCGGACGGACGATGCCAACGCATCTCCGACCCGAACGCTGTCGAGCCTCCCGCTCATCGGTCGGCACCTCGCTCGATCATCGTAGATCGCGTCACGGCTGCGGGAAGATCGTCGCGACCGCGCATCGCCATCTCGATGCTCAGGAACCCGTTTCCCCCCTTGTGGCGGATCGAGTCGATCCGCGCATCCACGCGGAGGACCTCGCCGATCCGCAGGGGCCGGTAGAGCTCGTACTCCTGCGTGCCGTGGACCACACGGCCGATATCGATCCCGAGCTCGGGGTCGCCGAGGATCTGCGGCAACAGCGCGAACTCCGCGGCGGTGAGGAAGGTCGGTGGCACGCCCTCGGGGCCACCGAACAGCTCCCGGAACGCTCGAACGCGCTCCTCGTCGAGCTCGATCGCGACCGGTCCGTATACCTTTCCCTCCGCCGCCGGATCCACGCCGCGCACGCTACCGGCGAGCCCCTCGCCCGGCAAGTACGTGGATGTGCGTGCGCGTGTCCACCATCCGGCCTACGATTCGATGCGCATGACCCCTCGGGCGCGCATCACCGTCGTGATCGTCGACGACCATCGAGCGTTCGGTGAGGCGCTCGCGATCGCGCTCGAGAAGGAGCGCGACCTCGAGGTGGTCGCCGTGGAGACCGATGGTGCTTCGGCGGCGGAGGTCGCTGCTGCGGTCCAGCCGGACGTCGTCCTCCTGGACCTGGAGATGCCGGGGATGGGTGGCCTCGAGGCGTCTCCGCGGATCCGCCAGGCGTCCGAGGCGACCTCCATCATCATCCTGACCGGCGCCGGGGACGAGCTCGCACACGGCCGCGCGGTGGAGGCGGGAGCTCAGGGGTTCCTGCAGAAGACGTCCGCGATCGAGGAGTTGGCCGACGCGGTTCGCCGCGCGCACCGGGGAGAGCCGCTCAACCCCGCCGACGAAGTGGCCGCCGCGCTCGAGCGCGTCCGTCGTGTCCGGACCCGGGACGGCGACATGGGGCGTCGCCTGGATCGGCTGACCCCACGCGAGCTCGAGATCCTTCAGCTGCTCGCCGACGGACGGACGCCCGATCAGATCGCCCAGGAGCTCGACCTCAGCCGCCACACGCTCAGGACCCACGTGCAGAACGTGCTGATGAAGCTCGGGGTGCACTCGAAGCTCGACGCCATCGTGGCCGCCATCCGGCACGAGAAGGTGCGCACGGCCGCCCTCGTGGACGAGGTGGACGTGTTGGATGGATCGCCCGTCGCGGAGCGCGACGAAGGGTAACGCCGGCTAACGTGTCTCGCGGTGGAGCGTGTGCTTGCGATCCCACCGGCAGTACTTCTTGAGCTCGATGCGGTCGCGGTCGTTTACGCGGTTCTTCACCGTGTTGTAGTTGCGCCGCTTGCACTCGCTGCACGCGAGCGTGATCTTCGGGCGGTTGTCACCCTTCGCCATCAGTCGTTTTCCTCCATCGCCGACCGGACCGCGTTCGCGAACGCCGGCTCATCGCGCCGCTCCTTCACGATCGCCCAGACCTCCGGGCAATCGGCGTCGGCCATCCCCAGATGCCCACGGATCACCCGATCCAGTGATCGCTTGTCGTCGGCCGTAGGATCAGGCGGAAGCCAGTCCTCCAGATGCCGTGTGTAGCAGCTCACTTCAGGATCTTCGTGACACGACCGGCACCCACGGTGCGGCCACCCTCACGGATCGCGAACCGCAGTCCCTCCTCCATGGCGATCGGGGCGATCATCTCCACGGTCATGTCCACGTTGTCACCCGG
>JBOGVK010000038.1:0-10481 GCA_050692375.1 Actinomycetota bacterium
ATCGCGCAGTGGAAGTAGTACGTCCCGGCCTTCAACGCCGGCACCTTGTAGGTGACCTTCGTGGGTCCCGTTGCGAACGTCCCCGGATCGAAGACCGGGGTGGCGTTCGGGTTCTTGGCCGGGTCGACGCTGAAGACCACGACGTTGTGCTGGACGCCCGGATCCTGGTTGTCGAACTCGAGCACGATCGGCCTCCCCGGCTCGGCGCTCAGCGTGCTCGGCGCGAACCCGGTCGCGGCGGCCCCCTTCGGCGCCGCGAGCGTGATCGTCTGCGGCCCGGCGACGATCTTCTCCCCGTTACCGATCGCCAGGATGGCGATGCCGCCGGCCAACATCGCCACGCCGGCCACCGCTCCGATCATCGAGAACAACGTGCTGTTCGAGAGGCGTTCGCGCGAGGCCACGACGGTCGCGACGGACATGATCGCGACGGCTACGACGAGAGCCACCGCCGTGGCGGCGTGCGCGGTGAGGGAGAGCAGCACCCGAGAGAACCCGAAGAGCACGAGCCCGATCGCCACCATCCCACCCAGGGGGAGCAGGATCGGCAGAACAAGGCTCTGTCGCGATCGCGGGTGCGTCTCGGGCTGTGGCGGTGTGCGCTTCTCCTCGGTCATCTGGTCGGTCATCTCGTCAGCTCCAGATGGATCTCCTGCTCGACGTCACGGTAGCGGGAGGCGTCCCACCCCTCCCCGCGATGCTCCTGCCGGTACCAGCGGAAGAAGATCGCTTGGATGAACGCCCAGAGGATCGCGCCACCGATGAGCTTCATGATCAGGCCCGCCAACAACTGGTCGGTCCTCGCGCCGATCCCCCAGATCCGAGGGAACGTGGCGTAGACCGGGTACAGCACGCGGCTCCCGAACGTGAGGAACGACGCCGGGATCGTCGGCGCGAGGGACTGCAGGAACAGATAGAGCATCTGACCGGGCGCCGGGAGCGCGGGGTACTCCGGGAGCGGCGACATCACGGGCCACCACATGAGCAGCGCGGTCGAGACGAGCAACGTATGCAAACCGAAGTGTGCCCACCCTGACCGAACCGAGAGCATGACCACGGCCGGCCAATGCACGAAGAGCAAGGCGCCGTTGAACAGGATGAGGGCGACGAGCGGTTTCGTCAGGAACCCGAAGGCTTTGGCCACCGGCCGTAGCCGCAGGTACCGGCGCAGCAGCCACGCGGGCATGCCCGCGATCAGCAGCGGAGGAGCGATCAGCGTGAACAGCATGTGCTGCACCATGTGCACGCTGTAGAGATAGCGCTCGGCCAGATCGTGGATCGGCCAATCGGCGCCCAACCACAGCACACCGACGCCCATCGCGAAGAATCGCGAACGCCGACGTGGCGTGGACTCGCCGGTGTCACGCTCGTGCCGACGGCACGCGATGACGTAGGCGGCGAAGATCGAGCCGAACAACAGCCAGACCTCGATGTGCGGATGCCAGGGCGGAAGCAAGCTCATCCGACTACCTCAAGAACACCCGGAACGAGATGAGGACCACGAGATACAGCGTGGCAGCAAGCGCGAGCCCCATCATGAAGAACCGCGAGAAACGGCGGTCGTCGAACCTGAGGTGCATGAACCACAGCACGACCAGCGCGAACTTCGTGAACGCCAAACCGAAGAGCATGGGGATGAACCATCCGCCGAGGCCGTCTCGAAGGTAGTAGAGCGCCACCTCGCCGGTCGTGATCGCGGCGAGGATCAGGAAGATCCGCACGTACTCCTTCGGGCTCGGATGACCGGCGTGGGCGTCGGCATGCTCTTCGTGGATCGCCTCGACCTCCGACGTCGTCTGCTCGATCTGGATATCCGACATGGCTTGCTCCTACTTCCCGACCGGGCCGGTGGGGATCAGGTACACCACGGTGAAGATGATGATCCACACGATGTCGACGAAGTGCCAGTAGAGCCCGACCATCTCCACGGGGAACGCGGGATCTTCGGGCAGTCGGTCGGCGAACGACATCCCCGTGAGCGACAGCAGCATCAAGATCCCGACCGTGACGTGAACCCCGTGGAACCCGGTGAGCACGAAGAACGTGGTACCGAACAGGTTCGTCTTGATGGACAGCCCCTCGTGATAGAAGCTCGTGAACTCGTAGACCTGACCGCCGACGAACGTCATGCCGAGCATCGCGGTCGTGACCAGCCAGAGACGCATCCGCGTGAAGTCCCGTTTCTGCGCCGCGGCCAGCGCGAGCACCATCGTGAGCGAGCTGGCGAGCAACACGAAGGACGACACCGACGTGTAGCCGATGTCGAAGATGTCTGCCGGATACGGAGGGGTCAGGCTCGACCCGCGGTACAGCACGTACGTCGTGATCAACGCTCCGAACAACAGGCACTCGGAGGACAGGAAGAGCCACATCGCGAGCTTCGTGTGTGGAAGCCCGGTGGTGGTTTCGTGCTCGCCGTGCGCTTTGCTCGTCGCGACGTCTGCCATCGGCTACTCCGCCACCGAGGGCTCGAGCGCCCAGCCGTAGAGCCCGACAAGCAGGACCACCGCACCGAGGCCGACGAGCCACCACGAGTAGAGGACACCGTAGGCCATCGTCGGCAGTCCGAGCGAGGCGAAGAGCGGCCAGTAAGAAGGGCTGGGGAGATGGATCGCGTGGCCGGTCCCCTGGTCGTGCCCGGCGTCGTGGTTAGGCGCCGCCCCCGCCTGCACGGGAACCAGCCGTCCGCTCTTGTCCTCCGCGTACTTGCGATGCCAGAACTCGTCGACCGAGTGGATGGCGGGGATCTCGTCGAAGTTGTGTACGGGCGGCGGGCACGACGTCATCCACTCGATCGTTCGCGCATCCCAGGGGTCATCGGTCTGAAGCGGTTCGTGACGCACCTGCGTCCGAACGACGTTGATGATGAAGACCAGGATCGACAACGCGATCAGGAACGCACCGAGCGACGAGATCTCGTTCCAGAACGTCAGACCCAACGACGCCGGATACGTGTACTCGCGCCGGATCATCCCCTGCAGCCCGAGGATGTGCATGGGCCCGAACGTCAGGTTGAACCCGATCAGCATGATCCAGAAATGCACCTTGCCCATGGCCTCGGACAGCATGTGGCCGAACACCTTCGGCCACCAGTAGTACATGCCCGCGAACAGGCCGAAGATCGCCCCGCCGAAGAGCACGTAGTGGAAGTGCGCCACGATGTAATACGTGTCGGTCTGCTGATAGTCAGCAGGGACGATCGCGTGCGTCACGCCCGACAGCCCTCCGATGACGAACATCGTGACCGTGCCGATCGAGAAGAGCATCGGCGTTCGGAACTGCAGGTCGCCCCCATACATCGTGGCCATCCAGTTGAAGATCTTGACGCCGGTGGGGATTGCGATGATCGCCGTCGAGATGCCGAAGGCCGTGTTGGCGACCGGCCCGAGACCCGCCGCGAACATGTGATGCGCCCACACGCCGAAGCCGATGAACCCGATCGCGATGCCCGAGAAGACCACGAACTGGTAGCCGAACAACGGCTTGCGGCTGAACACCGGGATCGTGTCGGAGATGATCCCGAACGCCGGCAGGATGAGGATGTAGACCTCCGGGTGACCGAACAACCAGAACAGGTGCTGCCACAGGATCGGGTCGCCACCGGCCGTCGGATCGAAGAAGTGCGTACCCCACCGCCGATCGAAGAGCAGCTCGAAGAGACCGACCGTGATGATCGGCAGCGAGAAGGCCAACAGCAGCTGGACCACGAGCCCCATCCACACGAACACCGGCAACCGGAAGAACGACATCCCCGGAGCGCGCATGTTGATGATCGTGACGGCCAGGTTCACCGCGCCGGCCGTGGACGCGATACCGGTCAGCAGCAGGCCAAGAGCGTAGAACGACATGCCGCTGGAGGGGTCGGTGGTGGAGTTCGGGGCGTACCCGAACCATCCGCCGTTCGGCGCGCCGCCCAAGAACCAGCTCGAATACAAGAACAGGCCGCCCCCGAGGAAGAGCCAGAAGCTGAACGCGTTCAGTCGCGGGAACGCCACGTCGCGAGCGCCGATCATGAGCGGGATCAGGTAGTTGAAGAACGCCGCCGACATCGGCATCACGAACAGGAAGATCATGGTGAGGCCGTGCATCGTGAAGATCTGGTTGTACTGGCTGGCGTTGAGCAAGGTCTGATCGGGACGCGCGAGCTGCGCGCGGATCAGCAGCGCTTCGGAGCCCCCGATGATGAAGAAGACGAACGCTGTCAACCCGTACATGAGGCCGATCTTCTTGTGGTCCACCGTGGTGAACCAGCTCCAGATACCGGTCAACGCCGATGGACGACGCACGCCGCGCGATCTTCCCTGGGTCTGCATGCTCACACTCGCCATCTACGCAACCCCGCTCACTGCAAGCTCTCGAGATAGGCGACGAGCGCGGAGATCTCGTCGGCCGACAAGTGGTAGTTGGGCATCTTCGAGCCCAGCTTGACGGCGCCCGGGTCGTGGAGCCACGCCTCCAGCGCGGCCGTGTCGCTCGTTTCCCAGTCGCAGCCCGCGAAGCAGGCGTGTGTCGACGCCGCGAAATGCGTGAGGTTCGGGGCCGCGTTCGCACCGGCGCTGACGCCACCGAGGGAGTGGCACGCCACGCACGTTCCCCGGTTGCCGGAAAGCGGGTTCATGAACAGGTCCATCCCCTGCGCTGCCAGCGGATCGGTCGGAGTCACGCTCGGCTGCTTCTGGTTGGAAACCCACGCACCCCAGTCGGTCGGCGACAACGCGATCACCCGGACCTTCATCTTGCCGTGCTGGAGGCCGCAGAACTCGGCGCACTGGCCGTAGTACGTGCCCGGGTGATCGGCCTGCATGAGGATGTGGTTCGTCCGCCCCGGGACCACGTCCTGTTTGCCCGCCAGCTCCGGCACCCAGAACGAATGGATCACTGCATAGTCCGGGACACCCTGGTCGTCGTGAGCGCCTAGGCCCCCGACGGATGCGAGGTCCAGGTAGACCGTGCGCCCGGCGGGGATCACCATCACGTCCGCAACCGTGATCGCTGTTTGGTCGCCGTAGGTCGTCTTCATGTCGCCGTCCGTGTACACGAAACCCCACCACCATTGATGGCCTTGCACGGTGATGTGGAGTGCGTCGGCCGGGGGCTTGCGGGCGAGGTCCCAGATCGTCGCCACCGTCGGGACCGTCACGAAGGCGAGGATCACCGCCGGCACGATGGTCCAGCCGATCTCCAACCGCGTGTTGCCGTGGATCTGAGGCGGCATCCGGTCGCGGTTCTTGCGATGGCGGTACTTGATCAGGATGAGGACGATCCCGCCCTCCACGATGACGAAGACGGCGGCGGCGACCCAGAAGACCGGGACGAACAGGTTCTTGATCTCTCGCGCGAACGGACCGGCCGGCTTCAGAGAATCCTGACTGGCGTGCGGGGCGCACGATGCCAGCAGCAGTCCGAACGCCACGAGGCCCAGGACCCAGAGCAGCCTCTTCCGCAAGTTCCCCGTGCCTCCCCGCGCAGGCGCTCCGACGCCGGTTCGGGCGCCGGGCCGCGCGCACTGTACCACCGCTCTGTTCGCGGCTCGATCGTACGATCGCGAGTTCAGAAACCCTTGTACGAGTGCAGACCGACGATCCAGAGGTTCACCGCGTAATACGTGATCAGGAGGGAGACGAAGCCGACGAGGGCGACCACGGCCGCGGGTCGACCCTTCCAACCCGACGTCGAGCGCGCATGCAGATAGCCCGCGTAGATGACCCAGGTGATGAACGACCAGGTCTCCTTCGGATCCCAGCCCCAGTAGCGGCCCCACGCGCTCTGCGCCCAGATCGCGCCGGCGATCACGGCGAACGTCCAGATCGGGAACGCGAACGCGATGACGCGATAGGCCATGAGATCCAGCGTGGCCGCCGAAGGCAACGCGCCTCGTCGAACCGTGCGGCCGGTGGGCGGCTCGTCCGCGTCGGGTGCGAAATCAGGCGGCGCATCCAGATCGATCGACCCGCCCATGATCGGCGGCGGCTCCTGCGCGCGGAGCGCAGCGAGGTCTCGCCGTTCACGCCGGTCCTGCACCAGGAACAAGATGGTTAGCACGCCGCCGCCGAGTGCGAAGAGCGATGACCCGCTGATCGCGGCGACCACGTGGATCTTGATCCAGTAGGAGTTGAGCGCGGGGACGAGCGGGGCGGGGCCGACATAGAGGAACGACACGGCGATCGCCATGGTCAGAACGGCGAACATCAACGCGAACCCGCCCAGGGTGCGGACCTTGTAGTGCCCTTCGACGATCACCAGGTAGCCTGCGACCAACAGGAGCGCCAGCAACACCGAGTACTCGTACATGTTGCCCCACGGGACTCGATGGGCGGCGATGCCGCGCGTCACGACGCAGACCACGTTCGCCAACAACCCGGCGGTTGCGATCGCGCGAGCGACGGCCCAGAAGAGCGTGCGCCGGAACGACAGGTACGCGAAGTACGCCACCATCGCGACGATGTAGGAGAAGAGGGCGGCGTTGAACGCGTCGTTGGAGAGCCGTCCCCATTGCAGGTCCGTCATGGCGTGCTCACGCGCTCCTTCTGTTCGACCGAGGGCGTATCGGCGGCCCGCGCCATGGCGTCCACCAGCTTCGAGAACTCCTCGTCGAACTGTGTCTTGCGCTGCAGCGCGAACCCTCCGACCTTCAGCACGGTGCCGTTCCCGTTCGACTCCGCTCGCACCCAGACCTTGCGTCGCGAGGTGTAGAGCGCGGGCAGCAGCCCGAGCAGCACGAGGATAGCCGCAAGCAACACGATGGGCACCCCGCGATCCTTGCTGACTTGGAGCACGCTGTACTGACGAAGCGCCGGGAAGCTGATCGTGAGGCCCGTCGGAGCGGCGCCGTCAGCGAGCGCGGTCCCGGTTCGAAGATCAACCGTCTGCCCCGCCCCGACGATCCCCCTCGCGCCCGGCCGCATCCCGGCCGTGTCGAGCGACAACGGGGCCGGGTCCGTCAGGTCGCCACGGAAGACCGAGAATCGGATGAACGGCTGGAACTCTTGCGTCATCGGGACGGGCTGACGGGTCATCTGCAGCTGGAGCCACGCGCGGCTGTCGGGCCAGAGCTCGAGCTCGAGGCCCATCTGCGGCTGGAGCGACGGAAGCTTCAGGATCCCGTGCCACGGCATCGCCAGCTGTGGCACGCCTTTGGGCGCCGTGTCCTGCACGAACGTGATCGGCTCCGACGCCATCAACACGCCGTTCTGCCGCACCTCGACGACCGGCGCCCAGCCGAACCCGTACTGGTAGAAGGTCAAGCCGTCGATCGACGCCGGGTGGTTCACGCGGATGTCGGCCTGTCGCACCACGTTGCCCTGAGGGTCCAGCAGGTCCACGTGCGAGACGAAGTCCATCGGCTGCCCGGTCCGCCGGTAGGTGTCCTCGAACCCGCGCAGATGGAGGCCGATCCCGGTGAAGTGCCCGTCGAAGAACCGACCGGTCCGCAGCTGTCCGTCGTAGTTCGCCTGGGCGTCGATCCAGGTCTGACCCTCGATCACGACCGCACGTCCGGTGAAGCCCGTTCCCTTGCCGTAGATCACCCCGATGACGATCAGCAGGAACGCCCAGTGGAAGAGCAGGCTGCCGACCTCGCGGAGCGCGCCTTTCTCCGCCGCGAGCGCCGTCCGAGAATCGCCGTCGCGCGAAACGCGGAAGAACCGGCGGCGCAGGACCCGGTGTGAGCCGTCGATCGCCCGGATCGGATCCGCCGGAACCACCCGCTCCTCGTACAGCCGGAACCCATCGATCTCCCGGGCCTGCAAGGGCTTCTGGCGGAGGGTCCGCGCCAGCGCGCGGGTCCGGGGGAACAAGCACGCCACGAGTGAGACGAACAGCAGGGTGGTGATGAGCACGAACCACCACGACCCGAATACGTCGAACAGACCGAACCGTCCGTAGAGCGCGCCGACGAGTGGATGGTCCACTTGGTATCGGAGCACGCGCTCCGGCGAGTTCGGCCACTGAGGGACGAGCGACCCGGCCACCGACGCGAACGCAAGCATCAGCAGCAGGATCAGCGCCGTCCGCATGGAGCGCAGGGTGCGCCACACGAGAGCCGTCGACTGTCGCAGCGTGATCCGGCCGGAAGGCATGGTGGAAGACATGGGGCTCGTGAAGGATTCTTACAGACCCGGTGCGAACCGGGAGAGCGGAGCGAAGATCCGGGTGAAGAGCCCGGTCATCAGCAGCACGCCGACGACGACCAAGAGCGCGCCCGAAACGCCCGCGATCCATCGGTGGTGGCGCTTCACCCATCCGAAAGCGCCGACGAACCGCTGGACGCCGAGTCCCACCAGCAGGAACGGCACGCCCAGACCCAGCGAGTACGCGACCAGGAGCAGCACGCCGCGGATCGAACTCTGTGTCGTGGCGATCGCGAGGATGCCGGTGAGGACCGGGCCCAGGCACGGCGTCCATCCGGCCGCGAACGCCATGCCGAGCGGCAGGGCTCCCACCGCGCCCGGCCGCACCTTCCCAAGGAACGGCCGACGCTCCGCGTAGAGCGTGATCGATCCGCGTCGCAGCGCGTATCCGATCATGAACACCCCGATGATCACGACGACGATGCCACCGATGCGCTGCCCCAGATCGCCCTTGAAGATGGGGACGAATCGCTGCGCGAAGGCACCCAGGAGCGCGAACACGATCGTGAATCCGGTGATGAAGAGCAGGATCGGCACCAGCGGACGCCGGCTCTCGCCGCCCACCGCACGCTCCCCCGACACGAACGAGATGTACCCCGGCACGAGCGGGAACACGCACGGAGACGCGAACGACACCAGCCCGGCGACGAACGCGAGCGCCGGCGCCCACCAGGACGCCAAACCGGTCTGGACGATGTTGGCGATCATCGATGCCTCGAAGTCGGGAGAAGGGCCCAGTCTAGGGTTGATACGGCCGCAGACCGGCGGTCGGTAACTTGGGTTGCGACGAGCGTTCGCGGACGGCATAGTGATGGTTCGTGAAGGGATTCACAAGCAGATCGCGTCCGCTCCGGCCGAACGACACATGGCTATAATCGCCCCGCCCATGGAGACGATGCCGGCATGAGCCAGGTGCAGATCGCAAAGGTATCCCGGCTCGCCGCGGTCAAGGAGCGGGCGGAGTCCTTCCTCAAGACCTTCGAATGGACCTGGACGAAGGCGATCGTCTTCTCGCTGGGGCTCACGTTCTTCATCATGATCTCGACGTCGGTGGTGCCGTCCTTCTGGTTGTACTTCGCCAATCAGAAGCTGAAGTGGGACGGCTCCGGGCCCAACGGGTTCTGGTTGAAGGAGCTGCGCGACGCCGTTGCGATGGGCCTGACGACGGGACCGATCATCACGATCCTCGTCGGCGCGGCGATCGTGCAGAACTGGCGTCGCAAGCTGCGTGGGCAGTCGGGCGATGTCCGTCCCACCGGTGGATACAGGTAGGAGCTCGCGATGCCGTTCACGAAGACCGAGGTCGACATCCACGAGGACTACGTCGTGGAAACCGTCGACCCGGCGTGGTTGGCACAAGGCGTCAAGTCGCCGAAGCATCTGATGCTCGACCCCGACAACTGCATCCTCTGTCGCGCCTGCGAAGATGTCTGCCCCTGGAACTGCATCTACATGATGTCGACCGACATCGTGCAGAGCGCGGAAGAGGGGTCCGTGGGGGCCGAGGTGAGCAACGCCTCGGCCATCTTCGTGGTCGACGACATCGCGTGCACGCGTTGTTCCGTGTGCGTGGACCGCTGCCCCACCGACACGCTGTACTATGCGCGCCTGCCGGAGGGTTCGACCGGCGGATCGCGAGCGATGGCCGAGGTTCCGCTGTCGCAGGCAGCGTCGGAGTGAGGTCGTCGCAGAGACCGCTCGAGCAGGGAGAGGGAGGGTACGCGGGGTGAAGCTCAAACCGCCGTCGCCGAGCGAGCTCGGCGACCGCCTCCGCGACACCGAGGTCTGGAAGTCGATCTTCCGGCCGGGCTCGATCTTCCGGAAGGGCTACAAGGACACCTCGCGCGATCGCGCGCTCGCGACCATGAACAACGTGCTCTATCACCTGCATCCGGTGAAGGTGAAGCGGCACGGCTTGAAGCTGACCTACACGTTCTGCTTGGGCGGGTTGTCGTTCTTCCTGTTCATCCTGCTGACCGTCACCGGCATCTTCCTGATGTTCTTCTACCGGCCGATGGCCGACCTCGGTGGGGCGGTCGCATACGGCGACATGCAGAGCATCAGGACGACGGTGTTCTTCGGCGACCTGGTCCGGAACCTCCACCGATGGGGCGCGCACCTGATGGTGTTCTCGGTGACGCTGCACATGGCGCGCGTGTTCTACACCGGCGCCTACAAGCCCCCGCGCGAGTTCAACTGGGTGGTCGGCGTGATCCTGCTCGTGCTCACACTGGTGCTCAGCTTCACCGGTTACCTGCTGCCCTGGGACCAGCTGGCCCTCTGGGCGATCACGGTCGGCCACGGCATCGGTGGCTCCGCACCCTACTTCGGGGATGAGACGCAGCTCATCGT
>JBOGVK010000039.1:0-4074 GCA_050692375.1 Actinomycetota bacterium
CACCCAGAAGAGGCACGAGAACAAGATCGCATCCGAGACTCGATCCAGGACCGAATCCATGAACGCTCCCGATCGCTTCTCCTCACCGCGCTGGCGTGCGACGGAGCCGTCGAACACGTCGGAGAGCCCGGCGAAGGCCAGCAGCGTGCCCGCGACCAACCAATCCCCCGTGATGATCAGCGCGCCCACGGCGACGTTCAGCGCCAGCGAGAGCAACGTCAGCTGCCAGGGCCGGATACCCGTCCACAGCAGGAACGCGAGGGCTAATCGGTAGGGCCAGGCGAAGATGCGCTGCATCGCACCGCCGGCGGCGCCCTCGCTCTTGCGAGGGGCGGGCATGTCCCTCACCCGCGAGGTTTCGTGGTCGAGGTCCGGGTGCCGCTCGTCCACTAGTCCATCTCAGACTAGCCGCTATCCCGTGTTCGGCGCGAAGCCAACCACCACGTAGCGGAAGCTGCCGCCGGGCGCTTCGTAGACGAACTCCTGGCCCTCGGCGACGCCCATCAGCGCAGAGCCGAACGGCGAGGTCGTGGTCACCGTGCGGGCACCGGTCGCCTTCTCCTCCGCGTGCTCGGCCAACAGGTACGTCTCGTCTTCGGGGTCGTCGTCGTCCAGCGGGCGAACGGTCACGAGCATGCCGGGAACGACAGCATCGGCCGAGGTCGGCGCCTCGACGATCTCGGGGTCGCGAAGCATCTGCTGGAGCTTGCGGATCTTCGACTCCATCATGCCTTGTTCGTTCTTCGCGGCGTCGTACTCCGAGTTCTCACGGATGTCGCCGTGCTCGCGCGCGACCTTGATGCGCTCGGAGATGTAGGGGCGGCCAACCTCCATGAGGTCTTTCAGCTCCGCCTTCAGGCGGCCGTAGGCCTCGATCGTGACCTTGGCCGTCGGCTCTTGACCGGCTTTCCGAGGCTGACGGTTGCGGAGCTCTTCGGGGAGTTCGACCATGGTCGCGAGTCTAGAGCTCCGAGAAGTAGATGTTCTTGAGCTCGGTGTAGAGCTCGGCGGCGTGCATCCCCATCTCCCGGTCGATCCCGCTCCGCTTGTACCCGCCGAACGGCGCCTCCGTGTGGACGCTCGACGACGAGTTCACCGAGATGTTGCCGGTCCGGATGCCCTTCGACACGCGGATGGCCCTGCCCAGGTTCTGCGTCCACACCGATCCCGACAGCCCATACGGCGACTCGTTCGCCATGCGGATCGCCTCCTCCTCGGTGTCGAACGCGATGACGCACGCGATCGGGCCGAAGATCTCCTCTTGGGCAACACGCATGTCGTTGTGGACGTCGGCGAGCACGGCCGGTCGCAGGTAGAAGCCGGGGTGCTCGGGGACGTCGCCACCGGTCACGCGCCGGGCGCCCTCGTCCACGCCGAGGTGGATGTAGTCCAGGGACGTTTGACGCTGTCCTTGCGAGATCAGCGGACCCATCTCGGTCGACTCGTCCAGCGGCTCCCCCATCACGATCGCGTCGGCGCGCTTGGCGAACCGCTCGATGAACTCGTCGTAGATGGGACGTTCGACGAACGCGCGCGAGCGAGCGCAGCAGTCCTGACCCGCGTTGTCGAACACCGACCAGATCGACGTCTCGATACAGACCTCCAGATCCGTGTCGGCGAACACGACGTTCGCGGACTTGCCACCGAGCTCGAGCGAGACGCGAGTGATGTTGTTCGCGGCTTCCTGCATGACCTTGGTCCCGACCTCGGTCGAACCCGTGAAGCTGATCTTGGAGATACGTGGATCGGCGATCAGCGCGCCCGCGACCGTGGCACCGGGCCCGGGCAGGACCGAAAGGGTGCCCTCGGGCAGACCGGCCTCGGCCAAGATGTCGGCCAACGCGAGCGCCGTGAGCGGGGTTTGCGACGCCGGCTTGACGATGGCGGTGTTGCCGCAGGCGAGCGCCGGTGCGATCTTCCACGATGCGATCGCCGCCGGGAAGTTCCACGGCGTGATCAGGACGCAGACGCCGATCGGCTCGTGGAGCGTAACGTCGATGCCCGGCGGCTCGATCGGGATCGTCTCGCCGAAGATCTTGTTCGCGGCCCCGCCCCAGTACTCGAAGACGTTCGCCACGAGACCGATCTCACCGCGGGCGGCGTTGATCGGCTTGCCGCCGTTACGCGCCTCGAGGCGAGCCAGGTCCTCCAGACGTTCGCGGATCAGGAACGAGGCCTTCGTCAGGACCCGGCCTCGTTCTCGCGCGCTGGTGCGCGGCCACAACCCCTCCTCGAACGTTCGCAGTGCGACGTCAACGGCGCGACGCGCGTCCTGCGGACCGGCCTCGGCCACGTCGGCCATGGACACGGCCGTCGCCGGCTCCACCACCCCGAACGTCTTCCCTTCGGCGGCGGCGACCCGTTCCCCGCCGATGACCAACAGCTCCGCCATGGACCGATCCTTCGTGACGTCAGGAGCCGATGATAGGTGGGACGGCCTCGGACGGGTGTCCGGATCGACTGCCTCCTGGTCAGAACTCCGCGTCGGCCGCGCCGGTTTCAGTGGCTACCGTCGCGGTGCACGCGTTGCCGGCCAGGTCGGTCGGGGTCGTGGATGGGGTCCAGGTCATGGTTCCCGTTCCCGCGGCCGTCGTCGTCGCGCCACTCGCGGTCCCGAGCGTGATCGTGATCGTCGAACCGCTCATGACCATCGTCGAGCCGGTGAACGTCCGGTTCGCTCCGACGTAGTCCGTCCGGCCGAGGGCCACGGTTCCGAACGGGAGCTGCACGGTGTTCCCGGAGTCGAAGACCGTGACGGTGTCGCTCCCGCCCACGTTGTTGAGCCGGAGCGTGACGGCGGTGGAAGTGCCCGTCCAAGCGGCGAGGATGGAGTTGGGGTCGATCGGCTCGCTGAACGTGTAAGTGATCGTGTCGTTGATCTCGGCCCTACCGGCGATGCCGCCCGCCTTGTTCGCCGTCTGGACGTCCGAAGCGGTGGGCACCGTGTTGTCCACCGTGACCGAGCCGGTGAAGCTCCCCGAGTTCCCCGACACATCGGTCGCGGTGACGGTGAACGACTTCGCGCCGGCGACCACAGGGTTGCTCGCCGTAAGCGAGGCGCTCCGGTAGGCGTAGCTCACCCCGCCCACCGTGAATGGGCCGCCCGTCGTCGTGAGCGCCACGGCGGGGCTGCCGGTCGTCACGTTGCTCACGTTGGCGGTGACGGTCGAGATGCCGCTCGCCGTGCTCCCCGTGTCGGTCGCGTTCGCGTAGACGAAGTAGGTGCCGCCCTGCTTCACGAACCCCGGCTTGTTCCCCAACGTCTTGTTGATCACCGCAGCGCTGACGACCGGTTGAGTCGTGTCGACGACCGTGATCGCCGCGCTCGCGGTGGACCCGAGCGAGCCGACCGCGAATACCGTGTGCGCGCCGAGCGAGGTCCCGGCGGGCACAGTGACGCTCACGGTCGCGGAGCCGCCCGTCGGCACCGGGGACGGCGTGATGGATCCGGCGAGCACGGTGCCGCTCACCGCGTTGTCCAGCCGGTAGGTCACCGATTCGCCGTCCAGGAAGTTCGCGATCGATCCGGCGCTCGTCGTGGGAAGTGCGCTCAGGGTGGTCGTGCTGAGCGTGAGCGACGGGGAGCCGACGGTGACCGTTGGGCTCTTCACGCTCTGCGCCCCGGTCCAAAGCCCTTGTTTCGGCGTCACCGCGTACTTCCAGGTCCCCGGCGCGACGCCGAACTCGGTGCAGGTGAGCGCCGCGATCGTGCCCGTACATGAAGCGAGGACCGTCTGGGAGGTGCCGGTCGACGCGTCGAACCGCTGGACCGTGTAGCCGGCCACCGGCGTGTTGTTCGGGAATCGCGTCACGGCCCACGACACCGCGACGTCGCGACCGTTGACCGCACCCGACGGCGTGTTCCCCTGCGGGATCGAGACGGCTTGCGCATAGCCCTTACCGGTCACGGACGCGTTCCAGGCGGCCTGCGCGATCCCGGGCGAAGCGATCACCAGGGACGCGACGATGGCCACGCCCGTGAGCATCCGTCTCACGCCGTGACCGTCGATCCTTCGGGCCTTGAACACACTGTCACCTCAGATGATGTGCGGAGGAGGGCGGCTGTCGCCGCCC
>JBOGVK010000040.1:0-36097 GCA_050692375.1 Actinomycetota bacterium
CGACCAGCTCTTCGAACATCGCTCGAGCCGCGGTCGCTCCGCCATGGAACGCGTTCCCCAGGTGATACGGCTGTGCGACGAGCATCGTGTCGAGGAACGTTCGCGCGACGTTCAGACGACAGGCGCCGAGGTCGCGCGTGTGAGGGATCGAGAACGCTCGGGCCGTCAACTCCAACACGGTACTCGGCCACCCGCCGCCCTCGTCCCTCGTTCCGAAGTTCGTCACGACATGCACGCGAGCGAGCTCCCCGACCGCCTTGCCGAACCGTTCCGCGCCGCGCGAGCCCTCGACGTCGAGCGCCTCGCGGAGCACCGCCGTCGATTGCGGGCCGTCGAGGAGCAAGATCCGCGCGATGCGGTGGGCGTCGGGCGAGAACGTCGCTTCCTCGAAGTCTTCGGGACGTCCGCTGCGTGGATAGAGATCGGCCAACAACGCCGGAGACAGGAACGACTTCCGACCGCGAACGAACTCTCCGTACCACGCCAGGCCACGACGCGGCAGCTCGTCCTTCCATCGCCACACACGTTCCATCTCGGGAGCCCACTCGCCTTCGGCGTCCATCACCGGGCGGTCGGTCGCGGCCTCCCACAACGTCGGAAGGTCTACGCCCTTCTTCGGGAAGAGCAGCGCGAACCCGACGTCGTCGACGAAGCGCGCCGCGCGATCGATGCGCGCGATCGGCTTTCCCGTTTGCCACCAGCGCTTCGCTCGCGCCGTCTCCAGGTCCTCGGCCATGGTCGCAACGATGACATGAGCCGCCGACGCCTGCCCGGCGCGTCGCGAGTCTCCCTAGACTGCCGGGATGGACGGCGTCGAGCTCCGAGCACTGCTGCTCCCGGGGCCGCTGGTCGCGGATGGTGGCATGGGCACCTCGTTGATCGAGGCAGGCGCTCCCGTGGGCGCGTGCTTCGAGTCACTCAACGCCGACGATCCCGATCGTGTGCTCGAGGTCCATCGGGCGTTCGTCCAGGCCGGCTCCGATGTGGTTCTCACGAACACCTTCGGGGGCAATAGATTCCGGCTGGAGCCTCACGGGCTCGCCGATCGGGTCGGCGAGTTGAATCGCGCGGCCTGTCGGGTCGCGCGAGCCGCGGGACCACGCTTCGTCGCCGGCTCGATGGGTCCGCTCGGGGTTCGACTGGCACCGTATGGGCGCGTGAGGCTCGAGGATGCCTTCGCCGCGTACCGGGAGCAGGCCGCGGCTCTCGTTGAAGGGGGCGTCGATCTCCTGCTGATCGAGACGCAGACCGATCTGCGCGAGATGGAGCAAGCGCTCGCGGCCGCGCGTGATGCTGCGCCGGGGTTCGCGGTCGTGGTGAGCGCGACGTTCACGAAGGACGATCGAACGCTGCTCGGCTCGTCGCCCCGGCAGGTCGCCGAACGACTCGCGGAGCTCGGAGCCGACGGGATCGGCGGGAACTGCGGCGAGGGTCCCGCGCAGTTGCTCCGCGTGATGCGCTCGATGCGGGCCGTGGTCGGCACGATCCCGCTCATCGCGCGCCCGAACGCCGGCGGTCCTACTCAGGTCGGCGGTCGGTTCGTCTACCCGGCGACGCCCGAGTATCTGGCTGAGCATGCGCGTGCCTACTTCGACGAGGGTGTTGCGATCGTCGGCGGATGCTGTGGTACGGGGCCAGCGCACACGGCGGCCATCTCGAAGGCCATCCGTGACGGGGCACCACCGCAACCTCGGGTCGTACTGACCGGTGTGTTCGACGAGCCCGATGACGGGCCGCGTTCAACCTCACCGCCGACCGATCTGGAAGCGAAGCTCACCCGGGGAGACTTCGTGATCGCCGTCGAGATGGAACCGCCGCGCTCGTTCGATGTCGGGAAGCTCGTCGCGGCCACCGAGACGCTCGCTGCCGCGGGCGCCGACGTGATCGATGTCGCCGACAGTCCGATGGCGAAGATGCGCATGAGCGCGTGGGCGGCATGCCGCCTGATCCAGGAGCGCGTCGACATCGAGACCGTGTTGCACTTCCCGACCCGCGGACGCAACCTCCTTCGGCTGCAGGGCGATCTGCTGGGCGCCGCCGCTCTTGGCATCCGCAACCTCTTCGTTTGCGTGGGAGATCCGGTGACGATCGGGGATTACCCGCAAGGGTCGAACAATGTCGACGTGACGGCCACCGGTCTCCTGGCGCTCGTGACCGAACGCTTCAACGAGGGACGGGACCGGGCAGGCTCTTCCATAGGCGAAGCAACGTCGTTCTTCGCCGGCGCCGCGGTCGCCCCGAACGCCGTGGGTCTCGAACGCGAATGTCGGCTCCTCCGGAAGAAGGTCGATGCGGGAGCGCGGTTCCTCTTGTCGCAACCGGTGTACGGCGCGGAGCCGATCCGCCGGCTCCGCAAGACGTACGAGCACGTGACCGGCGGCTCACTCGGCGTGCCGATCCTCGTCGGGATCCTGCCGCTTCACACGGCTCGTCACGCCGATTTCTTGCACAACGAAGTGCCGGGCATCCTGATCCCGGACACGGCGCGAGAACGTCTTCATGCGGCGGGCGACGATGCATGGCGCGAGGGTCTGGCCATGGCGACGGAACTCATCGCCACGCTGCGGGCCGACGGTGTCGCCGGGATCTATCTGATGCCGCAGTTCGGCCGGTTCGATCTGGCTGCCGAGGTGGTCGAATCGACGCGCCGCGTCCGGTCGCGATGACGTTGTCGTCCTGCGGCTGGCTCAGGCGCCCGGAGGACGGTATGCGATGGAGATCTGGGTGGCGTCGTCGATCTCTTCAGGCATGAGGAGCTTCACCGTCTTGAGATGGGCTGCGCCGGATGCGGCGACGGTGAGGCTGATCGCGGACGCCGTCGCGTCGTTCGGCAGATCCGCGATCACGTACGCGTCATCCTCGCCGAACGCGAAGTAGAAGGCCTCGAGGTTGCCGCCGGCCTCCTTCACGATCTGCTCGACGAAGGCGCGCCTGCTGGTGCCGCCTTCCTTGAGCAAACCGCGGACACCGTCCGTGCTGTAGGAGACCTGCCAGAGGTACTTCGCCATGGGATCCCTCCGAGAAGCGCCGGTTCGAGGCCGGATCGCCCGACTATCCGCTCCTGCGTTGCACGGGTCAACTCGACCCGTTGGTGGTCAAGGGTCCCCCACGCCGGCCTCGATCGCGGGATCAGCCAGGTCGGCCGTGTAGGGTCTGCGCACGGATGACCGACTTCCATCTGGCTCAGGTGAACATCGCCCGGCTGGTTGCTCCGCTCGACTCTCCCCGGCTGGCCGAGTTCGTCGCGAACCTGGAGCCGGTGAACGCGGTCGCGGACGTGAGCCCGGGGTTCATATGGCGTCTACAGACCGAGGCCGGCGACGCAACGTCTCTACGGATCTTCGATGACGAGTGGCTCATCGTGAACCTGTCGGTGTGGGAGTCGCTCGACGCGCTCCGTGACTTCGTCTTCCGAACAGCGCACGCCGACGTGCTTCGGCGGCGTCTCGAATGGTTCGACCGACCCACCGAGGCCCATCTGGCTCTGTGGTGGGTCGAGGCAGGCTCCATCCCCACGCTCGCTCACGCCGAGGAACGCCTGCTCAGGCTCCGGTCCGGGGGACCGTCGCCCGACGTGTTCACGTTGAAGGAGACGTATCCCTCGCCGGAGCGAGCGACGGTCAGACCGCCGGCTCCAGCGCCATGATGCCCGTGCGGTAGGCGTCGCTCGCAGCGGCCGCGTCGCCTCGTTCGTCGAAGAGGGCCCCGAGCGCTCGGTAGGTGAGCGCGGTCTCGGATGCCTGCTCCGAACGTTCGTAGAGCTCGATCGCCATCCGGAAGTGCTTCTCGGCGGCGGATGGGTCGGCGCTCGACATCGTGAAGCCGAGCTCCCGATACGCCCAGGCGAGGATCGGCGCGTCGCTGTCTCCCGTCAGCGCGATCGATCGTTCCAGCAGTGCCTTCGCACGATCTGCGAAGCCCTCCAGCCGTTCCACCCGAGCCAGCTCGTTCAGGGCGCGCGTCAGGTCCTTTGCATTCGATGTCTCCTCGAAGATCGTGACGGCCTGCGCGAGTTCCGATCTGGCCTCCTCGAGGTGGTGCTCGCGGCTGGCCACGTAGCCCAGCGCCAGGTGGGCGCCGCCCATCTCCGTCTTCAGGTTGAGGTGTCGATAGGTTTCCTGGGCTCGGCGGAGCGAGTGTTGCGCGTCCGCGACGCGACCTTCGTGGAGGTGCAGCCGCGCAACGTTCATGTGCATCTGCGCGATGCGCAAAGGGTCGGTCAGCCTGGGGGCCAGCGCGGCGAGCTCCGCGCCGGACTCGGCGGCCTTCCGGTAGATGCCGGCGTCCAGATAGGCGAAGACGAGCGAGGCGTGCAGCCGGCAGAGCGCATCGGGGTCGCGGAGCTTCTCGCGCTCCAATCGGTCCAGCAGGCTCTCCAGCAGGAAGATCGAGTACCGGACGTCGCCGAGAGCCTCGAAGCAGCGGGCCTTCCCGGCCACCGCGTCGACCCAATCGGTGGGGACCTCGGTCGAGACCAGTTCCTCCGCTCGCTCATAGTGCGCGAGCGCGTCTTCCGGTTGTGATCTGCGTTCGTCCTGGAGCCCCCGGCCGAGCTCGGTTCGCGCTTGGAGAAGGTGCAGGTGATAGCGCTTCGCATCCTTCGCGATCGACTGGAAGGCGCGGTCCGATTCCTCGAGCTGCCCGGCGGAGAGCGCGACGCGAGCCTCCAGCAGGCTGAGCTCCAGTCGGGGAGCCAGGTCTGCCGGTCTGCCGGTGACCAATTCATCCGCGGTGACGCCCAACCTGGAGGCGAAGTGCTCGATCGCTTCCTTGGAGGGCGAACGGCGTCCCGCCTCGATCGTGCTCACGTACGCGTAGCTGTACTTGGGAGCGGCGAGCTCCTTCTGCGTCATGCCGCGTGCCAAGCGTAGCCGTCGCATGCGGCTTCCCAACATGAACTGCCTCCCTGCCTCGTGAGTTCACTGAGTCTAGACCCAGAGTTACCAACGAGAACAGTCGGATCCGTGACCGTTGAGCAGGGATGCCGCCGCCAACCGGATTCCGAGGCAAGTTGACATATGTTGCGCGGCAAGGTTAAGTCTCCTGTTGTGTTGCCGAAAGAGACATCAGGGCAATATCGGCCTCTTGCAGGAAAGGAGGAGATCGATGAACGCAACCCTGAAGCGGACGCTCAAGGCCCTGCTGTATGCAGGCGCCGCCCTGATGGTCGTCGCCGCCGGCAGCGCCAACTGGCCCAACCACTGAGCCGGTAGCTGGCACGGTCCGATCGCCCGTGCCGGAGGAAGCCGCCATGGATGTCCGTCCGTCGGAGAACGATCCTTCCCCGCTGAGACCCGGAGACATCCTGCTGTTCCACGGGCACGGACCTCTGTCGTGGGCCATCCGCCGATTCGAAGAGTCGGATGTGGACCACGCGGCGATCGTGCTCGGGCCGGAGACGATGGCGGAAGTCACCCCCTCCGGACTCCGGTACGTGGCGATCGCACCCGCGCTCGAAGACAACGCCTTCACCTACGTTCGCCGGCCCGCTCGCGACGTCGACGTTTCGCCGATCGTCCGCGAGGCTCTCTCCTCGGCGTCGGCAGGCGAGACCTCTCTGCACGATCGCGTCGTCCTGTTGGCCGTGCTCGGCCTGACGCGCCGTCTTCCGATCGGGGAGCCGACGCTGCGAACGTTGCTTTGGGTCCTGCTGCACAGCGCGGCCGATGTCGTCGATCGTCTGGCCGCTGGCGGCCGAACCCTCTTGATGGACGCGGAGTTCGTCTATCGCTGTTATCAGCGATCCGACGATCCCGAAGCCACGTTGAAGATCCCCTTCCCTGCGATCTCTCGTCCCGCTTCGTCCGCAGTATCGCCGGTCGCTGGAGCCGCCGACGAAGCGATGCTGTGGGAGTGGGCAGCTGGTCGGGGTCAGCCGTGGAGGTCGATGGCTGAGTCCCCGGAGCTGCCGGAGTCGCTGGAACGGTTGATCGTTTCGTTCGGTCGCGTGGACAGTCCGCACGACCCGATCGTGTTGCGATCCGAGGCCCCCGAGCCCGCGTCGGTCGAGCCCTTTGATGCGATCTCGGATGACGACCTGCACGCGGCAGCCGTGCGGTTCAGGGACCGGTTCATCTCGCTCGCTCTCGCACCGGACCCACCGACCGAACGGGCGATGGCGCATCCTTGGGCGACGTTCAGAGCAGTCACCAACTTCGTCACGCCCGGAGACCTTCGGTACAGTCCGTCGCTCGACACCGTCATGTCGCTCCGCCCTTCGTCCGCGAAGCAGGGGACGGCATCGAGCAGCGGCTAGCTAGCCGGCTTCGGGCTCAGTGAGGATCGTCTTGAGGGTCGACGTTGCATTCATCGCGGGGGGGAAGCCGGTGATCGCCGCGGTCTGAAGGATCACCTCACGCAGCTCGTCTGCCGTGACGCCGGCCTTCAAAGCCGCTCGAAGATGTTGAGGGATCTGCGACGAACGACCGAGCGCAACGAGCGTGGCCACGGCGGCCAGCTCGCGATCGCGCAGCGACAGGCCCGGACGCAGATAGATGTCGCCGTAGACGAACTCGACGATCGAGCGCCCCAGGTCGCCTAGCCCTTCGACCGCGCTGAGGGCTTTCTCGTCGTGCACCTCCAGGAACCGGTCGCGTCCGCGTCGGTACCGATCTTCATCGTTAGATATCCGCGCGCTCCTCGTGAGGATGTGGGTGCCGCCATCCTATGCAGTGATCGATTCACCTCGGATCGTCAAGGTCGAGCACTCACACGATCATCGGCCTCTGCCTCCGGGATCCTTCGAGTCGACATGCGGGCTACGTCGCTCGCGCCTGCCACCGCCCGTCCCGAGCGGCGACCGAGACGGCCATGTCGAAGCACGACGAGACGTTTGCGTCGGTCAGCACGATGCCGATCGGGCCGACAGCCACCGCGTGACCTTCACGCAGGAGCGCGGCGTGGGTTGCTGTTCGCGGGATCTCCTCGAGGTGATGCGTCACGAGGACCGTTGTCGGTGTCTCCCCTGCGGTCGACGTCAGGGCCGCGAGCAGCAGCTCGCGCCCCGGGAGATCCAGTCCAGCCATGGGTTCGTCGAGCAAGAGCAACTCGGGCCGGCCGAACAACGCGCGGGCGAGCAGGACGCGCTGACGCTCTCCTTGACTGCACGCCGCCAGAGACTGATCGGCCACCGAGGTGCATCCCACCCGCTCGAGCAGGTCTGATGCGAGACGCCGATCGCTGTCGTCGTACGTCTGCATCCATGGGACCAGGGTCGACCCTTTGCCGGTGAGAACGATGTCGCGGACCGCGAAGTGCGACGGGATGCCTTCGGTCACGTGATGCCCGACGAAGCCGATCCGCGCCCGGAGCTCGCGGACGTCGATCGCTCCGAGGCGCGAGCCCAAGACCGAGACCTCCCCGCTCGTGGGATGCCTGAGCCCACCGGCCAGGTCGAGCAGCGTCGTCTTGCCGGAGCCGTTCGGCCCCAAGATGACCCACGATTCATCGTCATGCACCGTCAGAGACAACGGGCCGAGGATGTTCCTCGTTCCGATCCGGACCCGCGCATCTCGGATCCGGATCGCGTCGGCTTCGTGCCGGTCGAAACCGGTTCGCATGGACCGGGTGCTCAAGGTGGGGTATCGCCGACGAGCTGCGTGCCGAGCACCGTGAATGGCTGCGGTCGGAGCTCATCGACCTTCGTCAGGCAGGCGAGCAAGATCCCGCTCATGGGTTCGGCTCCTGCTGTGGGGCAGCGCCGGCGTACACGCGCGCTCCGATCTGATCCATGAGCCCGAGATCGTCGCGATGGTTCCAGAGCTCGACGACCTTCCCGTCCTCGAGCCGGAAGATGTTGACGCCGGAGAACGTCACCTGCTTGCCGGTAGAGTCGATGCCGGCCCATGGTCCGGTGTGCGTGCCGATAGTCGTCCATCGTGCCGCCACCAGGTCACCCTCCGCCATGTCAGATCGACCCGCATGTTCAGATCTGGGAACGCCCGCCGGAAATCAGCCGCGATCGTCCGTTTTCCCTCGGATGCCGGTGCCGCCACCGTCGGCCGGAGATCGTGTCGCTCGTAGTCGTCGGAGAAGATCTCGAACGCGGCGTCGACGTTCCCGAGGCTCCAGACCTGCTCGTAGAACCGTTCGACGATCCGCTTGTTGTCTTCAGCCGACACGGATGTCCCTTCGCAAGCGAGGCCCGGAAGGATATCCCGGGTCGGTCCTCCACCGTCACGGCGTATCGGATCGTTGACCGTAACTGTTCTGTTACCATCGCCGACATGCCGTTGGAGGAGCTATCCGGCGACCCGTTCGATGCCCTCGGTGATCCCAACCGCCGCACGATCGTCGAGCTGCTGCGCGCGGGGGATCGATCGGTGCAGGAGCTCGCCGATGAGCTGCCCATCAGCCGTCCCGCCGTCTCCCGGCACCTCCGTGTGCTGAAGCAGGCCGGGCTGGTCGTCGACGAAGCCGAGGGCACGCGGCGCCTCTACCGTCTGCACGACCAGGGGATCGATGCCGTGCGGATCTATCTGGAGGAGGTGTGGGGCGATGCGGCAACCCGGTTCCGTCTCGCGGCCGAGAATCGCCGGGACCGTGCCCCGGGAGAGCGACCCTGATGGAGCCGCTCGAGGTCGAGTTCACGATCGCGTGCCCACCGGCCCGTGCGTTCGACATGTGGGCCTCGCGGACCTCGCTCTGGTGGCCACCGAGCCACTCGGTGTCGACGGACCCGAACCTCACGGTCACGTTCGAGCCGCGAGCCGGTGGGAGGATCTTCGAGCGCACCGCGACCGGAGACGAGTACGAGTGGGGTGAGGTGCTCGTCTGGGAGCCACCGAGACGACTCGCCTACCTGTGGCATCTGCGCCAGGACCGAGCCGACGCGACGGAGGTCGAGGTCATGTTCGTCGAGGACGCCGATGCGACGAGGGTCACGATCGTGCACCGTGGCTGGGAACGACTAGGCGCGAAGGGGCCAGAGCTTCGCGAGCGGAACCGGAGCGGATGGGGCGATCTCCTGCCGCACTACATCGAAGCATGCCAGGGCGACGCATGAGCGCCGAGCCAAAGGTGCTCACGAGGAAGGAGCGGAGATGACGGCCAAAGGTAAGGGCACCCGCGAGGATCCGTGGGTGTTGAAGACACCGCCGGGGACCTCGGAGTACGAGATGTGGAAGGACGAGAGTGTGGACCCGCCCGTGCTCGTGTGCCAGGTGGGCAAGACGACACTCAACTACCGATGGCGGTGCGTCGACGATCTCCACGCGATGCTCAAGGAGCATGGCGACTGGATGCCGCTCGGCAGTGCCGACGAACAGAAGCCGGCGGCCGATGGAAGCGTGGAAGCGTGGGGTCGTTCCTCGGGCAACCCGGTCGGTGGGTGGTATGGCCTCAAGAAGGGTCTTCGCGGCCGGTTCGGCATGTACGTCCCGCCGTTGATGGAAGCGTTGGGGCTGGCGGAGGTCGAGCACAACCCTCGCAACAACCGCATGCGGCCGCTCTGATGGCGCCCGGATGGCGGTCACCCGGTTGACGGCTGTGCGCGTGCGGCCGAGAGGTGCCATAGTTGCCTCTGCCTGCTTCCCTGAGTTACATGGAGAGCGCTCATGGACTCGCCCGGGCACCTGCGATGGGAGAGGCTCTACTCGTCGTACGCAGACCACGTCTTCGCCTATGCCAGCCGACGGGTCGGGACGGACGAAGCCTCCGACATCGTGGCCGACACGTTCCTCGTGGCCTGGCGACGCATCGACGACCTCCCCGACGATGCCCTTCCGTGGCTCTACGCTGCCGCCCGGAACGTGATCAGCAACTCTCGTCGAGCGGAGATCCGCCGGGATGCGCTCCAGAGGCGACTGGCGAGCGTTGGAGCGACGGAGGCGAGCGATGATCCCGCACCAGAGGTCGAGACGCGAGCCGACATCCTTGCGGCGATGCGATCGCTGCCCGCCACCGAACGCGAGGCGCTGATGTTGATCGCCTGGGAGGACCTTGATCCCCGCCGAGCTGCGGCCGTGATGGGATGTTCGCCGGGTACCTTCGCCGTTCGATTGCATCGAGGGCGGCGTCACTTGACCAAGATCCTTTCGTCCGATCTGATCGGGCCGGAAGCGGCCTCACTCGGGGCGGCCTTCGACAAGGCCGCCGGAGGTGGATCGTGAGACGACGTCGCAGCCCGATCCTCGAGCAGGTGCGAGACGCGGATCCGTTCCCTGTCTCACGCGCCCAAGGATGGAGCGAGACGCCCGAGGGGAAGGCGATCGCCGAACGCGTGCGCGCGGAGATGAGCACCAGCCCACCCATCGAGGGTCCTGCGAAGTTCAGGCGCCGGCGCGGCCCGCTCCTGTTGGCCGCGGCGCTGGCGGCGCTGCTCGCGATCGGATCGTCGTTCGCCGTGCTCCACCGTCATCCCGCGATTTCGACGGTCGTCGGGTGCTACCAAGAACTTGGGCGAGAGGTGCGGACCAACCTAGTTACGTTGCCGATGGGCGTCACTCCGGTCGATGCGTGTGCTCAAGCATGGCGGAGCATGTTTCACGCTCCGGCGCCGACGCGACTCACGGAATGCGTGATCGAGAGGGGCGCGATCGGCGTCTTCCCCTATCCGGCTTCCATGGACGCTCAGGAGGCGTGCAACTCGATCGATGCTTCACTGCCAGATGAGGCGGATCTAACCGGGGGCTGACGACCTCGGTTTCCTCTCGTCCCCATCGCTATGAGCTCGGACGGATGTGCAAACGTCGCGTCGATCGCGGGTGGCCAGATGCCCGGGGAGAAGATTCCCAGCGCGTACGCGCGCGCCACGAGTCCCGCCCGGCTATCGGCGTGCAGCTTCATGAAGAGATTGCCGATGTGATAGGTCACGGCCTGCCGACTAACCCACAGGCGCGACGCGATCTCCCGACTCGGGAGGCCGAGCGCTACTAGCTGAAGCACGCGGAGCTCTGCGACCGTGGGTCGGCGGACAGGTCGCACCAGATCCACCGCTCCGACATCGGTGAGCATCGGATCGTGCCGTTCGAGAGCCATGGACCCGGTCCGTCCTTCCCCTCTAGCCCTTTCTGTCCGGGGTGGCACGTTCGATTACCGATGTCGAAGGATTAGGGAAATGCCCAGGGACTAAGTGACTCGCCCTCGGCACAGTCCGTCGCATGACTACGCGACGGCACGTCATTTGGATCGGGCTGGTTCTCGTGGGGATGTTCTTGGCACTTGTGCCTGCGCCCGCTTCGGCGAGTGGCCTGCCCCCACTCATCGCACGAGCCTTCCCGGAGGGTCTGCCCCCAGGCACGGTAGTCGTCAACGCGCACCGGATCGCGTTCGCCCACGGGGCAGCGTTCGCGGACCTCGCGCCGACGAGAGCCACATGTTTCGCGGGCTTCGTGTGCCTGTACGAGGACGCGAACTACGGTGGGAGGCAGGTCAGCTTCTCCGCCAGTGACAACAACGGCGATGGCGTGTGCGATTGGGTGAACTTGATCCTGGTCACGTTCAACGACCAGATGAGTTCCTGGAAGAACATGAAGACCGTCGACGCCAAATGGTCGTTCAACGCCGGCGGCGGCGGCACCCAGCGTTGCATGAACAGCAATTCCCAGAATCCGCAGCTCTCGGCGACGAACAACGACAAGGCGTCCGCCGTGATCGTCTACACCAGCTCGACCGTCTGCTAGGTTCGGCTACCTCCCGATCGCGAACCGGGAAGCGATCGCGCGCCGCGAGCGTTGAGTGCGCAGGAGGTAACGAAGATGGCCATCAAACGCATGAACCATGCGGTGCTGTACGTGCGCGACGTCGAGCGGACGTTCGCGTTCTATCGAGACGTCCTCGGGTTCCGCATCGTCATGGAGATGCCCGCGGCGAAGTTCCTGCAAGCGCCGGATTCGACGAACGATCACGATCTGGGGCTCTTCGAGATCGGCTCCGGCGCAGGCGATTCAACAGCCGGTCACGGGACGGTAGGTCTCTATCACATCGCGTGGGAGGTCCAGACGCTCGCTGATCTGCGTGAGATCGCCACGAAGCTCGCGAACGTGGGTGCCCTGGCGGGCGCGACCGACCACGGCACCACGAAGGCGCTGTATGCCAAGGATCCGGACGGGCTCGAGTTCGAGGTGTGTTGGCTGGTGCCGGAGCGATTCCTCACTCCCGAGGTGACCGAGGCGAAGACCAGGATGCGAGCCCTCGACATCGAGAGCGACATCGCGCGCTACGGCCTGGAGACGGTCGGAGGCTTCTGACCGGCTCACGGGAGCGGTAGATTCCTGCGCATGTCGCTCGAAGCGTTCACCGAACTTGCCGGAGGGCTCGACCATCCCGAGGGCATCGCCTGGGGGCTCGACGGGTTCCTGTATGCGGGCGGCGAGGCCGGGCAGGTCTATCGCATCGGCCTGGATGGGTCGGTCGAGGAGATCTCGAGCACGAACGGGTTCATGTACGGCCTCGCCGTAGATGGCGGTGCGAACGTCTACGCGTGTGACTTCGGCAACGCGGGGGTCGCCAGGGTCGGACCGGCTGGCGAGGTAAGTGTGTATTCGCGGGGCACCGATGCGCGACCGATGCGGGTTCCCAACGCCGCGGCCTTCGACGACGCCGGAACGCTGTTCGTCACCGACTCCGGCGAGTGGGGAGACGACGACGGGACGATCTTCCGCATCGCTGCCGGTGGGGCCACCGAGGTGTGGACCGATGCGGCGTCTGCATTCCCGAACGGATGCTGCCTGTCCCTCGATGGGGACGCGCTGTTGGTGATCGAGTCACGAGCCCGTCGGATCGTGCGGGTTCCGTTCGCCGACGACGGCGGAGCCGGTGTGCCCGAGACGGTGGTGGAACTGCACGGGTCGCAGCCCGACGGTTTGGCCCTGGCCGCCGACGGAACGATCATCGTCGGCTGCTATCGACCCGACCGCCTCTGGCTGATCCCGCCCGAAGGGGAGCCACGCGTATTGGCCGAGGACCCTGACGGCGTGGTGTTGAACCAACCCGCCAATCCTTGTTTCGTGGGGGCCGATCTCGATCGCCTCGCCGTTTCCAGCTTGGGGGGATGGAGCATCATGTGGGCCGATCTCGGCCTCGCCGGCGCACCCCTGCGATACCCGACGATTCAGTAACGGGTACCGGTGACCTCGGGGAGGTCGTTCAGCTCCGCGAGATCGCGCGCGTCCAAACGGATCGCGGCGGCGGCGGCGTTCTCGTCGAGGTGGCTGAGGCGTCTGGTGCCGGGGATCGGAACGATATGCGGACCCTGGGCGAGGACCCACGCGAGCGCGATCTGTCCAGGTGTGGCTTCGTGGCGGTCGGCGACCATGCGAACGTGTTCGATGACGGCGTGGTTCGCGTCGATCGCGTCCTGCGTGAACCGCGGGAGGGTCGAACGGAAGTCGTTCGGATCGGCCGGAGCGCTCGCCATCGCGCCGGTGAGGAAGCCCCTTCCGAGCGGCGCGTAGGGGATGAACGCGGCGTTGTTCGCCGCGCACCACGGAACGACATCGTCCAGACGCTCGGTGAACCAGAGCGAGAACTCCGATTGCACCGTGGCGACCGGGTGGATCGTGTGAGCGCGTTCCAACTCATCGACGTTCGCCTCGGACATCCCGAGCGCGCGTACCTTCCCTTCGGTGACGAGCTCGGCCATCGCTCCCCACGATTCTTCCAGCGGCACTTCGGGGTCGATCCGGTGGAGTTGGTACAGGTCGATGACGTCCGTACGCAACCGTCGCGATGAGCCATCGATCGCCTCGCGGATGTGTTCGGGCCGGGCGTCGTTCAGCATCGGATAGCCTCCGTTGGGCCCGACCACGAGACCGGCCTTGGTCGCGATCACGGCTTCGTCTCGGCGGCCATCGAGCGCCTGTCCGACGAGCTCCTCGTTCGTGAACGGCCCGTAGGCATCGGAGGTGTCGAGCAGGGTCACGCCCAGGTCGAGGGCGCGGTGGATGACTTCGACGGACTCGGCATCGGACGAATCGCCGACGTATCCCCAGTTCATGGGCATGCAGCCGAGTCCGATCTCGCCGACCTCGAGCGCGCTCGATCCCAGTGTGCGTGTGTTCATCCTCGCCATCCTCGCGGAAGGATGTCTCGAGCGCTCTCAGGAGATCCGCACAGCATCCTCATCACTCTCTCAGGAGCGGCGTCGAAGATATCGATCGAGGGCTCCGGTATGGTCGCCGATGTTGGGAGGTAAGAGATGTCAGGTCCGGAGCCATATCCACCTCGTCCGAATGACGTTCCACCGTTGCCCCCACCGCCCGGTGAGTGGGATCTGCAGCAGCCTCCCCGGAGGAGCCGTTCGCGGGCGGCGAAGCTTGCGCTCCTGGGCGGATTCCTGGTCATCGCCACGGCCGCCGGCATCGAATGGGGAGCCGCTCGAGGCGGTTCGGTTGCGATCGTCCCCGCGCCGAGCGCATCCGCGCCCGCGGTTCCGGGATCCACGTCGGCGGGCGCGAACCTGGGGTCGACCGACGCCATCGCCGCCGCGGTGACGCCCGGCGTGGTCGATGTCAACACGTTCGCCCGGTCCTCGTATTCGGGAGCTTCTTCGAACAGTGAACCGCTGGGCGCAGGCACCGGCATGATCCTCACCTCTTCGGGGGAGGTGCTTACGAACAATCACGTGATCGAGGGCGCGACGTCGATCCGCGTGACGATCCCCGACTCGGGCGCCGTCTACTCGGCGATCGTGGTCGGCGCCGATCCGACGCACGACGTCGCGCTGATCCAGCTCAAGGGTGCCTCCGGCCTCACGCCCGTCACGCTCGGCGCTTCGTCCGACCTCCGCGTAGGTGAGCGGGTCGTTGCGATCGGCAACGCCTTCGGGCGCGGTGGGACACCTTCGATCAGCTCAGGCACCGTCGCCGCGCTCGACCGAACGATCACCGCCGGTGGCGGGATCGGCGGACAGGAGCGCCTGCACGGAGTGATCCAGCTGGATGCCACCATCAGCCCCGGGGAATCGGGAGGTCCGCTCGCCGACCCATCGGGGCAGGTCGTCGGCATGATCACGGCAGGTCAGCGGAGCGTGGGATCCACGATCTCCCATACGAGCTTCGCGATCACGATGGACACGGCCACGACGATCGTGGACGCGATCCGTTCCGGCCAGGCGTCGTCTTCGATCGTCCTCGGTCCGCGAGGGTTCCTCGGGGTCCAAGTGTCCGATCTGAGCGCTCGCTCGGCGTCACAGGTCGGTCTGCAGATCAGCCTTGGCGCGCTCGTCGTGGAGGTGGTGCCGGGGACACCCGCGGACCGGGCCGGGATCCCGCAGTATGCCGCGATCGTGGCCATCGACGGACAGAAGGTTTCCTCGGCCGGCTCGTTGGGATCGGCGCTCTTCGCCAAGAAGCCGGGCGATATCGTGCGGGTCACCTGGACCGATGTGAGCGGCACCCACGTGTCATCGGTAACGCTGATCGAAGGCCCAGCGCTCTAGCTAACGCGAGATCTTCTCGGTCGCGCGCTGGACGAGCGATCCGGCCCACGTCGTGGCGCGCTCCGTCTGTCCCTCCTCCAGCCGGTTCTCTCCGGTGACGAAGAAGCTCTCGGGCTCGACGATCATGCGGAAGCCTTGTCCAGTCAGCCGGCGCTCGATCCCTTTCGCCGCAGAGCCGGTCAGCAGCGGTGACTTGTGGATCCTGGTGTCGAATGCGGCAGCGAACCGACCCGCTCCTGGGGGCAGATCCGTCAGCCATTCACGCAGGCCCGGGGCCACGGTCGGCTCGGCGAACGTGTTCTTCTCGTCTTCGGCTCCGACCTTGCGGGTCACCGGACGGCTCATGCCGTGCATGTGCGTCGGCCCGCCCACGACGAGCAGATCGGCCGCGGCCGTCTCGCTCGGCACGATCGTGGAGACCGGATCGGATACCACATCCAACCCCTGCGTCCGGAGCGACGAGGCGATGGCCTCGCCGATCGCCGCCGTGTTCCCATACAACGACTCGTAGACCACCAGCGCTTTCATCGATCCCTCCTTCGCGTCTTCTCCCATCGTGGAGGCGCGTGCGACGGGAGAGGAGGGTCGGAGGACTCTCGTCCGACGGTCGGATGGTCCTCCCGCCTCGGCCCGACGCACGGATAGTCCATCATTCAGGCGGGCGGGATGTTCTGGTTCAACCGGAACAGGTTCTCGGGATCGAACCGACGCTTGAGCTTCGCGAGTCGGTCGAACTTCGCATCGCCGTAGGCGGCGCGGACGCGTGCATCCCCCTCGTTGCCGAGGAAGTTCACGTAGACACCTCCGGTCGAGAACGGGGCTAGGGCCGTCGCGAACGCCCGATTCGCCGCCTCGTGGCGGTCGTCCTCCGACGGGTCCATCCACAACGAGTTCACGTTGTACGCGTACGCCGCATGCCGGTTGCCGAACGCTGTGTCGACCTCGCCGACCCGGGCAACCGCGCCGCCCAGCTGATGCAGGTGGAGCTGTGAGAAGGGCGACGGCATGATGGCGCCGTGCTCGAGCATGACGTCGATCATCCCGTCGCCGAGGTGCGCGGCGTATCCCGACCTCGTGTAGCTGCGGATGCCGGGAGGCGCGCCCTCGTCCAGCATGCCCTGCAGGATCGCGTACGGCATGGGGCCGAAGACGTCGAAAGCCGGGTGCAACTCGCGGAGCGATCGAAGCGCTGTCTGGCCGGCCTCCGGTTCGCCGCACCAACACCCGGCGATACCCACGATCTTCTGGCCGACGAGCTCCGTCGGGACGAACGGAGCGGGTGGCGCAGTGATGACAGCCGCGATCGTCGTGAATTCGTCCGAGACCTCGGCGGCCCACGTGCGGTAGCGGCGGAGCACTTCGTGACCTCGATCGAGCGGGAACCCCATGAGCCCGCCCACGACCGGTCCCACCGGATGGAGATGGAACTCGAAGCTCGTCACGACGCCGAAGTTCCCGCCGCCGCCTCGTAGGCCCCACAGCAGCTCGGGCCGTTCGACGCTACTCGCACGAACGACGGCTCCCTCCGCCGTGACGAGCTCGGCCGCGGTCAAGTTGTCTGCCGCAAGCCCATAAGCTCGCATCAGCCAGCCGATGCCTCCGCCCAACGTGAGGCCGGCGACGCCGGTGTGCGAGATCAGACCCCCAGTGCTCGCCAAGCCGTGCGCCTGAGTTGCGGCGTCGAAGTCGGCCCACGTAGCGCCGGCCTGGACGCGCGCCGTCCGCGCGTCGGCGTCCACGACCACGTCGCGCATCAGCGAAAGGTCGAGCATGATCCCGTCGTCGCACGAGCTCAGCCCGGCAAGGCTGTGACCGCCGCTCCGCACCGCCAGCGGCAGTCCGCTCTCGCGAGCGAAGCCGATGACCGAGCCCACGTCGTCGGTGGTGCGACACCGCCCGATGATCGCGGGACGCTTGTCGAAAGATCCGTTCCACAAGGCTCGCGCCTCGTCGTATCCGTCCTCGCCCGGTGTGAGCGTGATGCCTGCGAATCTCGCTCGGAATGACTCCAGCCCTGCGATCCCGGCTGCGCGCATCGGTCCTCCTTGGGAGATGACGGAGGCATCATCGAGCGATAGCAAGCTTCGCCGCTATGTCGCTGCGTCACATCTCCGGATCGGTTCGGCGATTCCGCCGGACGAGCCACGGCGACCCGTTCGAGATCTCCGCGCGAAGCCGTTCGAGATCGGGCAGCACGTATGTGCCGGATTCGATGCGGATCACCCCGTCGGCCGCGAGCGCGCTGAGTGCGCGATTCACGTTCTCGCGTGAGACACCCACCATCGCCGCCAAGGTCGACTGGGAGATCTTCGGCGTGGCCCGCGCGCCGTCATCGCGGGGCGCGTTCGTTTCAGCGAGCTTCACCAGGCGGAAGAGGATGCGTTCTTGGAGCGTTCCGCGGGACAGCTTCACGATCAGCTGCGTCTGAAGGCGGGCGACCGACGCCAAGCCTTCGAGCGCCCGCGTCACGACCTGCGGATGCCGCTGAAGGAACGGCTCGAGATAGTCGCGCTCCAAGATGAGGAGCGTCGTCGGCTCGACGGCGACGACCGCCATGACCCGGTTGCGCTCGGTGGCGAAGAACCCCGGCTCGCCGATCAACATCCCCGGGCCGAGGAACGTGTGGACGATCTCGTCGCCGTCTTCCGTGACGATCGAATCCTTCAACTGGCCGGAGGCGACCACGTACAACTCGTCGGCGGAGTCGCCGACGTGGAAGATGTACTCCCCGCGAACCGTGTGACGGATCGTCGCGGAACACGCGAGCGGTTCCACCTCTGCAGGCGACAGGCCATCGAAGAGGTAGGTGCCCAGGAGGAGCGAGACGCGGTCCGGATCGGACGAGGTCACCCAGCCAGTATGGAGGCGAACCCCTTCCACCGGGAAGGCTCCGACGGGCGCGTCCGATGGGAGTTCGATCAGCGCACAGGGATGACGAATCGGATCTTCGTACCGCCGGTTGCAGACGCGTTCGCCTCGATCGAGCCGCCATGAGCTTCGACCAATCGCCTCGCGATCGCGAGCCCCAGCCCCGTGCCGCCGGCGTCCGCCGAAGTGACGAAGCGATCGAACACGAACGGCAGCTGATCCACGGCGATGCCCGGTCCGGTGTCCTCGACCTCGAACACCGCGGAGTCGTCGACACGTGAGACCCGAACCGTGACGCGCCCCGCGCGCGGTGTGTGCCGAACGGCGTTGGACACCAGGTTCGTCAGGATCTCCGAGAGGCGTACCGGGTCGGCATCGATCTCGTCGAGCGCGCCGGCGGCGTGCACCGATCCCAGCGCAACCCCCGCGTCCTCGGCCATCGATCGGAACGCCTGGACGACGTCATCGGCAAGCGAGCGAGGATCGACCGTCTCGCGATGCAGCGGCAACACGCCCGCCTCCGCCATCGACAGCGTGCGCAGATCGTCGAGGAGCCGCGCCATCACGATCGTCTCGTCCAGGAGCGGTCGCAGGCGCTCGGGCTCGGCGGGATAGAGCCCATCGAGGATGCCCTCCACCGTGCCGTGGATCACCTGCAACGGCGTGCGCAACTCGTGTGCGACATCGGACAACAGCTCCCGCCGCCGCTCCTCGTTGGTTTGGAGACGCTCGGTCATCTGGTTGAAGGCGCCGGTGAGCCGCCCGAGTGGGCGGGAGCCGGTGTCGTCGACTCGCGCAGAGTAGTCGCCCGCAGATATGCGCTCGGCCGCGTCCATCACCGAGCCGACCGCTCGGGCGTTGCGCCACATCCATCGGGCGCTGGCGATCAATCCGACCACGACCACGGCGGACGCGCCGATGGTGATCCACGGTGTCGGCGCGTTGCCGCCGAGGACCGAGGCCACCATCGTCGCGAGCGCCGCGACGAGCAGCACGACCACTAGCAACACGAAGAGTGCGCCGCGACGGAACCGCCGCCCCGGGCCTGGCCCGAACCCGCGCTGGCCGCCCCAGGGGGGTCCGCCGCCGCGCCACGGCGGACCGTGATGCTCAGTCATCGGCGAACCGGTAGCCCACGCCGTGCACGGTGAGCACGTGCGTCGGCCGGCCGACCTCGGGCTCGATCTTGCGACGCAGGTTCTTGACGTGGGCGTCGACCGCGCGCTCGTAGGAATCGATCGTGACGCCGCGCAAGGCGTCCAGAAGCTGACCGCGCGTAAACACTCGGCCGGGCTCGCGTACGAACGTCGCGAGCAGCTGGAACTCCGTCGGGGTGAGCTCGACCACCCGGCCCCCCACTCGGGCGCGCATCTTCGGCAGGTCGACTTCGACGTCGCCCACTCGCAGGACCTCGGCGCCAGAGACGACCCCGCTCGTTCGTCGCAGCACCGCTCGCACGCGGGCGACCAGTTCCTTGGGGCTGAACGGTTTCACGAGGTAGTCGTCCGCGCCGAGCTCCAGGCCGACGATCCGGTCGGATTCCTCGCCACGCGCGGTGAGCATCACGATCGGCGTGGTGGACGTCCGGCGCAGTTCGCGCGTGACGTCGAGCCCGTCCAGGCCGGGCAGACCCAGGTCCAGGACCACCAGATCGGGTCGGTCGCCCCGTGCGCTCGCGAGCGCCGCCGAACCGTCGCCGACCACGATCACATCGAATCCGGCGACCTCGAGGTAGTCGCGCAGGTTGCGCGCGATCTGCATCTCGTCCTCGACGACCAGGATGCGCTGCATGGTGGGAGCCTCTCGCGCGCGAGGGGCGGAGGCAACCGTGCCTCCCGCCCCTTCTGCGCATCTTCAGCCGGTCGGCTGAGCCTCGGCGGGCGGTGCCTCGCCGTGTTGGTGCTGGTGCCACTCCTTGGCTCGTTCCTCGAACCGGCGCCGGCCCTCCTCGTTCCACGGCCCAGGGCCGTGACCATGAGGTCCGCCCTTCCCGAAGCGCCCCGCACCTCGGAAGACCCCGCCGATCAGGAAGAACGCCCCGAACAAGAAGAGCGGGAACAAGAAGAACCCCGGGAAGAACACCGGCCGTCCCTCGTCCACCACGTGCACGACCTGAACGCCCTGGCCGTTCGCCTGCGCCACGTGCACCTGTTCGATGCCCTGGGCGATCCCGTTCCGCTCGCCAGCTCGATACGCGCTGACCCCGAGTCCGATCCCTCCGAGGATCACCACCAGAAATGCAACCATCGCGATTCCACGACGCATCTTCTTCCTCCTTCGTCTCGCGTCTTCCTCCACGTTGACGCCGAGATGTGAAGCCCTCGTGAAGGAACGAAGGAGGTTCGTGTAAAGCCGGAGATCCGTGAGCCGTCCCGACGGAGCTCAGGAGAGCGCAGGGTTGGGCGCGCCTCCCGACTCGACGACGTCCTTCAGCCTCGTGACGATCAGCGCCCATGTCACGCTGATGCTGCCCAAGTCGTAGTCGGGCTGCGCGTCGGAGAAGCCGGCGTGGCGGAAGAGCACCTTGACACCGTGTTCGCTCGGTTCGAGCGACCAAGTCACGCTCGTTCCCTCCCAGAAGGGGAACCCGCCGGGGCAGTCCCACTCGATCACGTTCGGCGGATCCAACTCGGCGATGCGGATCGGCAACCGGACGGGCGCTCCGGAGAACCCGAAGCTGAGCTCGCCACCTTCTGCCTCATCGCCCTGGACATCCGGCGTCCAGAACGCCGCCAGGCCTGACTTCGTCGCGATCGTGTCGAAGACGGTCTTCGGCTCGGCGTGGATCTCGATCGCGTGCACGATCTCCTTGCTCATGCGCAGCTCCTCTCACATCGGGGTATGTCAGGCGTTTATTTAAGGCGTGTCTAAAGCTCGTGTCAAGCTGAAGGATGTGCTTAACTACGCTGCGTGCAGACGGTGTTGGAGGCCATCGCGAACCCCCGGCGACGGGAGATCCTCCGACTCGTGTGGGATCGCGAGCTGTCGGCCGGAGACATCGCGGCTCGGTTCGACGTCTCCTGGCCCGCCATCTCGCAGAACCTCGCGATCCTGCGCAAAGCCGGATTGGTGACGGAGCGGCGCGAGGCGAACCACCGCTTCTACCGAGCCGATCTTCAGGCGCTTGGTTCGCTCCAAGCTGTGCTCCAGGAGATGTGGAGCCAGGATCTCGATCGTCTGCGCACGGTGGTCGAGGAGCGATGAAGTCTCAGCCGTCGCACGTGGTGGAGGTGCAGCTCCGATTGGATGCGCCGCCCGAGCGGGTCTTCCCGTACCTCACGGACGCGGAACGCTACGTCCGGTGGCAGGGCGTGAAGGCCGAGCTGGATCCGCGGCCGGGCGGCCTCTTCCGCGTCTGGATGGACGTGGACACCGTGGCACGAGGGGAGTTCGTGGAGATCGAGCCGCCCCGTCGCGTGGTGTTCACGTGGGGGTGGGAGGGGAACGAAGTCGTTCCACCCGGTTCCACGACCGTCGAGCTCACACTCGAAGCCGATGGCGACGGGACCGTCCTTTCGTTGCGGCACACCGGGCTGCCCGACGGCGAGGCCGCGGCGATGCACGAGGAAGGGTGGCGACTCTTCACCGGCCGCCTGGCCTCTGTCGCTCGAGGAGAAGACCCCGGGCCGATGGCGGCAGAACCACCGGCCGCCCAGTGAGCACCCCCGGCGCTCGATCGATCCAAGGTCTCTTGCACCGTGAACTCCACCAGACGTAGGTTCGCGCCACGAACGTTGACGACCCACGAGCAGTCGCGGCAGGCATTCCCCGACCGTGAGAACACGATCCACGAGATCGACATCGTCCAGATCGGGGATGAGGGTAAGCATCTCTCGCACTTCGGGATCCAGGACACGATGAGCGTGATGGGTCAGCTTGGACTGTTACCGCCACCGCCCTCCTGATCATCCAGGCGACTTGTAGGCGCACCTCGCCGCCCCGATCTTGCGGAGTTCAGCTGCCCGCGCTTCCACCTCGGCGAGATCGGCGAAGCGCATGAACCGCGCGTTCGGGCCGTCGCCCTCCAGATGTGGGAACCGACCGGGGATCCGCGCTCCCACGTTGAACATCAGCGTGATGCGCTTCTTGGACACTGGACGAAGTTCGCCAGGCCACTTTCGTAGACGGATCGGATCGTTCCGTACTGCACCATCTCGGTCATCCTCGGATCAGCGTCCAGGATGATCTCGCGTACGCGACGGAGCGCTTCCTCCTGTGGATGGTTCTTCGCGGCGAACCACTGCTCGACCTCGCGACTTGCCTTCACGGGCCGAGCCTATCCGGTTCGAGACTGGCGCCATTGCGTCGTACGATGTTGCCTCGCAATGGTGGCGGCCGACCGGCCCTCTCGACCCGGGACCTTCGTCGTTGCGAGAAGTGGGGCTTCCCCAGGAGGCTACGGGGTGTGAAGACGTCCTGGCTCCGAGCGGTGGGTCTCGCGGCCGTCATGCTGCTGGCGAGCTACCTCCTCTTCGTGCTGGTTCCGAACAATCTGCTCTCGTACCTCTCGCTCCACACGGCACCTCGGAATAGAGACCTCCTGGTGATGCTCTGGTGGGTGGTCGCGTTCGTGTTCGCCTGCTGGCTCTTCGTCCGGCTGCAGCGGACGAGGGCGAGGTAGGCCGTGGCGTTCGCGGCGAACCCCGTCGGGTCCGAATGGTTCGACGACAACGTGCCCTGCACGCGTGCGTGCCCGGTCCTCACGAACGCCGGTCGGTACGTCGCGGCGATCGCCGCCGGGGAGGACGAGCTTGCCTATCGGATCGCCCGTCTGCCGAACCCGTTCCCATCGATCTGCGGTCGGGTGTGCGCGGCGCCGTGTGAGATCGCGTGCCGCCGAGGCTCCATCGACCAGCCGATCGCGATCCGCGCGCTGAAGCGCTACGTCTGCGAGCGATTCGGGGTCGAGAGCGGGCACGGTGCGCGTGTCTACGCCGATGCGATCCCCAAGGCTCCTCCCCGTGACGAGCGCGTGGCGATCATCGGATCGGGGCCAGCCGGCATGGCGTGCGCCCACGACCTGGCGACGTACGGGTACCGCCCGGTCGTGTTCGAGGCCCAGGATCGCCCCGGCGGCATGATGGTGCTCGGCATCCCTCCGTACCGTCTGCGCCGCGATGTTCTCCAGGACGAGATCCGGGCGATCTTGGACATGGGCGTGGAGTTGCGAACCGGTCAAGCGCTCGGACGCGACATCTCGCTGCGATCGCTGAAAGACGAAGGGTTCGCGTCGGTGTTCCTGGGGGTCGGGTGCATGCGGGGCCGCGACCTGAGCATCCCGGGCGTCGAGCTGGACGGCGTGCTCCGCGCGGTGGACTTCCTGCTGAACGCGAACCTCGGGTACCAGGTGGACCTGGGCGACGACGTCATCGTGATCGGCGGCGGGAACGTCGCCCTCGATGCGGCCCGCACCGCCCTACGGGAGATCGCCGCGGGGAGGTCGACCGGCGACCCGCTCGCGGAGGCCGACCAGGAGCTCGAGGGCGCCGTGACCCAGACGCTCGATGTGGCGCGGGTGGCGAAGCGACTCGGCGCGCGACGTGTTCGCGTCGTGGCGCTCGAAAGTCGCGAAGAGATGCCGGCCCACGAGTTCGAGATCGAGGAGACCGAAGTCGAGGGCATCGAGGTACTGACGCGGCTCGGTCCGAAGGCGATCTTGGGCGACGGGCGCGTGCAGGGGCTCGAGACCCTCAAGGTGGCGTCCGTGTTCGATCCCGACGGTCGCTTCAACCCCAGGTTGATCGACGGGACGGAGTCGGTCCTGGACTGCGATTCGGTCATCCTGGCGATCGGCCAGGCGCCGGACCTCTCGTGGTTGTCGGAGGAGGACGGCGTCGAGCTCAGCCCACGCGGCACGATCGCGGTCGATCGGGATTCCCTCGCGACGAGCTCGGACTGGATCTACGCGGGCGGCGATGTCGCGTTCGGTCCGCGCAACCTGATCGACGCGATCGGGGACGGCCGGCGCGCGGCGGCTTCGATCCACCGGCAGATCGCGGGCGAGGAGCCACCGATGCCTTCCCTATCCACGCGGAAGCTCCTGCCGATCATCGAGGTGCGCGGCCGAACGCCGGACTACACGGAGTACCCGCGGGTGCCGATCCCGGCCGAGCCCTCCGAGCGCCGGATCGGTTCCCCGGAGGTCGAGCTCGGGTACACGCCCGAGGAGGCGCGTCACGAGGCGTCGCGGTGCCTCCAGTGCTTCCTGAACATCATGCTCGAGCCGTCGATCTGCATCCTGTGCGGCGGATGCGTCGACGTCTGCCCCGAGAAGTGCATCCGCATCATCCCCATGGAGGAGATCGTGGGCGTCGAAGTGGCCGGTCCCTCGAGCGCCCTGATCATCCAGGAAGAACTGTGCATCCGGTGCGGGCTGTGCGTCGATCGGTGTCCGACGGACGCCTTGTCCCTGCAGGGGTGGTCGGAGTCATCGACCGCCCCGATCGCGCTCGAGCCGATCGGGAGCTGAGGAGCAGCCATGGCGACGGACGGACGGCGTGTGCGAGACAAGGAGTGGTACCGATCGATCTTCCACCCGGGCGATGCCATCAAGGGCAGTGAGCTCTACCGATCGGCCGTGCGTCACCCCTCACCGTCTACGCCTCGGGGTCGCGCGTTGACCTCGTTCCAGAACTTCTTCCTGCACCTGTACCCGGTGAAGGTCCCGCGGAAGGTGCTTTCGTTCCGCTCGACGTTGCGGTTGGGATTCATCTCGACCGTGCTCTTCGGGGTGCTCTTCATCTCGGGGATGTACCTGATGTTCTTCTATCACCCGAACCCCCCCGACGCGTACTTCGACATGCACGCGCTCGCAACGACGGTCGCGTTCGGACAGTTCGTTCGCAACATCCACCGGTGGGCGGCGCACCTGATGGTGCTCGCCGTGTTCATCCACCTCATGCGGGTCTTCTACGCCGGGGCGTACAAGGCTCCTCGACAGTTCAACTGGGTGATCGGCGTGTTCCTGTTGCTGTGCACGCTCTTCCTGTCCTTCACCGGCTACCTGCTCCCCTGGGACCAGCTCTCGTACTGGGCGATCACCGTCGGCACGAACATCGCCGGATACGTGCCGCTGATGGGCGACGGGGCGCGGAAGATGCTGCTCGGGGGCGGCGACGTGGGGAGCGCCACACTCCTGCGCTTCTACGTCCTGCACGTGTACTTCGTGCCGGCGCTCATGGTGATCGGGCTCTGCATCCACATCTGGCGCGTTCGCAAGGACGGGTTCGCGATCGCCGATCGCGAGGAAGAAGCGGTCCCGGTTGCCGATGTCGCCGTCGTGGCGGAGGAGGTGAGCACGGATGCCTGACGAGGAGACACCGAAGGAGCGCTACCGACTCCTCGGGGTGGTGCCTCGCGAGATCGAGCAGCGCGAGCAGGATCCCGACGACACCGTCTTCACGTGGCCGCATTTCCTGATCCGGCACCTGGTGGTCGCCGCCGTCACGATCGCGTTCGTGTTCCTGCTGGCGATCTTGTTCAACGCACCGCTCAAGGACATCGCGAACCCCAGCCTCACGCCGCAGGAGGCGAAAGCCCCGTGGTATTTCGCGGGTCTTCAGGAGCTGCTCGCGCATCTGCAGCCGATGGTCGCCGGGATCCTGATCCCCGGGGCCGCCTTGCTGTTCCTGTTCGCATTGCCCTTTCTGGACCGCAGCAAAGGGTGGCGGATCAAGGATCGGAAGATGGTCGTGATCGTGTTCACGGCGCTCGCCGTCGCCGCGGTGGTGCTGACGGTGATCGGGGCGTTCTTCCGTGGCCCCGGTTGGTCGTGGGTGTTGCCGTGGCACCACCTCTACCTGGAGTTATAGCTATGGACGAACACGAGACAACGTCGGATGCGCTCGGGCCGCAGCCCGTTGATCGACGCGACTTCCTGAACACGACGTGGAAGGTCCTGGGCGTCGCGCTCGTCGTGGAGGCCGGGTGGACCACCTACGACATCTTGAACCCGAAGCCAACCCTTGGGTTCGGGGGAGTTGTCGACGCCGGCCCCGTGGCGGATTTCCTGACGGAGGGCACGGTGAAGTACTTCTTGGACGGACGGTTCTATGTGACGCAGTTCCAGGGAGGTCTCCGCGCGCTCTTCCAGAAGTGCCCGCACCTGGGCTGCAAGGTTGGGGATTGCAACGCAGCGGGGGCTTCCGCCGGCTTTCGGTGCCCGTGCCACGGTAGTGAGTACAACGTGATCGGCGAGTACATCGCAGGTCCGGCACCGCGGGGGATGGACCGTTTCCCGATCTCGATCGAGAACGGGCACGTGATGGTCGATACGTCGTCGGTCGTCGAGGGACCCGCGCGTGGGATCCTCACCGGTCCGAAGACGCCTCCGACGTCGTGTGACACAGGGGGCACTCCATGACCGAGGGCCTGCGCGACGATCCGGTCGTCGTTCGACAGTCGCTGCGCTGGAAGCGTGTGGGCACGCTCATGCTTGCGCTCTTGGTGGTGGCGTTCCCGGTCTACAAGGCCGTCGAGTCCTCTCGCCGCACGGACGCGTTGCGGTCCCAAGACTCCGCCCTGATGGGCTCCGGGGCCCAGCTCTGGGGTCTGAACTGCGCCGCATGTCACGGGCTGAACGGCGAAGGAGTCGACGCACCGGCGTTGAACTCGCAGGAGTTCTTCCAGGGAACCACCGATGAGCAGATCGCGGGCATCGTGCGGGGCGGCGTCCCGGGCACCGCGATGCCGGCGTGGTGGAACGAGTATGGAGGGCCGCTCACGGATCAGCAGATCGCCGAGGTGGTCGCGTACATCCGCTCCTGGGAGAAGACCGCGCCGAGCTGTCCCGACTGGCGCACACCCTCCTGTCCGGGGAGCGGGGGTGGAGCATGACGCGACGCGTCGTGACCACCGTCGCGCTGACGGGGTTGCTGCTTGCCGCGTGCTCCGGCGCCGGCCCCGGTGGGGCGAGCAACACCGTGGCGTTCATCGCCGGTTACCAGCCGGGTGGAGGGACCGCCGCCGCCATCCCACAGGGTTATACGGCGGCCGATCAACCGATCGTCGTCGGCCTGGGCGAGACCGACGCCACCCACATGTTCATCAACCTGTCGCGGTCCTTCTCGACGGAGGGAACCGTCTCGTTCATCGTCACGAACTCCGGCACCCAGACGCACGAATTCGTCGTGCTCCGCACGGACTCGCCCGCCGGCTCGTTCCCCATCGTGTCCTTCGAGGGCGAGGCGAACCGGATCGACGAGGACGCCAAAGGGGTCACGAACGTCGGCGAGACGGGGGACATGAAGGCGGGCACGACCAAGAGCCTGTCGCTCGATCTCGCTCCCGGGCATTACGCGCTCGTCTGCAACCTTCCGGGTCACTACGCGATGGGCATGCACCAGGACTTCAACGTCGTGCCCGCCGGCTCGACCCCGATCGTCGTCGGGCTGGGCGAGACCGATGCCACCCACATGTTCTTGAACCTGTCGCAGTCCTATGCCCCCGAGGGCAAGGTCACGTTCATCATCACGAACCAGGGAGCCGAGGATCACGAGTTCGTGGCGTTTGCGACCGACACACCGGCCGCGGACTTCCCGATCGTCGGGTTCGAAGGCGAACCCAACCGGTTCAACGAAGACGCGAAAGGTCTGACCAACGTCGGGGAGACCGGCGATCCCGCGATGAAGCCCGGTACCTCCCTGATGCTCACGATCGACATGTCGTCGGGTCACTACGCGCTCGTGTGCAACCTCAACGGTCACTACGCGATGGGCATGCACCAGGACGTGTGGATCACCCCGCTCGTCGCTACCCAGTGATCGTGATGACCAGCTTGCCCAGCGTGTGTTCGTTCGCGAAGTCTTTCAGCGCCTGACCAGCGTCGGCGAGCGCATACGTTCGACGGATCGCCACGCGGACCTTCCCCTGAACGACGAGGTCCGCGAGTGCGGTCAGATACGCGGGATCCCCGCCGGTGTTCGACACGGACACGCCGCCGATCTGCGAAGACTCGCCCGCCCCGCCGACCACCGACGTGGCCCGACCGCCTTCACGAACGACGCCCGCGAGTCTCGCGAAGGCGCCGTGGTCGCGGTTCACGGCATCGATCACCGCGTCGATCCCATCGGGGTAGCGTTCGCGGATCGTGGCGATGACGTCGCCCGTGTAGTCGACCGTCTCGGCTGCCCCCAGGCCGGTCACGAAGTCCTCGTCGCCGGGGCGCACCGATGCGATGACGTGCGCGCCGCGGATCGTGGCCAGTTGGATCGCGAAGGTCCCGACGCCGCCCGTCGCTCCGACGATCAGAACGTGCCTGCCCTCCCGTGGATCCACGGCCTCCACCGCGCTCATCGCCGTGGTGCCGGCGACCGCGAGCGATCCGCCGTCGGCATCCGACAGGGCGTCGGGCGCGACCGCGATCGATCCCGACTGCGGGTTCGCGAGCTCGGCGTAAGAGCCGTCGTGGATCGCCCCTTTCGAGCCCATCATGCCGAAGACGCGATCGCCAACCGAGAATCCTTCGACGCTTACACCGATCGCCTCGATCGTTCCGGCTACGTCGTTCCCGATCACCGCCGGGAATGCGTACGACATGTACTCCTTCATGGCGCCGGCAGCGACACCCACGTCGAACGCGTTCACCGAGGCTGCGTGCATCCGAACCAGGACCTCGCCCGGCGCCGCCAGGGGCTCGGGGACGTCGACCACCGCGGGCGGAACGTCGAACGACTTCAACGCCAGCGCTTTCATGGATCCTCCTCTGCTCGGATGCGTTACGGAACCCTCGCTCTCCCAGGCGGTATTCCCGTGTCCCGCTCGACAAGGTGCCGGCGCGAAGTAGCGCAACCGGTGGCAGGCTCAGGAAGCGTTCGCCGCGTCCTCGAGGACCTGCACATCGATCCTCTGCATCTGGAGCATCGCCTGCATGGCCCGCTGGGAACGATCGGGGTCGGGATCGGCCAGCAGCTCGCCCATCCGCTCGGGGATGATCTGCCAGCTCAGGCCGAACCGATCCTGGAGCCAACCGCACTGGCTCTCTTGGCCGCCGTCCGCCGTGAGCGCCGACCAGAGCCGATCGACCTCAGTCTGGTCCTTGCAGCTCACGTTGAACGAGACGGCCTCGGTGAACGGGAACTGCGGTCCGCCGTTGATGGCCATGTACTCCAGACCTGCGAGCCGGAAGAACACCAGCGCCACGTTGTCGCCGCTCGGCGTGCCGTCGAGGCGCTGGACGTTCGTCACGTCTGAGTCCTCGAACAGCGAGACGTAGAAGTTCGCGGCCTCCTCGGCCTGGGTGTCGAACCACAGGCACGGTGTGATCCTCTGCATCGTTGTGCTCCTCTCCTGTCGTGATCAGCTGTTCGCGACGAGCTTGGCGAGCGCTTCGTCGAGGCGGTCGTACCCCTCGCTCATGCCGTCAGCCATGCCCGCGTCGACCATCGCGTCGCGCGCTTCGACCGACTGGAACAATGAGTTGGTGCGGACCGTCGTCTTGCCGTCGTGCTCCTCGAACGTCACCGTGTCCATCGAGACATGGCCCGGTGCACCCTCGAACTCGAACGTCTGTACCATGCCGTCCGTCGACGGGGCGCCGTGGAAGACGCCGTGGAAGCCGAACGCGTTGCCGGCGTCGTCGGCGTGGACGTAGCGCCACGTGCCACCGTCACGCAGATCGAATCGATCGATCGTCATCGTGTATTTCCGCGGCCCCAACCATTGGACCAACAGGTCGGGCTCGGTGAATGCGCGGAACACCAGGTCGAGCGGCGCGTCGAAGCTTCGGGCGGTCAACACCTGGGGGATCCCCGGCTCCGCGGTGACCTCGAGCTCGGTCATGTCGTACTCCTTCCTCTCGGATCGCCTTGGTTGCGATCGGTCGGTCCCTGCTCCTGGAGGGCGGCGAGCAGCTCCTCGAGCCGCTCGTAGCTCTGTTCCCAGAACTCCCGATATCCGGCCAGCCACACCGTCGCCTGCCGGAGCGGCTCCGCGCGGAGGTGGCTGAGACGGGCCGTGGCCCGGCGGGTGCGGGAGATCAACCCCGCATGTTCGAGCACCTTGAGGTGCCGCGAGATCGCCGGCTGCGAAACGCTGAAGGGGGCTGCGAGCTCGGCGACCGTAGCCTCACCGTGGGCGAGCCGATCGAGGATCGAGCGCCGCGTGGGATCCGCGAGCGCTCCGAACACCGCATCGAGCTGGTCTGTTGCCATCTATAACCATTCCTTTATGTAATGGAAGAGTTATAGAGGACAACACGAGGGCTTGTCAACCCCCGAAGCGGGGATCCGCTCAGCTCATCGGGCTGGCGAGCTGGAAGTAGTTGTCGTCCGGGTCGGCGAACGTGCAGAGCAGCATGTCGCTGTTGTTGGCGGCATCGGGGTTGTACGGCTCCTGGATCACGGTCGCCCCAGCCTCCACCATCCGATCGAACTCCCCCTTCACGTCGGCGGTCTCGATGTTCCAGATCAGCCGGCCCGGTTGCGTATTCCTGCCCTTCACCTGGTCATGAGGTCCGACCATGATGCCGCCCGAGCCGAGACGCCAGCCGGTGTAGCCGCCATCACTCCACTCCGGCGCGCCGAAGGTCTTGGTGTAGAACTCCACCAGTCGAGTCGGATCCTCCGACCCGATCAAGATGCTGTTCATGTTCATGACGCATCCTCCTTCTTGCTCAAACTTGCCCGAACTGAGCCGGATCTAGGGTAGCGGCAATCCGAGGGAGGGCATGATGCCGAAGCTGCGTGTGCACAACTTCTCGATCTCGCTCGACGGATACGCGGCCGGGCTTCATCAGAGCCGCGAGAGCCCACTCGGTGCGGGCGGCGACCGACTCCACGAGTGGGCGTTCGCGACCCAGTCCGCCCGACGGCAACACGGCATGGACGGAGGCGCGATCGGTCTCGAAGATGCGTTCGCTGCCCGTGGCACCGAGGGGATCGGCGCCACGATCATGGGGCGGAACATGTTCGGCCCGATCCGTGGACCCTGGGGTGATGAGCCATGGAGCGGTTGGTGGGGGGACGATCCGCCGCATCACCATCCGGTATTCGTGCTCACCCACCACCCGCGCGCGGCGATCACGATGCGGGGCGGGACGACGTTCCACTTCGTGAGCGACGGGATCGAAGCGGCCCGAGAGCGAGCGTTCGACGCTGCCAACGGCGGCGACGTGTTGCTCGGTGGGGGCGCGTCCACGATCCAGCAGTATCTCCGCGCGGGACTGATCGATGAGATGCACCTCGCGATCGTGCCCATCCTGCTGGGTGGCGGCGAGCGTCTCTTCGACCACCTCGACGGCGGGCCGGACGGCTACGAATGCGTCGAGCTCGTCAGCTCGCACGTCCGTCTCGTCCGGAGGGAGACGTCCGTCCGCTGACATCCTAGCGCCGAGGTCTGGACAGTCTGGCCGGGGCCGCTCAGGATACGACCGACCTGCAGAAGGGGGCCCCATGAAGAAGATCCTCGCGACCGCTCTGACGCTGGCGCTGTTTCCAGCCGCATGTCGATCAGGGACCGACACGTCGTCGCAGGATCGCCTTCAGCTTCGGGCCGACAGATACGCGATCGAGCAGATCGAAGTGAACTGGCACAAGGCGTCCTCGACGAAGGATCTCGACCTCATGATGTCCTTGTGGGCCGACGACGCCACGGCCACGCTGGGGGGCAAGACTTACACGGGGAAGGACCAGATCCGGCAGTTCTTCGCCACTCAGGCGGCTCCGTTCCAGCCCGGGAACAACTGGGTCTCGGACACCCCGGCCTATAAGGTCCAGATCACGGTCGACGGCGACAAGGGGACGCTGTACTTCGAGTGCCACTACATCGACGCCACCACCGGTCGAGTCGTCGCGGTCGTGAGTGCCGACCAGGACGTTGCCCGCATCAACGGTCGATGGCTCATCACCACACTCGTCTCGGCAACTCCTGAGCTCTAACACGTAGGTGCGAGGACCCGGCGGCGACACGGTCTCGCGACACCGCCTGAGCCGAGCCGACAATCCGCTCGTTCGGGCCGCAGGTAGGGTCCCGGTCAGGGTTGGCACGAAGCTCCTCGTCATCTTCGTCGGGACGGTCCTCCTGTTGGTAGTGCTTGGCGTCCTCGGCCTCCGGGTCCTCGGTCAGTCGAACGACCGTGTCGAACAGCTCGGATCCCTGCAGCTACGGGCGACCGGCTATCGCGAGATCGAGACCAATGTCGCAGAGGGGCGATTGCTGCTGGGGCTCCGTGCGGGAGGGACAGACATCAAGGTGTACGTCGGGGCGAATCCCTCGTCGGCCCCGAAAGGTCGCAACCTGCTGTTCCTCGATCAGACGATCTTGACGATCTTCGCGCAGGTCGGCCCCGCGACCGGATCCGATCATCTCGGGTTCGTTCCTCCCCAACAGGACCGAGTGACACTCGAGAAGATCCAGGTCGATGCGGGACGACTCTCTCAAGTCATGACCCAGATCCTTGATCTCGATCAAGCCGGTTCCTCCGAACAGGGCTTGCAACTCCAAAGTAGCGAGGCGGAGCCGCTCGCCACCGACCTTCGGCTTCTCGCCACCCACATCGTGAACACCACCCAAGCCGAGACCGACGCGTTGATCACTGCGAATCGGACCTCGTTCTCGAACTCCGAGCGGCTCTTCGTCGCCGTCGCGGCGGGGAGCGTCCTGCTGGCGCTGCTCCTCGGGCTCGTCCTGTCCTGGTCGGTGATCGGCCCCATCCAGCGCGTGGAGGCCCGTGTGGCGGAGATTGCAGGTGGCGACTTCTCGGGCCGAGTCGATATCACGAACCGGGACGAGCTCGGACGCCTGGGATCGAACGTCAACCGGATGAACGATGAGCTGGGTCGCGTCTATCAGGAGCTCGAAACCGTGAGCCGGCACAAGTCGGAGTTCCTGGCCAACATGTCGCACGAGCTTCGAACCCCTCTGAACGCGATCATCGGGTTTTCGGAAGTTCTGCACGAGCAGATGTTCGGCGAGCTGAACGAACAGCAGATGGGATACGCCGCCGACGTGCTGGAGGCCGGCCAACACCTCTTGTCGCTGATCAACGACATCCTCGACCTGTCCAAGATCGAGGCCGGCCGGATGGAGCTCGAGCTGGACGATGTATCGATCCCCCAGGCATTGCGCAGCGGCCTGACGATGCAGGGAGAGCGAGCGATCCGCGGAGGGATCACGATCGAGCTCGCCTGCGACCCAGACGAGATCGTCGTTCGCGCCGACGAGCGTAAGCTGCGCCAGGTGGTGTTCAACCTGTTGTCCAACGCGGTGAAGTTCACACCCTCGGGCGGGCACATCGACGTCTCCGCGCGTGTGATCAACGGATTCGTCGAAGTAGCGGTCGCCGACAGCGGTTCGGGGATCGACCTTGCCGACCAAGATCGCGTCTTCCAGGAGTTCACCCAACTGGGAGGAGAAGTCAACGGGCCGGAGGGAACCGGTCTGGGTCTTCCCCTCTCGCGGAGGCTCGTCGAGCTGCACGGTGGACGCCTGTGGGTCGAGAGCGAACCGGGAACCGGGAGCACCTTCAGGTTCACTCTGCCCGTTGGGCCGGGGCGATGACTCGATGAGCGGCGAACTGGTTCTCATCGTGGACGACGATGAGAAGAATCGGAAGCTCGCTCGAGATGTGCTGACCTTCGCTGGCTTTCGAACCCTGGAGGCGGGGAGCGCAGAGCAGGGCATCGCGCTCGCGGAGGAGCACCTGCCCGCCGTGATCCTGATGGACATCCGGCTGCCGGGCATAGACGGTTCCACAGCTGTGGGTCACCTCAAGCAGCGGGATCGCACCACGAGGATCCCCGTCGTGGCATTGACCTCGCTCGCGATGATGGGAGACCGGGAGCGTTTCCTCGCCCAGGGGTTCGACGGATACCTCGAGAAGCCCATCAGTGTTCGGACGTTCCCCGATCAGGTCCTCGCGTTCTGTGGATCGACGTCGGATGGCCGCTGACCGCATCGGCACAGAGCTCGCCGGGTATCGGATCGAGTCCGTCATCGGGCGCGGCGGGATGGGGATGGTCTACCTCGCCGAACACATCCGGCTGAGTCGAAGGGTCGCGCTCAAAGTGCTCCCCTCGGAATGGGTTGGGGACGATCGCTTCCGCGACCGGTTCGTGCGCGAGTCGAGGCTCGCCGCTTCGTTGGACAATCCCCACATCGTCGACGTCTACGACGCCGGCGAGGCCGACGGCGTCCTCTACCTCGCCATGCGATATGTGCAGGGCAAGGATCTGAAGAGCGTCATCCGGGACGAGGGGCCGTTGGAGATCGATCGAGCTGTATCCGTGCTTGCCCAGATCGCCGACGCCTTGGACTCCGCACACGAACGCGGCCTCGTGCATCGGGACGTCAAGTCGGCCAACGTGCTCATCGAACCTGCGTCCGGCTCACGTGCGGAGCACGCCTACCTCGCGGACTTCGGCCTCGCGAAGCGCCCGGGATCCGTGAGCGGGCTCAGCAACACGGGCCACTTCCTGGGTTCGGTGGAATACGCGGCACCCGAGCAACTCGAGGGAACGACGGTCGATGCACGTAGCGACGTGTATTCGCTCGGATGTGTTGCCTACGAGTGCCTGACCGGAGCCGTCCCGTATCGCCGCGACAGCGAGGCAGCCGTGATGTTCGCCCAGCTCAGGGATCCGCCACCGAAGGTCACCGTGAGACGACCGGAGCTCCCGGTGGCATTGGACGCCGTGATCGGCAGCGCTTTGGCCAAGCGTCCCGCCGATCGATTTCCCACCGCAGGCGCCCTCGTCGGATCTCTCGGGGCGGCGGCGAGGGGAGAACCGGTTGAGATCTCGGTTCCACGGCCCGCGATCCTCGTGGTCGACGATGTGCCGCAGAACGTCCGCCTGCTCGAGGCTGTGCTGACGTCGAACGGATACGAAGTACGTTCGGCGTCGTCGGGGCAGGAGGCGCTGGAGTTGGTCGCGGCCGAGGCGCCAGATCTCGTCCTCCTGGACGTCCAGATGCCGGGGATGAATGGCTACGAGGTCTGCCGACGGATCCGATCGGATCCGTCGACGCGGTTCTTGCCCGTGGTGATGGTGACGTCAAATGATGCCGAGGTCCGTGTGAGCGCCATGGAGGCCGAGGCGGACGATTTCGTCACGAAGCCGTTCAACCAGCAAGAGCTGTTGGCGCGTATCCGATCCCTCATCCGCATCAAGCAGTACCACGACACGATCGAGTCGCAATCGGCCGAGCTGTTCGCGCTCAACACGAACCTCGAAGCCCGCGTGGCCGAACAGGTCGAGGAGCTCGAGCGGCTCGCCCGGCTTCGGCGGTTCCTCTCACCCACGTTGGCCGAGCTGGTGCTCTCGCAGGGCGACGAGATCCTGGAGAGCCATCGACGGGAGATCGCGGTGCTGTTCGCCGATCTTCGCGGATGGACCGCGTTCAGCGCGTCGACCGAGCCCGAGGAGGTCATGGGCGTCATCCGCGAGTTCCACACCGCGATGGGAGCGATCATCGGGGAGTTCGAGGCCACTGTGGGATGGTTCGCGGGCGATGGGCTGATGGTCTGGTTCAACGACCCTATCCCCTGTTCCGACCCCGCGACCCGAGCCGTGCGGATGGCGGTAGCCATGCGGGAGACGATGTCAGGGCTGACGTCGAAATGGCGGAAACGAGGTCATGAGTTGGACTTCTCGGTGGGGATCGCACTCGGTTACGCCACGCTGGGGCGGATCGGCTTCGAGGGCCGGTACGACTACGGGGCCGTGGGCAGCGTGATGAACATGGCCTCGCGGCTGTGCGATGAGGCCGGGCCGGGCCAGATCTTGGTCACCGACCGGGTCCTCGCGGAGGTCGAGGAGCTGGTAACAGCCGAACCAGCCGGCGCCCCTCTCCTCAAGGGGTTCGCGAAGCCGGTCGCCGCCTTCAGGGTCCTCGACGTGCCGGTCGATGCGAAGA
>JBOGVK010000041.1:0-2762 GCA_050692375.1 Actinomycetota bacterium
GGGCCGGATGGGGATCCGGCCCCCCGCGCCGAAGAGGGGGCGCAACCTCTCGGCAGCACTACGCTCGCACCTCTTCGTGAACGGCCGACGACGCGTCGATGACCTGCGGGGGAAGGTTCGGGGGCAAGGAATCGCAAGCTCCCGGTCGCGGGACCGGCAAGCTTGCGAAAACTCCCCGCTCGTATCCCCTGGTGGGCTGGACGCGCTTCGGGCCGGGTGCGAACATTCGGTCCGCCTGTGACAGAGGGGGGTGTGGCATGAAGAGAGTCGTGCGATTGGCTGCCATCATGGCGGTCCTCGCCGTCGTTGCTGCCGCGTGTGGCGGCAACAACAACAACAACGCTGGGCCAAGCAGCAGCGGAACCGCCGCTGGTGAGATCCCGACGGGTGGGACCCTCCACCTGGCGGCCGTCGGCGACGTCAGCGCCGCCTTCGACCCGCAGAAGGAGTACTACCAGCTGTCGTTCGAGTACTTCAAGTGCTGTCTGTTGCGGACCCTGTACGCCACGAACGGCCAAGCGGTCGACCAAGGGGGCTCGGACCTTCGGCCCGATCTCGCCACCGACCTGCCCAGCGTCTCCGACGACGGGCTCACGTGGACGTTCACGATCAAACCCGGCATCCACTACTCCCCGCCCTTCGCCGACACCGAGGTGACGGCGCAGGACTTCATCCGCGCGATGATGCGTGAGGCCGACCCGAAGGCGAGCTCGGGTGGGTACAGCTTCTACTACTCGGCGATCGAAGGGTTCGACGACTTCGGTGCCGGGAAGGCCGACACGATCTCGGGCATGACCGCGGTCGACGACCACACCTTGCAGATCAAGGTCACGGCTCCGACGGGCGACCTCGGTTGGCGGATGGCGATGCCCGCCGCCGCGCCGATCCCGCCGAACGGGGACGCGCCCCTCGGTGCTGCCGAAGGGCACACCAAGAACTACGGCCGTTTCCTGGTCGCCACCGGTCCGTACATGTTCGAGGGGACCGACCAGCTCGACTTCTCCGTCCCAGCGGACCAGCAGAAACCGGCGTCCGGCTACATCCCCGGGCGCCAGATCGTGCTCGTGCGCAACCCGTCGTGGGACGCCAGCACGGACGACCTTCGTCCCGCCTACGTCGATCGGATGGAGGCGACGATCGGAGGTGACGCGGCGGACCTGTACAACAAGGTCGAGAGCGGTGAGGTCGACTACGTCCTTGACGCGGTGCCTCCCGCCGACGTCCTGCAGAAGTACGCCACCAACCCGGATCTCCAGTCGATGCTCTTCACCCACCCGCAGAACGCGGTGTCGTACGCGAGCATGAACCTGGCGATCCCCCCGTTCGACGACATCCACGTGCGGAAGGCGGTGAACTTCGCCCTCGACAAAGCCGGAGGGCGGCAGCTCGCCGGCGGTCCGCTGACCGGGATCAACGCGGGGCACATCTTCCCCGACGGGCTGCTCAACAACCTGTTGCAGGACTACAACCCGTACGCCTCGCCCGACGATCACGGGGACATCGACAAGGCGAAGGCCGAGATGGCGCAGTCGAAGTACGACACGAACCAGGATGGTGTCTGCGACGCCGACGTCTGCAAGAACATCCTGACGATCACGTCGACGACCGAGCCGTCCCCGGCCGTGGCGACCCTCTACGCCGACAACGTCTCGAAGATCGGGCTCGAGCTCGACGTGAAGCCGTTGCAGACGACCACGATGTACGCGAAGTGCAACTCGATGCCGGACCAGGTGCCGTTCTGCACGAACGTCGGCTGGATCCAGGACTACCCCGACGCGTACACGTTCGGTCCCCCGCTCTTCGGCTCGGCGAGCCTCTATCCCGGATGCTGCAACTACGACGCGGTCGGGGCGAGCGCGAAGCAGCTCAGCGATTGGGGCTACTCGGTCACCTCGGTCCCGAACGTGGACTCCAAGCTGGACGAGTGCGCGGCCATCGCGGTGGGCGACGCCCGGACCCAGTGTTGGGCGAACTTCGACAAGTACATGATGGAGGAGGTCGTGCCGTGGGTCCCACGCACGTTCACCAACATCAACGAGATCATCTCGGCGAACGTCGCGAACTACTCCTACGACGAGTTCGGCGGGATGATCGCGCTCGACCACGTGGCGGTGAACGCCTCCTCGTAGTCGAGACGGGGTCGCGACGATGCGACGAGGGGCGGGCGACCGCCCCTCGTTCGCGTTCCCAGGGGTGGAGCGGACCCGGGGTTCAGCCGCCGATCATCGACATGCTGCGTGCCGGTTGGACGAAGTCGGGGTGGTTGATCCGGTGCCCCGACCACTTCCCCCAGACCGTCGTACGGATAAGCGAGGCCAGCTCGTCGTCGGAGGCGCCCGCCCGGAGCGGCTCGCGCAGGTCGGTCTCTTCCAGCGAGAACAGGCACGCACGAACCTGCCCTTCGGCGGTGAGCCGTAGCCGGTTGCACGAGTCGCAGAAGGGCTCGGTCACGCTCGCGATCACGCCGATCCTGCCGGGCGATCCGTCGGCGAAGCCGTACGACGTGGCCGGCTCGTTGGCGTGGCCGGCCGCGACGAGCGGGAACGCGGCATCGATCGCCGCCAGGATGCGCGCGGACGGGACGACCTTCGCCCGCTCCCAGGCGTGTTGCGCGTCGAGCGGCATGTACTCGATGAACCGGACCTCGTAGCCCGTCTCGCGCGACCACTGCGCGAAGTCCACCACCTCGTCGTCGTTGGTCCCGCCGATCACGACGGTATTAATCTTGATCGGTGTGAGGTCGGCGGCCTCGGCAGCGCGCA
>JBOGVK010000042.1:0-2688 GCA_050692375.1 Actinomycetota bacterium
GAACAGGCCGACGCAGAGGAGGCCCGTGAGGAAGTGGAAGAACGCGTGACCTTGCGCCTCACCGATCGCGACGAAGATGGCCACCAGCACCGCTAGGATCCCGAGGCCCGTGAGCACCACGGCGACGACCCGGATCAGGCGCTCACCGCTCGCAGGATCCCGCGTCGCGCGCCGGGCACCCCCTGAACGCCTGCCGATCAGCGCCGCGCCGAACGCGATCGTGCCGACCGCCAGCGCGACCACTGCCACCCACGGCGGGACGCGGGAGCCGGCGAGGAGCAGCGAGGCCGCCACCATGAAGGAGAGGAACCCGACGGCGATGAGCGCCCGAGAAGATCGCATCGCGGGCATCCTAAGGCAAGGTCGACCGGCCGGCGGGCTTGACACCGAACGACGACCTGAGCTACTTTCCACAACGGTTAATTAGCCAAGTGGATAAGTAAGGAGACGGCTCCGTGGCGCCCGTGCTCGAGGACGACCGACTCACCGAGACCTTCGCGGCACTGGCCAGCCCGACGCGTCGAGCGATCCTGGCTCGGCTCGCCCAGGGGGACGCGAACGTCAACGACCTCGCCGAGCCGTTCGACCTGACCCTTCCGGCCATCTCGAAGCACATCAAGGTGCTCGAACGTGCCGGGTTGGTCGTCAGGAGTCAGCGGGCCCAATACCGACCCTGCACCCTGGACCCCTCACCACTCGAGGAGATCTCGACCTGGGCCGAGCAGTACCGACCCGTATGGGAGGCCCGCTTCGATCGGATGAACGACTACATCACCCAGCTTCAGGACAGGAGGGAACGATGACCGACGACAACGCTTCGCAGGACGCGGTCGTGATCGAACGCAGCTTCGATGCACCGGCCGCACTCATCTGGCAGATGTGGATCGAACCCGAGCACTTCAAAGCGTGGTACGGCCCGAACGGAGCCTCGGTCCCGGTGGCCAGGATGGACGTGCGCGTCGGGGGCAGTCGCCTGGTGTGCATGGAGATGCAAACCCCGGCCGGGCCGATGCAGATGTGGTTCACCGGCGAGTACCTCGAGATCGTCGAGAACGAGCGGCTCGTCTACACCGAGTCGATGTCCGACGAGGACGGCAACGTCGTATCTCCCCAGGACATGGGCATGCCCGCGGGACACCCCACCACGACACAGGTGATCGTCGAACTCCAAGATGTCGAGGGTCGCACCAAGCTGCTGATGACCCACACCGGTATCCCCGCGGGATCTCCCGGCGAGGCCGGGTGGATGGCGGCGCTCGACAGCCTTGCCGCCTACGTCGAAGCACAGAGCGTGCGATAGCGCCGGCAAGAGGCCGTCGTTGCGCACCTCCGCCTAGACACCCTCGGTTAGCTGGCGCGCGTCCCCCTCGGCGTCGTAGCTCCCGATCGAAGCGGCGATAAGCCCAGCCTCGTCCATTCGCACATCTCAGGAGGTCTTCGTGGCGCTCCAGTTGCCCCCGGTCGAACTGCCCACCACGTACGCGCCCGAGATGGAATCGCCGGTCACGACACCCGTGTACGTGATCGCCGAGGAGCCCACGGTCCCGAAGCTGATCGTGCTCCCCGCGACGACACCGTTGATCTGGAGGGTCCCGGGCGTCGTCGAGAGCATGATGGTCCCCGTGAGCGTCGAACCCGACTGCGTCCACGTCAGCGTGAACGTCCCCTGGAAGGCGCCGCCGTACTGCCCCGACCATGTCCCCGAGAGATCGCCGGTCGCGGGTGGCGGGTTCGTCGTCGGAGCGGCGGTGGGCGGCGCCACGGAAGGAGCCGTCGTGGCCGGCGGCGATGTGCTCGGCTGGTCGTTGTTCGAGCTGCTGCAACCGATGGCGGACAGAGCGACCACCGCCAGGATGGCGCCGAACAGTGGCCGAGACCGTCGGGTCATTCCGAAAAGCCGGGTCATCATCGTTCGATCCTCCACGTCGGGATGAACCTCGAAGCTTACCCTCGACCTAGACATAAGGTCGTCGCGTGTTGTTGACGACAGCGTCGCGCGGTGACGAGACTCATGGTCCGTGGCGCCGCTACCGGCGGTCAGCGGCGCACGCTGGGGCGCAAGGCCGGTTCGGCGCATGGGTGATGGGCGGTCTCCGCCCCCCGGGTCTCCGGGGGCGGAGCCCTCGTTCCTTCCCTTAGACGCCGGGGCAGGTGCCCGGGTCCGTTTGGTCTTGCCAGCGCCCTCCCGTCACCGCGGGAGCGGGTTCGGGCCGGTGGCGGTGACCAGCCGCTGCGGCACCCAATCGTCAACGTGCTTGAAGCCCTCGAAGCGCCCTTCCGCGTCCTCAACGACGTCGAAGAAAGAGCGCCGGTAGAACTTCACGTGCGTGAAGTCCTCGAACAGCACGTAGACCGGCTCGACGTGGGCACTCTGGAACTGCTGCCCGGTCAGCGCGGCCCGATGCATCCGCGAGAAGTCGTCGAAGTCGTCACCGACGACGACGCCGAGGTGCTCTAGGCCCATCCGGTAGACGCGCTGGTGAACGGGCGGGATGAGCTCGATGCGCGAAACCGGGGTCCCGTCCAGGACATCGAGCGGCTCGGCAAGCACGATCAAGGAGATCGGACGCCCGTTCCAGACGTTCTCGCGGTTCGTCCTCGCATGGCGCTCGAGAAGCGTCCGCTGGTGGACGTACAGGTCCCAATCGGCGACGCGGACGGCGAGGTGGCTGAGCGGGTAGGGTGCGA
>JBOGVK010000043.1:0-8825 GCA_050692375.1 Actinomycetota bacterium
GGCCGGACCCCGAACCCTCGCGAACAGGTCCCACATCGCAATCAGGACGGAAGACGAGGAGCGGCGAGGATGAAGCGAGTAGCTCGGATCGGCGGTGCGGCAGCCCTTGCTGTCGCGTTGTTCGTCGGTGGGGCGATCGGCCTGTCGCACGGCGCTCGCGGGAGCGGGACCGAGGCGTCCCGCCCTCCGACGATCAAGGCGGACACGCTGCTCGGCCCCGTGATCGGCGGCTCGCTGGACCAGACGATCGCGAGCCTCCAAGCTCGCCTCCGTACGCTGCCGACCGACTGGCAATCCTGGGCATCGCTCGGGCTCGCATACGTCCAGCAAGCGCGCGTCACCGCCGACCCGAGCTATTACCCGAAGGCTCAGGGCGTGCTCCAGCATTCGCTCGGGCTGGAGCGCAGCGACAACTTCGCCGCCATGGTCGGCATGGCGGCGCTCGCCGCCGCGCGGCACGACTTCTCCGGAGCGCTGCGATGGGGCGAGCACGCGAAGGCGATCAATCCCTACAACGCGAACGTCTACGGAGTGATCGGCGACGCCCAGGTGGAGCTCGGTCGCTACGACGACGCGTTCCGCACGTTCCAGAAGATGGTCGACACGCAACCGGGTGCGTCCTCCTACGCGCGGGTGTCCTACGCCCGCGAGCTGATGGGCGACGTGCCCGGCGCGATCCAGGCGATGCTGGCCGCTCGTGACATCGCGGGGACGCCGGCCGACACCGCATGGGCGTGTTACCAGCTCGGCGAGCTCTACTTCAACCAGGGCGACCTGTCGAAGGCGCGGGCGGCCTATCTGCGGGGCACGGACGTCGATGCCGACTACGTGCCGCCGTTCGCGGGACTCGCGAAGGTGGCGTGGGCCGAAGGCCACCTGCAGCAAGCGATCGCCGGCTACACCGACGTCGTCTCGCGCTACCCCTCACCCGAATACGTGATCGCCCTGGGAGACCTGTATACGGCGACCGGCCAGTCGGATCAAGCGGCGCAACAGTACGGGCTCGTTCACGTCGAGGAGCAGCTGTTCCGTTCGAACGGCGTGAACATCGACCTGGAGCTCGCGTTGTTCGACGCGGCGCACGGCGATCCTGCGGGAGCACTTGCGGCGGCGAGCGATGAATGGGCGAAGCGACACAGCGTCCTGGTTGCCGATGCGTACGGCTGGGCGCTCTACGCGAACGGGCGATACAACGAGGCGGCGATCTATGCCCGGAGGGCGATGGCGCTCGGATATCGCAATGCGCTGTTCGCCTTCCACGCGGGGATGATCCAGCTGAAGCTTGGACATGCCGCCGAAGCCCGCCGGCTGCTTGCCATGGCCGTTCACACCAATCCGCACTTCTCGATCCAGTACGCCCGGGTGGCGCAGGCGGCGCTTGCGAAGCTCGGCGGTGCGGCATGAGGCGATCCGTCTGGCGGGGGTTGGCGCTGTTCGCGTTGATGATCGTCGCGCTCTCATGGTCGGCAACCACCGCATCTGCCCATCCACTGGGCAACTTCACGATCAACCTCTACAGCGGCATCCAGGTGGTGCCCGGCGAGATCCGCATCAACTACGTCGTCGACATGGCGGAGATCCCGACGTTCCAAGCGATGCCCTCGATCGACACCAACGGCGACGGAACCGCATCCCCGGCCGAGCAGCAGGCATGGGCGGAGACGACGGCGCCGACGTTCGTTCGCGATCTCACGCTCTTGGTCGACGGGCAGCCGGTCTCGCTCGAGGTCCGCTCGGCGTCCATGCGGTTCCGCGACGGACAGGGTGGTCTGCCGATCCTCCGGTTCGAAGGACTGTTCGCAGGTCCGGTGCAACGCACCGGCGCGATCGTCTACCGCGACGAGAACGACGCGGACCACATCGGGTGGCGCGAGATCACGGCGGTCGGCGAGGACGGCGAGGCGATCAGCGGAGCCAACGTGCCGACCACGAGCGTCAGCGATGCTCTCCTGGCGTATCCGCAGGATCTCCTGTCGAGCCCCTTGCACGTCACCTCGATGCATGCGTCGTTCGCGCCCGGCGTCTCGAATGGTTCAAGTGACCCCACAGGGTCCGAGAGCGTCACCCAGTCGGCGCGCCCCGGTGTGGACACCAGTCCGTTCTCGTCCCTCGTGAACAACCATGGGATCGCGCTCGTCCTGCTCGGGTTCGCGCTCGCGATGGCGTTCGGAGCCTGGCACGCGCTGCTCCCCGGTCACGGCAAGACCTTGATGGCGGCCTACATGGTCGGGTCCGAGGCCAAGGTCCATCAGGCGGTCGCGGTGGGCTCAGCCGTCGCCGTCATGCATACGGCCTCTGTGCTCGCGCTCGGCCTGCTGGTGATCTCGCTGGAACAGACGTTCCGCCCCGAGACGCTCTACCCGTGGCTGGGCCTCCTGTCCGGCGTGGTCGCCATCGGTCTGGGCGCCTACCTGCTGATCGGACGACTCTCCGCCTGGTCGGATGCGCGTCGTGTCGGGTCGTATGACCATTCGCACGCCGCCGGACACGAACACGTCCACGACCACGAAGACGACCCCGACCACGGCCATACACACACGCTGCCCGCCAGCGTGTCGCTGACGTCGCGCCGCGGGCTCCTCGCGCTCGCACTGGCGGGGGGCATCCTGCCATCGCCGAGCGCGTTGATCGTGATGCTCGGGGCGATCAACGCCCATCGCGTGGGATACGGACTCGGCCTGATCGTCGCGTTCAGCCTGGGCTTGGCGCTGGCGTTGATCGTCGTGAGCCTGGGCGCGCTCCGCGCGCGGGCGGCGATGGCGCGACGTCTGTCATCGTTCTGGGGACGGTTGGTGCCGGTGCTCTCCGCCTCGGCGATCGTGGGTGTGGGGTTGTTCCTGGCGGTCCGGGGCACGCTGCAGATCTAGCGCGTCGGAGCGGGCCCGAAACCCGTCAGCTCGCCGTCTGCCAGACCGCGCCCTCGGGCGTGTCCGGGATCGATCCCGCCGGCTCCTCCGAGATCAGGATGCTGTCGTACAGGCTCGGGTCGAACTCGAGCGGAACCGCTGTGAGCCCCTGCTCCGGGAGGAAGTCCTTCGCCCAGGTCGCGTGCGTGCCCGAGAGGAGCCACACCCGGTAGACGGTGCCGTCCGGTGGCATGGGAACGTTGCCGACCAGGAAGAAGCGCTCGACACCGGGCTTGAAGAATTCCGTGATCGGCTCCTTGTCCGCGCTGCTGCTGTTGACCTGGATCATCGAGGCTCCGGGCCTCGTCGCAAAATCCATGGCCGAGGCGATGTCGTTGAAACGCGACTTCGTCGAGTTCACGCGAAGGCTCTGCGTGACGGCGAGTCCCGCGAACCCCACGACGGCGATCATGCTGGCGGCGACCGCGAATACCGCCACCGGGCGTCGTCGTCGGCCCTGATCGCCGAGATCCCTGTGTAGGCTCGGCAGGAGGGTGTCCGGCGGCGTCATGGGCGCTGCAGCGAGAGCCAGGTCGGCCGTCACGCCCTGGAACACGGCGAGCGAGTCGCGGCATGCGGGGCAGAGCGGAACGTGGTCGGAGAGCAAGTGATCGACCCGGGCGGCGTCCTCACCCGACAGGCTGCGCAGGACGTACCCCGCGAGCAACTCCTCGATCGATTCGTGCGTTTCCGTCAAGCTAGTCCTCTCGGTAGAGCGCTCGGCGGAGCTTCCGCATCGCCGCCAGGGTTCTGGTCTTCACGGTCCCGATCGGGATACCGAGCTCCTCTGCGATCTTCGCCTGCGTGTACGCCTGGAAATACGCCATCTCGAGCACCTGTCGCTGCGCCGCTGGAAGCATCTTGAGCGCCTCTTTGACCTCCCGGCGCCGGACGCCAAGGTAAGCCTCGTCCACGACGTCCTCCGCTACGTCTTCGCCTGCCAAGGGCTCGAGGTTCGCTGCTCGCTCGGTTCGTTTGCGGAGCCGCTCCTCCCGCCGGACCGTGTCGACGGCCCGGTGGTGCACCAATGACAGGAAGAACGTGCGGAACGCGCCGCGCTCCGGGTCGAACGCCTCGGGTGCCCGCCAGAGCGCCATGAACGCATCGTGGACCACGTCTTGCGCCAGCATCTGCTGACCGGTCAGCCGGTACGCGAGGCCGTAGGCCGACGGCGAATAGCGGCGGTAGAGCTCGTCGAACGCACCGCGATCTCCCTCGGAGAGCCGCCGGTGGAGCTCGAGGTCGTCCGGACCGCCGTCGCGCATGTCACCTTGCATCACCGGTCATTTGTATCACCCGCCGGACCCACGACCTGTGGCCGATAGCATCGGGAGATGCGCGTCGTGTTGTACTCCCGACCCGGGTGTCACCTGTGTGACGAGGCCCGCAAGGTTCTCGTCGCAGAACAGAAGCATCATCCGTTCGAGTTGGAAGAGGTGGACGTTCAGGATGATGAGGTGCTGGAGCGCGCGTACGGTATCCGGATCCCCGTGGTCGAGATCGACGGCGAGGAGCGGTTCGAGTACGAGGTCGATCCGAGCGAGCTGACCCGGATCGTCCGAGGCACCTGAGCTCGTCCGACGGAGCTTGTGCACTTGAGAACAGCGGCTTCGGTCGGCTACCCTTGATCGATGCCGGAGGCGAGGGGGCGTCCATGGTGAAGGGCCGCCCCATCCCCGAGGCGACCGTCGGCCGCCTCCCCGTCTATCTCCGTGCACTGGTCGACATCGCCGAATCCGGCGTCGGCACGGTCTCGTCGGAGGAGCTTGCCGAGGCGGCTGGCGTGAACTCCGCGAAGGTTCGCAAGGACCTCTCGCACCTCGGTTCCTACGGGACGCGCGGCGTTGGGTACGACGTCGCCTATCTGATCCACCAGATCCGCCGTGAGCTCGGGTTGACGCAGGATTGGCCCATCGTTATCGCCGGGATCGGGAACCTCGGGCACGCTCTGGCGAATTACCGCGGGTTCCCGGAACGTGGATTCAGCGTGGCCGCCCTCGTCGACGTGGATCCATCCAAGGTGGGACAGCGGGTGGGCGACGTTCCGATCCACCATGTCGACGATCTGCCGGCGATCGTCCGGGAGCGGGGGATCGCGATCGGCGTCATCGCGACGCCCGCGACCGCCGTACAAGAGATCGCCGACAGGATGGTCGAGGCCGGCATCCGTTCGATCTTGAATTTCGCGCCCGCGATGATCGTCGTGGCTGACGGAGTATCGGTCAGGAAGGTCGATCTAGCCGTCGAGCTGCAGATCCTGGCGTTCTACGAACAGAGGAAAGCGACGCTCGCTGAGGTCCGCCGGCGTGGTCGAGCGGTGGCCGACCTCGATCGGTGACTACTTCGCGATCGTGATCCACATCAGGAAGACCACGGCGAGAACCATCACGCCGAACAGGATGAACTGGATGCTCCCCTGGTCGAGGAGGGGCACGGTTTCCGCTCCGAACATCGTCGTCTCCCTCCTTTCTCGTGGCCGTCTGGTGCCTACGCCGGGCCGTACCACGCGGGTGCGGTCCCACCGGTCAGGAATGCCTTCCGCTTCTTCTCCGCGCGATCCAGCAGCGGCAGATGGATCAGGAACAACAGGAGCGATATCGCCATGAACATCACCGAGTATCTCGGGATGCTTCCCGAGTCGTGATAGAGCGCGAGCGTCGTGAGCGGACCGCCTCCCCCGAAGTGTGCCTGGACGACGGCGAGCGGGGTCTTGTCGTCTTCGGCCGTTGCGAACCGGACGCTGTCGATCGTGAACTGCGTGCCCTGGATGGCCGTCGTCCCGAGTGGGTCGATGTTCAACTGGGCGTCGGCTTGCAAGGCGAGGAACGACGTGGCCGCACTGCCGACGGATTGCACCGACGAGGCGTCCTCACGACCGCTGTTGGGCTCACGCCACCCGCCGCCGGGGTAGTCCGAGAACGTCGTGAAGCGCTGACTCGACGCAGAGAGACCGCCTTCCAGGACGACCCACGACGGCTCCTTCCCGCGCGGCCCTTGGTTCGTCGGGGTTCCCGGGCCTTGCGCCCAGAATCCGAAGAACCAGAGCGAGGAATGGATGATCAGCCATCCCGAGAAACAGACCGCGAGTACCAGGTACCCCATCCACTTGCCGAAGACGAGCGAGAGCATCAGGTACACGCTCCCGAGGAACAGCGTGAACGCCATCGCCACGACGCCGATACCCTTGAACATCGTTCCGCACTCGACGTGGAACCCGAGGCACGTGTGCACCTGCTGCGCCAGCATCAGGAGCCCGCTCCCGTCGCTCCCGTCGCGCCACTGGCCCCGGTCGCCCCGCTGCTCCCCGAAGGCGAAGCGGACGGGGACGGGGAGGTCGCGGCCTTCACGGCTTCCGGGTTCGTACAGATGTTGTCCTTGAACGGGACGTTCTTCGAGCTCATGTAGACGAGGTAGTTCACGATGTCGTTGATCTGCTGGTCGTCGAGCGCCCCCTGGTACCGGATGCTCCACGAGGGCATCGCCGTGCCGGCCCGGCCCTGCTGGATCGTCGCGTAGATGTCCGCGAGGGACTTGATCACGGCGTGGCCCGTGTTCGGGCCGCCGCAGATCGTCGTGAGGTTCGGCGGGTAGTTGTAGCCGGTCCCGAACGCGATCACACCGCCGCGGAGCTCGGGGCCGTGGCAGCGCACACAACCGACGCCCAGCTGGTTCTCCTCGCTGAAGAGCTGGACCATCCGGCTACCCCGCTCGATCGCTTCGGTCCGCAGCAACTTCTCCTGCTTCAGGTTCGCGGAGGGTTCGATCAGCCAGGTGTAGGGGATCCAGAGGACGAAGAACGCCACCAGGAGCACGCCCCACCCCTGGAGCTTCTGCAGGAGCGGAGTCTCGAGCGCCGGGTCGGAGGGACCGGGCTGCATCGCCGGTGGGATGTCGGGAGCAGGTTCGCGTGTGACCCGTCCACGAAGGACGAGGGCCGCGACGGCGGCCACGACGAAGATCCCGCCCAGGACGAGCAGCACCAGCCCCGCGGAGTTGGAAAGCGCGAGCATCCGTGTCGTGGGGTGTCCTCTCTAGCCCGGCGCCACGCAGAAGGGACCCTGCGGCGGTTCGTGGATGGTGTCCGTGAGCCGGGGGGGACCAGGGTTGAGCGTCCCCGTGTCGACCAAGAGGCTGCCGTCCTTGATCGACACCGGGAACCGCTGCAGGCCGTTCGGCGCGGGGCCGAGCTGCCACTCCCCGGCGACGTTGTATTTCGAGCCGTGGCACGGGCACTCGAACCATTGCGACGATTGGCAGAACGGCACCCGGCACCCGAGATGCGCGCAGCGCTGGTAGATGGCCATCAGCCCGTCCGCCACGTACCCGGATGCCGAGTAGTCCACGCCCGCGGCGCTGTCGACGCCTTTGTATCCGGACCCGTAGTCCCACACGTAGAAACGGCCGGCGCCGTTGTAGTACGGCTGGTTCGTCGACGAGATCTGACCCCGGATGTCGCTGATCGCTCCGGCGTTGATCAAGGAGCCGAAGCCGCCCTTCAGGTTCGGCCAGAGGAACGCGATGGTCGCGCCTCCGAACTGCGCCCCGAAGACCATGAGCGACGTCAGCAGCGACTTCCGGAAGAAGTCGCGGCGCGACATCGGCGAGCTCGCCTTCGGGGCAGGGGGGACACCGTCGGCGGTTGAACGCTGCTCCTTGGCGGCCCGCAGGAACGACAACCCGAAGACGATGGCGAAGACGTCCAAGGCCACGAAGACCACGATCGCCGCGACGACACGAGTGGAGATGGCGAGCGTCATAGGTCGAAGAACACCCCTTGAGCCCACGGCCAGATCCAGTTGTAACCCGGTCCGCGGAAGAAGCAGCCGATGATGGTGAGCGTCGCGCCGAAGCAGAACAGCATGGTGAACATCGTGATCGCGATCTTCCGATCTCCGGGCCGTACGCTCGGATTGCGGTCGACGTAGGGCACGGCTGCGAGACCCACGAGGATGAAGGTCGGGATCGTGATGCCGGCGATCATCGGGTGGAAGTAGCGCAGGAGCTCCTGCAAACCCAGGAAGTACCACGGGGCCTTCGACGGGTTCGGCGTGAGGTTCGGGTTCGCCAGCTGCCGGAGCGGCGCGTTCAGGAACGTCGAGAAGATGATCAGGCCCGCCGAGAGGATGAGCATCGCGACGAACTCCTCGACCAGCAGATGCGGCCAGACGTTGACGCGGTCACCCTGCTCGCGCTCCACACGCTGGATGCCTTCGGGCGGAACGAGTGCCAGCAGCCGGTGCTTGTCGTCGGTGCCCTTCTTGGGTGTCGGCAGGTTGCCGGTGGGAAGCGGCGCCGTGCGGACCGGCGTCGACGCGACGGCAGCGACCGCGACGGCCCCACTTGGAGCGGCTGCCGCTGCGGGAGCCGCCGGTGCTGCTGCGCCGCCGGCGGGCGCCGCCACCGCGGCTGCGGCCGCCGGAGCTGCCGGCTGCGAGCCGTGCGACTCCTCGGGGTGCGCCGCGTTGTACGCACGGACCCCCGCCGACCGAGCGCGGCCCTCTGCCACGCGCTTGTCGGAGCCCTTCGCGAGCTCGGCCGCAAGGGTCGCATCGAAGACCCCTTGGTCGAGCGGCGTGTCCTCTCTCGCCATCGCTCAGTCGCTCCTTACAGCGGTCCCGAGATGCCGCCGTCCTTGCGGATCCGCCAGAAGTGGACCGCCAGGAAGATCACCAACACGAACGGCAGCGCCAGCACATGGAGCACGTACCACCGGAGCAGGGTGTTCGGTCCGACCACGACGCCACCCAGCAGCAGGAAGTTCGCCTGCTTGGCGATGAAGGGGGAGTAACCCGCCAGCGACGTCCCGACCGTGACCGCCCAGATCGCCAGCTGGTCCCATGGCAACAAGTAGCCGGTGAACGACAGGCCAAGCGTCAGGAACAGCAGGATCACGCCGACGACCCAGTTGAACTCGCGCGG
>JBOGVK010000044.1:0-20014 GCA_050692375.1 Actinomycetota bacterium
GTCGACGGCAACCGGTTGATCGACTTCGCCACGGGGATCGCGGTCCTGAACGTTGGCCATTCGGCCGAAGACGTGATCGAAGCCGCGGAGCGCCAGCTCGAGCGCGACAGCCATACGTCGGGCGTCACCGCGAACGAGCCGACGATCGAGCTCGCCGAGCGCTTGAACGCCCTCACTCCCGGTGCCTTCCCGAAGAAGACGTTCTTCGCGAACTCAGGCGCCGAAGCCGTCGAGAACGCGGTGAAGATCGCTCGCTACGCGACCGGTCGTCAGGCGGTCGTCTGCTTCGACCATGCGTTCCACGGACGCACGCTCCTCGCGATGACGCTCACCGCCAAGGTGATGCCGTACAAGCAGGGCTTCGCGCCGTTCGCCCCTGAGGTCTACCGGCTCCCGATGGCCTACCCGTACCGGTGGCCGAGCGGTCCCGAGCACTGCGCGGAGGAAGCGCTTTCCTACGCGCTCGACGAGATGCACAAGCACATCGGCGAGCAGAACATCGCGGCGATCCTGGTGGAGCCGATCCAGGGCGAGGGCGGGTTCATCGTTCCGGCGCCCGGCTTCCTCAGAGGATTGGCGGCCTTCTCCGCCGAGCACGGGATCGCGTTCATCGCCGATGAGATCCAGAGCGGCATGGGGCGCGCGGGGCGGTGGTACGCGATCGAGGATGAGGACGTCGTCCCCGACATCGTCCTCACGGCGAAGTCACTCGGCGCCGGGCTCCCGATCTCGGCGGTCACCGGACGCGCCGATCTGATGGACGCGATCCATCCCGGTGGGTTGGGCGGAACCTACGGAGGCAACCCGGTCGCCGCGGCCGCAGGGCTCGCGGTGCTCGACAAGATCGAGCGCGAGGGCCTGCTCGAACGCTCACGCGCGCTCGGCGAAGCAATCATGTCGCGGTTCCGCTCGTTCGCCGATCGCTACCCGATGATCGGCGACGTGCGAGGCCGTGGCGCGATGTGCGCGATCGAGCTCGTGAGCGATCGTGCAACGAAGGAGCCACTTGGTGGCGACGTGATGAACGCCATCGCGAGGCGCTGCTTGGAAAACGGCGTCATCGTGCTGACGGCGGGCACCTACGGGAACGTGGTGCGTCTGTTGCCGCCACTCACGATCGACGACGCGCTGCTCGAGGACGGGCTGAACGTGCTCGACGAAGCGATCGGCGTGGCAACCGGTTAGGGCTCACCCGAACGGCCGGTTGCTAACGTCCGGGGCGTGACGACGCCCGCGGACGGACCGGTGCCGCCCCCCGCTCGCGGCTCGTGGGTTCGCCGCGTCGCGATCGACCTGACGCCGCTCAAGGTGTCACGGGACTATCGCCTGCTCTGGGGCGGCGGGTTCATCTCGGAACTGGGCTACCAGTTCGCGCGCGTCGCCATCTACGTGCAGGTCACGGAGCTCACACACTCGACGGCGGCGGTCGGCTTCGTGGGCCTCTCCGGTCTGGTTGCCCTCTTCGCCGGGACGCTCGTGGGCGGATCGTTCATCGACGCGCACGACCGTCGCCGAACGCTCATGTGGGCACAGGTCGCGTACACCGCCGGAGCGGCCCTCCTGCTCGGCGGAGCGATCGCCGGCCACCCACCCATCGGCCTGATCTACGCCGCGGCCGCGATCCATGCCTTCGTCGGTTCGGTCGACAGCCCGACCCGTTCGGCGATGCTGCCCCGCCTGATCGGGAAGGAGCTGCTCCCGTCGGCGATCACGCTCAGCCAGGTGCTGTGGCAGACGGTGGGGATCGCCGGCCCCGCCATCGCGGGCATCGTGATCGCTCGATTCGGCTTCGGGGCCGCGTACGCGATCGACCTGGTGACGTACGGCGCGCTCTTCGCGGCCGCTCTGATGATGCGCCCCATGTTGCCGGAGCACGACCCCGACTCGGCATCCGGTTGGGCCGCCGTGAAGGAAGGGTTCCGCTACGTCCGGCAGGACCGGCTGATCAGCTCGACGTTCGCGATCGACCTGATCGCGATGATCTTCGGGCTGCCACAGGCACTCTTCACGTTCCTCGCGATCTCACAGTTCCACCGGGGCCCGACGATCGTCGGACTGCTCTTCGCCGCCCCCGCCGTAGGGGCGCTGGCTCAAGCGCTCGTCGCCGGCTGGGCGAAGGGCATCCGGCGCCAGGGCTCGGCCGTGATCTGGTCGGTGACAGCGTGGGGCGCGGCGATCGCCGCGTTCGGCTTGGTCGGCTCGAACCTCCCGCTGGCGCTCCTCTTCCTGGCGATCGCGGGGGCAGCCGACGTGATCTCGGCGATCTTCCGTACCACCATCTGGCAGGTCACCACTCCGGATCGCTTGCGCGGCAGGATGGGTCAGATCTTCATCCTGGTGGTCACGGGTGGTCCTCGGCTGGGCGATTTCGAGGCGGGCCTCGTGGCAGCGTGGTTCAATCCGACGATCTCGGTCGTGTCCGGTGGACTCGCATGTATCGTCGGGGCCGGCGTCGTGGCTCTGGCCTACCCGGAGCTCAGGCGGTATCGCGCCGACCGCGCCGCCTGACATACAGTTCCGCGCATGCCGAGACTCTCCGACGACGATGTCCGCTCCGCACTTACCGACGGTCTTCCTGGGTGGTCCTTCGACGGTGCGGCCATCAAGAAGGAGTTCAGCTTCAAGGGCTTCATGGCTGCGATCGGGTTCATCGACCGGCTCGCGGTCGAGGCGCAGGCCGCGCGGCATCACCCCGACCTCGAGAACCACTACAACCGCGTGCTCGTGTCGCTCTCCACGCACGACGAGGGCGGCGTCACCGACCTCGACGTCGCGCTCGCCCGAACGATCGAGGCGGTAGCCCAACCCCCCGAGGCCTGACGTGGCCGACCCGGTCCGGCTGGTGGAGCTCCGCGTGCTCGAGGGACCGAACCTCTATTACACACGGCCGGCCATCAAGCTCACGATCGCCGTTCCGGGGTGGCTCCAGGCGTCGGACGAGAAGGTCGCCAGGATCGCCGTCCGGCTCGGGTTCCCGGCGCGGATGAAGGTGGGGTCTCCCGAGAGCGATCAACGTCGGCGGTCGGTATCACGGATCGCGGCGCACCTGACGCGGCGCTCGGCGATCGCCGGCGGGGCCAGACGGCTGGCGGTTCGCGCGCGACCCGGGCCGGAGCGCGACCAGATCATCGTGGCCTTCCCATGGAGGAGACGAAACGCCGCCGAGGCGCTCGCTAACGAGGTGGCGGCCGGGATGGTGTCGCTGCTTCGACGTTCGCCGGACCGGATCATCGCCGAGGCCGGCCGGCGCCTCGCGTCGGTCGACCCGGGCGACGAGCCGGCCGTGCCCGACCCCGCCGTCCCGGTCGTGCAGGTCACGGGCACGAACGGCAAGACCACGACGGTCCGGTTGCTCGCGCACCTGGTCCGCACCGCGGGGAAGACCGTGGCCTACTCATCGACGGACGGCGTCTACCGCGACGACGGAGAGCTGATCGAAGCCGGCGACTATTCGGGGTTCGGCGGAGCCGCGAGAGCGCTCTCCCTGCAACCCGACATCGCCGTGCTCGAGACCGCTCGTGGCGGGATGCTGTTGCGCGGCATCGGCGTTCGTCACAACGACGTCGCGGTCGTGACGAACGTGAGCGAAGATCACCTGGGTCTGCACGGTGTCGACACGGTGGACCAACTCGCTGAGGTGAAGGGCATCGTCACGCGGATCACACGTCCAGAGGGGTGGGACGTGCTGAACGCCGACGATCCGCGGGTGCTCGCGATGGCGCGCCACGCGAGCGGCCGGCCGTGGCTCTTCTCGACCGATCCGAACCATCCGGCGATCCGTGATGTGCTCGCGGAAGGCGGACGCGGCATGACCGTGATCGACGGCAGCATCACGTGGATCGAGCGACATGAAACCCATCCGCTCGTGGCGATCATCGACGTTCCCGTCACGCTCGCCGGCATCTCGCGAACGAACCTACAGAACGCCATGGCCGCCGCGGCGGCCGGCCTGGCGATCGGCTTGCCGGAACGCGCGGTCGTCCGAGGGCTGAAGACGTTCGTCCTGGATCCGGAACGCAACCCCGGTCGGGCCAACCTGTTCCGGTTCGACGGACGGATCGTAGTGATCGACTACGCGCACAACGAGGCGGGGATGATCGGTCTCACGCAGATCCTGGATGGCCTGCGGCGTAAGGGCTGCCACGTGTGGCTCGCGATCTGCACCGCCGGCGATCGGACCGACGGCATCCTCCACGCGTTCGCGTTCCGCGCGGCCGTCGGCGCGGATCACCTCGCGGTTGCGGAGTTGTTGCACTACCTGCGAGGTCGTTCGCGCGAGGACATCATCGAGCGACTGCGAGAGGGAGCGAGAGAGGCCGGCGTCGACGACGTGCCTGTTCACGACGACGAGCTCGTCGCACTCCGGTCGATGCTCGCCGCCGCGGCCCCGAGCGACGTGGTCAGCGTCACCGCGCTGGGCATGCGTCCCGAGATCTTCGCCTGGCTCGACGCGAACGGCGCGGAAAGGCTCACGCCCGGGGACATCCGCCGTATCGTCGCGCTGGCACGGACGTCTCGAGCGCGCACGACCTGAACACAGGGGTTGCGTCGCGTGCGTCAGCGCAGCCGCGCGCACCGGATGCAGAGGGGCGCCCACGGGATCGCCTCCAGGCGTTCCGGGGAAACCGCCTCGCCGCACCGATCGCACGTGCTGTAGGTGCCTTCTGCGATCTTCGCGATCGAGCGTTCCACGTCGGCGAGGGTCGCGGCGATCGAGTTCGCCGCACCGACCTTGTTCAGCCGGTCCACCGCTTCCGTCGTGCCGTCGCCGATGCGCTTGCCGAACGACACGGCGACCATCGGATCGCGCGGGACCGCGGTCAGCGCATCGAGCTCGGCTTGCAGCCTCCGCCGCTTGTCCTCGAGCGCGCTGGCGATGCTGACCGTGTCCACTGCTCAGACGCCGAGGATGTCGGGGTCGCCGCCCACGGCCTCGACGTGCCCATCGCCCTCGGAAGCCATCAGGACCTGCGGAGACGCGGACCCTCTCCGGGACTCGAGCTCCTTGAAGACCTCCGTCGCGTAGTCGACGCAGAGCACGACCAGGTCGCCCGGACGAGAACGGTCCAGCGCTCGGCGCGCGGCCTCCATCTCGTCCAGGATGATCTCGACGCTGCCGGCACGGGCCCCGCCCGCCTCCTGTGCTTGCTGGACACCCTTCAGCACCAGGTCCGCCGTCTCCCCGAAGGGCCGACCCCGCGGGTTCCGGTCCTCCCGGATGATCACGTCGTCGAAGTACTTGGCGGCGACCCTGCCGAGCTCGAGCATGTCCTCGTCCCGGCGGTCCCCGGCCGTCGCGATGACGGCCACGCGAAGGTTCGCGGTCCAGGACGCCGCCCCAGGCTGCTCCCCCGCCGGCACATCGGCCGTCATCCGCTCGACGAAGTCGCCCACTGCGTCGAGCCCGGCGGCGTTGTGCGCGTAATCGATCAGGACCTTCACGCCGTCGAGGTCGAACAGGTTCATGCGACCGGGCGCTTGATAGACCGACGTCGTGAAAGAGCGCAGCCCCTGCCGGATGTCGTGCAGGTGCGCGCCGGCCGCATGGGCCGCCGCGGCCGCGGCCATCGCGTTCTGGACCATCATCCGCGCCTTGCCCTCGAAGGTGGCCGGCAGCGTGTGGACCCACGCGATCGGCATGGTTCGGCGGCCTTCCTTGATGACGATCATCTCGCCGCGCGCGCTGTGCTCGAGGACGACCGCCTTGCGACCGCGGCGTATCCATCGTTCGACCAGGTCGTGCTTCTCGGCCATCGTGAACAGGATCACGTTCCCAGCGCAGTGCCGGCGCATCTCCAGTACGAGCGGATCGTCGGCGTTCAACACCGCCCACCCACTTCGCGGCACGGCCTCTACCACGACCTGCTTCACCGCCGCGAGCTGCTCCAGCGTGTCGATCTCTTTCAAGCCCAGGTGGTCGCCGGTCACGTTCAGGACCACGCCCACGTCGTTGCGCTCATAGCCCAGGCCCTCGCGCAGGATCCCGCCTCGGGCTACCTCGAAGATCGCCATGTCGACCCGCGGGTTCTGCAGGACCATCAAGGCCGACTTCGGCCCCGACGCATCGACGCGCTTCACCAATCGCTCGTCGATGTAGATGCCGTCGGTCGAGGTCACACCGACCTGCCGACCCATCCCGCGGAAGATGTGCGCGATCATCCGCGTCGTCGTCGTCTTGCCGTTCGATCCCGTCACGGCGACGATCGGGATCCGCGCGGGGGTCCCCGGCGGGAACAAGAGGTCCACCACGTACTTGGCGACGTACTGCGGCTCGCCCTCCGTCGGGTTCGTGTGCATGCGGAAGCCGGGGGCCGCGTTCACCTCGACGATCGCACCACCGGTCTCGCGCACGGGTTGCGCGATATCGGGAGCCAGGAAGTCGATGCCCGCCACGTCCAGGCCCACGACGCGTGCGGCCTCCTCGGCGATCTCCACGTTGTCTTCGTGTGCTTCCCACGTCCGGTCGATCGAGATGCCGCCGGTCGACATGTTGCCCGTATCCGCGAGCTTCACCATCTCGCCCTTCGGCGGTGCCTCGTCGAGGCCGAAACCCTGTTTCTTCACGAGCTCCTGGGCGGCTTCGTCGATCTTGATGCGCGTGAGGACCTTCTCGTGCCCGATGCCGCGCCGAGGGTCCAGGTTCGTGAGCTCGACAAGCTGGCGAACGGTGCGCTTCCCATCCCCGATCACGTGGGCCGGCACCCGCTGCGCGATCGCCACCATGCGCCCGCCGATCACGAGCACCCGATAGTCGTGCCCGGTGACGAAGCTCTCCACGACGACCCGGCCGTTACGCGATTCTCGGACGGCGCGTTTGAACCCCGCCCGTGTGGCGCGATCCGTCGTGATGTCGAGTCCGACCCCCCGACCGTGGTTGCCGTCCAGCGGCTTGGTGACGACCGGGAACCCGATCCGCCGCGCCGCGGCGACCGCATCGTCCTCGGTGCGAACGACCTCACTCTTGGGTACCGGCAGACCGGCGGCGCCCAGCAGCTTGTTCGTCATCTTCTTGTCGCCGGCCACATCCACGGCGAGCGCACTCGTCTGCGAGGTCATCGTCGCGCGGACCCGCTGTTGGTAGCGTCCTTGCCCGAGCTGCACGAGCGACTGCTCGTTCAGGCGGATGAACGGGATGTCACGGCTGACCGCCTCGTCCAGGATGGCCTGCGTCGACGGTCCGAACTGCCGCCGCTCCGCCAGCAGGATCAAGAGCTCCAATTCGGCGGAGAAGTCGAACCCGACCTCTGCTTTCACCAGGTGGTTCACCAGTCGGATGGCCAGACGTCCGGCCTCGACACCGACGAGCTCCTCGGCGTAGCCGTAGATCACGTTGTACTGGCCGCTGGCACCGGCGCTGCGGGTCTTGCCGCGGGTGATCTGCGCGCCGGACTCTCGTTGGAGCTCGAGCGCGACGTGCTCGGCCACGTGCCCGAGCCACGTGCCGTCCTCCAGTCGCTCGCGGAACCCGCCGCGCTTCCCCAGGGAGCAGGAGTGCTCCCCCACGCCCGGGAGCAGTTCGAGCAACCGTGGGTTGAACCCGGGGATCGTGTTCGAGGGCCACTCCTCGAGAGAACCGAGATCCACGAGCAACCGGATGCTCGGCTCGTAGGACCAGTAGTTCGGTCCGCGGAACACCTGCGTCTGCAGGATCGTGAGATCGGGTTTCGGTCGGGTCTTCTTCTTCGATGCGGGCTCGCGTTTCGCTCGCTGCCGGTCGATGCGGGTCTTGGCGGTGCCCGCCGTCACTCCGAAGCCTCCCGCTCCTCCATCAGCGCCTTCTCGGTGGCGAGCAGCCGGCGGGTTCGCAGGTCGAACCAGTATCCGGCCGGGAGCGAGTGCAGGACGGCGCCCGAGATCATCAACGGACGGTATCCCTTGCCGCGGTACGCGTCGGTCTTGACGTGCGCCCCATCGACGATCGTGACCGCGCCGCGACCGATCACCTGGATCGTCTGGTCGGCATGAACGATCGCGCACGTGTCCTCGTCGAGCCCCACGCCCAACAGCGACGGCGAGCCCGCCACGATGGCCAGCAGCCGGCCGATGCGGCCTCGTTGCTCGAAGTGCTGGTCGATGACGAGTCCTTGCAGGATCCCGAGCCCCGCGGAGAGCTGCGCCATGCGGTTCTTCGGCGTCGATCCCGACCGTCCGAACGCGACCATGTGGGAGGCCATCGCGCTCGCGCCGGCGGACGTGCCGGCGAGCACCGCACCTCGATCGTGCGCCAGGAAGAGGGCGTCTCCCAACCGGGTGCCAGCCACGATGGATGCGAGGCGGGATTGGTTCCCACCCGTCAGGTACACCCCCGTGGACTCCTGCAGCGCCGCGACCATGGAAGCGTCGTCGGCCTCTTCCCGCTCTTCCGGTCGCAGGCCGTTCACCGTGCCGAGGCCAAGTCCCAGGAACAGCTCGCGGTACATGTCGGTGGCGGCGTCGCCGAGAGAGGAAGCCGTCGAGATGACGACCACATGACCGTCAGGACCGCCGGCGAACTTCGCGAAACGAGAAAGGATCGCCTTGTCTCGGAGCTTGTCCTCGGCGCCGCCGATCACCATCACCGGCCCGGCCGTGCCGAGACCGGCGACGGACGACAACGCTCCCTTGGTCCCCGGTGCCATGTGGTCAGTCTAGCCGTACGTAGATGGTCGCTTGATCGCCTTGACTACCGACTTCAGATGCGACGTTCGGGTCGGCGCAGGACCAAACGATCGTGAGGCTCCTCGACATCGACGACGCCAGCGAGCGCCGGCTGGACGTACAACGTGAACCCCGAGCGCTCGATGCCGAGGTCCTGCGCGTCCGGTACATCGATCAGCTCGAATCGCACCCCATCGCCGTCGCCCACCACGCGGATGCACGCGCTGGGATCGAAGCGTCGCGCGGCCGTCGCGGCCTTCGCCAGGAGCTCCACCGCCCGTTCGGTGATCTCAATCATGGGGCGAGTGTACGGAGGCGCAGACCGCCGGCGCTTACCACCAGGCGCCGTCGCACCCATCGCGCGAATCGACGCCGAAGAGCACTGCCGCCACGCCGAGGCCACCGAGCGCACCGACCAGGAGAACGAACGCGACCCACCCGTTCATCGGTTGCGGCCCATCTCGATCCGGACATCCGTTCCGCATGCAGTGTCGCGGGCGTGGAGCAAGCGTTCCCTCGCTCCGACGGATCGCCGGCCGATCGCACTCCGGAGCCATCCGGGCGCCTCTGCCGACGCTCGCGGCCGTTGTCCTCCGTCCTCACGCAGCGACTCGGCTCGCATCTCGGCGAGTTCGCTCCCCGATGGTCTGAACATCCGCCACCTCCACGCTGTAACCGGCTCACTAGCCGTAACCGGTATCAGGATTTATACTGGTTCTTGCGTAACCAGTCAAGTGGAAATCGGAAGTTTCGGGAGGTACGATGCGCGGGATGCACGATCGGCGCCCACAGCCCGTTCACCAGGGAGATGAGGTCCCATCGGCCCCCGGGGATCTCGAGCTCGTCCGCGGCTTCGTCTCGCTGCACGATCACGCGGTCGCGGACTCCGCCAGCCTCCAGCCGGTCCCCGCGACCCTCGCCTCCTGGCTGCGTGAGCAGGCTCTGATCCCCGTCGGCGGCGAACTCCATCTGGACGATCTCGCGTGGGGTCTCGACATCCGAGACGCCCTCATCACGAAGGTTCTCGAGAACATGGGCGCGCCGGCTGACCCTGAGGCAAGCCTGCGGTTGAACACGGCCGCGATCGAAACCGGTCTGCGGCCGCGCTTCGATGCACCCCGCCTTGACGCCACCGCCGAAGGCGTGCGAGGCGCGATCGGACGCATCCTCGGTATCGCGTTCCTAGCCGAGCTCGACGGGTCGTGGCACCGGTTCCGCATGTGTGCCGACCCGACCTGCACGACCGTGTTCTACGACCGTTCGAAGAACCACTCCGCCAAGTGGTGCTCGATGCAGTCGTGCGGGAACCGCAACAAGGTGCGCGCATTCCGCCAACGACACGCGCAGACGACGTGACCACCCGGATCGAGCTCCGGCTCGCCGGCCGGGGAGGAGAGCCCGTCGACCTGTGGCGAACCATGAACTCCCACGGATTCGCGGAGCTCGCGCCGACGCGGCTCGACGAAGCAGCCCGAACGCTCGAGGTGACGTTCCGCGTCCGCGCAGGGAAACCGCGGCGCGTCCGCATCAGCGAAGGACGACGTGGGTATGCCGCCGTCGAGATCCTCGGTCCGGCCGCCGGGGCCCGCGCGCAGGAAGACATGATCGCCGGCGTTTCCCACGTCCTTCGACTCGACCAGGACCTGTCCGGCTTCTACACGAAGATCGGAGATGATCCCGACCTCGCGTGGGCCGCGGACGGCGCGGGGCGGATGCTGCAGAGCGCCTCCGTCTTCGAAGACGTCGTGAAGACGGTGTGCACGACGAACTGCGCGTGGGGCGGAACGCTCCGCATGGTGAACGCCCTCGTCGAACATTTGGGAGACCCCGTAGCCGGTGATGTCGGGCCCCTGTCGAACGCGTTCCCGACGCCGGAACGCATGGCCCAGACCCCGGGATCGTTCTATCGGGACGTCGTTCGTTCCGGCTACCGGGGCGCCTATCTGATCGCGCTGGCTCGCTCGGTCGCCGCCGGGGAGCTCGACCTCGAGTCGCTGGGGCGCGCCACCGCCGAGGAGCTGCCCGACGCCGATCTGGAAGAACGGCTCCTGGCCCTCCCCGGCGTTGGACCCTACGCGGCGGCCCACATCATGATGACGATCGGTCGGAACTCTCGGCTGATCCTCGATTCGTGGACGCGACCGAAGTACGCGCGTCTGATCGGCAAGAAGACCGTCAGCGACGCACAGATCCTGCGCCGGTTCCGGCGCTACGGCGAGCACGCCGGCCTCGCGTTCTGGCTGTTCGTCACCCGAGACTGGGTCGCCTGAGCGGGTTGTCCAGGCCTCCAACGCAAGCCATACTGCCCAAGGACCTCTGGGTCTTCACACCGTGATCGTTTCGGCCGATACATCTGTGTGGCCGACGGAATCGATCGAAGAAGGACGAGCCCGATGAGCGTGCCGTTATGGCGATCAAGCGCCGCGCCAAGCGCCTGTTCCGCTCCCTGCGAGCCGAGCGTCGAACGCTCCGGCAGGGATTGGTGGCGCTCGTCCTCAGCACGGTCGCAGGTTTCGTCGCAGGCCTGACGCTCTCGGGCATCGGCGACACCCTTCGGACCCTCCCCGGCCTCTTCGTCTTGATCCCCGCGGCCGTCGGCATGCGCGGAACGATCTTCGGCGCGATCGGCGCGCGCTTGGGAACCACGAACGCCGCCGGCACGTTCGAGGTCAGCCGCCGGAAGAACGGGGTGTTGTATCAGAACGTCTACGTCGCGGTCGTCACGACCTTCGGCTCATCCATCTGGCTCGCTCTGCTCGCGAAGGTTGCCGGAGCGGCGTTCGGGAAGCCGTCGATCTCTGTGTGGAGCCTGGTCACGATCTCGGTCCTCGGTGGCGCGCTCGGATCGGTGTTCATCCTGTTGGTGACCGTCGCGCTGTCGGTCTTGTCGTACCGACGCGAATGGGACCTGGATTCCGTGTCGACGCCGATGGTCACCGCGCTCGGGGACATGGTGACGCTCCCGACGCTCTTCCTGGCGACCTACGTGGTGCGCGATCAGACCGCGAACGCGATCGTCTCCGGCATCTGCGTTGCCGCTGCGCTCTACGCCATCCTCCGCGCGTACACGGTGAGCGCGCCGATCGTCCGACGGGTGATCCTGGAGATGACCGCCGTGATCCTGCTGACGCCGATCCTCGACATCTTCGCCGGCGTCTTACAGGAGCACCGTCTGGTCGAGCTGACGGCCGTTCCCGTTCTCCTGATCCTCATCCCGCCGTTCGTGTCGCAGGCAGGCGCATTAGGTGGGATCTTCTCGTCGCGGATCTCGTCCAAGCTGCAGATCGGTGTCATCACGCCGCGAGGCCTCCCCGAGCCTCCGGCCCTCGTCGACGGCACCATCGTGTTCGCGCTCGGCGTCGTGGTGTTCTCGTTGATCGGGATCATCGCCGTCGGGTTGGCGACGCTCACGGGCCACGCGCCCGTATCACCCAACCGGGTGATCGTGGGAGCTTTGGTGGCCGGGCTGATCGCGACACCGGTCACGATCGTGTTCAGTTACTACCTCGCGATCGTGACGTATCGCTTCGGGCTGGATCCCGACAACCAGACGGTGCCGATCATCACGAGCGTCATGGACCTGGCCGGGGTCGCCTGTGTCCTCTTCGTTATGTCAGTATCGGGAGTGCTGCCGCATGGATAACGAACCGAAGACCGTCAAAGAGCTGCTCGTCCAGCTGAAGGACGCCTCCGAGCTCATGGTCGATCTGGCGTACGCGGCGGTGTTCTTCAACGAGGAGAAGTTGGCCCGGGAGGTCGGCCGCCTCGAGGAGCGCATGAACGCGCACCTGCGCCGTCTCCGCATCATGGCGATGCTCGCCGCGCGAAGCCCCGAGGATGCAGAGGGGATGGCGGGCGTCCTGTGGATCGCGGATGCGATCGAGCGGATCGGCGACGCCGCCTCGGACATCGCACGCGTCGTGGCTGCGCGGCTCGGCATCCCGGACGCGCTCCGGCACGACCTTCGTCACGCCGACGAGATGACGGCGCGCGTGAAGATCCGCACCGATGCTTCCGCGTCGGGGCGCACCCTCCGCGATCTCTCGCTGCCTACCGAGACCGGCATGTGGGTGATGGCGATCCGCAGCGGTATCGAGTGGCGCTTCGACCCCGGAGCCAACGACGTCGTGAGCGAGCACGACGTGTTGCTGATCCGCGGTCCAGAGGAGGGCGTGAACCTCGTGCGCGAGCTCGCCGGCGCCCCGCCGCTCGCCGAGGTCGAGGGCGAAGACGTGCCCGCGCTTTCCGAGCTCGATCGCGCCGTCGACATCCTGGTCGAGATGAAAGACCTGGCTGAAGCGGCCGTCGGTCTCGCCTACTCGTCGCTCCTGTTCAACAACCGTTCGCTCGCGGCGGAGGTCGGAGCGCTCGAAGCCCGAAGCGACATCCTTCACGACGAGCTGGAGTCGTGGGTCCTTCGAGCGGCGCCCGAGGCTCGCAACCCCGATGAGCTTCGTGGTCTGCTTCGCCTGGCGAGTGCGAGCGAGTACGTCTGTGACGCCGCTCGCGACATGACCTGGTACGTGGAGCATGGCGAGCCGCTACACCCTGTCGTCCAGATGGCGCTCGAAGAGACCGACGAGACGTTCGCGGAGACGGTTGTTGAGGAAGGCGCGAAAGCCGAAGGCAAGTCGTTGCGTGAGTTGCGTGTCGAGACGGAGACGGGCATGTTCGTCCTTGCCGTTCAGCGAGGATCGCGGTGGACCTACCGGCCTCGAGCGGGATTCGTGCTGAAGGTTGGGGATCGACTGATCTCCGTCGGACCGGAAGAAGGAGAGGAGGAGTTGCTCGAGCTCTGCGGCTCCGGCCGGCAGGTGGGTGTCGAGGGCTGATGGACGCCTACGTCTACCTCCAGATCGAGCCCGGGAAGGTCCCGTCGGTCCTGACCCAGCTGGCCGGGCGGAGCGGACTGCGACGGGCGCTCGCTGTCGTCGGCGGATGGGACGTGCTCGTGCAGGTGGAAGGCAACGACCTCGATCAGATCGGGGCCACCGTGCTCGCCCAGCTGCACACGGTGGCCGGCGTGGTCCGCACGCTGACCGCGCCCGTCGTCCCCCCGGACCGGGTCGGTATCGGGGGATTCGGCAACGTGCAACCACCGCCGATCCTTCCGGGAACGTGCTACGTCCACGTCCGCGCGGAGGTCGGCGCCGCGGCCGGCCTGGTGGAGCGGATCTCCGCGATGCCCGACGTATCCGGCGTGGCGGTCCTGGGCGGGGATTGGGATCTGTTGATCGGCATCGCGCAGCCATGGGAGGTCGCGAGCGGGGTCATCCTGGACCAGATCCACGGGCTTCCCGGGGTCGTGGCGACGAGCACGCTCGTCTCCATCGCGTACGAGGAGCCCGACGAGGATCGCGATCAGTTCAGCGCCTGGATCTAACGCAACCCGGCCGGGAGCGAGAATCGCACGCGCTCCTCGGCGAGCGTAACGACCTCCACTTCGTCGAACCCCGCCGACTCGAGGAACGCGAGCATCCGATCCACCAACCATTCCGGCGCCGACGCGCCCGACGTCAATCCGACGACGTTCGCGCCGTGGAGCCAGGCCGGATCGACATCGGTCTCGTCGTCGACGAGGTAGGCGGGAGTCCCGCGTTCCCGACTGACCTCGGCCAGGCGGTTGGAGTTCGAGGAGTTCTTCGAGCCGATCACCAACAGGACGTCCACGCGTGGGACGAGTGCCTTGACGGCGTCCTGGCGGTTCTGCGTGGCGTAGCAGATGTCTTCCCGTGGCGGTCCCTCGATCGCCGGGAACCGCTCGCGAAGGATCCCCAAGATCTCGTTCGTCTCGTCGACCGACAGGGTCGTCTGGGTGAGATAGGAGAGGTTTTCGGGATCGGTCACCCGCACCGTACGGGCCTCTTCCGGGCTCTGGACCAGGATCGTCCGGTCCGGCGCCTGACCGGTCGTGCCGACGACCTCCTCGTGCCCCGCGTGCCCGATCAGCACGATCGTCCGGCCATCCGCAACGAACCGGCGCGCCTCCATGTGGACCTTGGTGACGAGCGGGCACGTCGCGTCGATCACCTCGAGGTTGCGTACCTTCGAGTTCGAGTAGACCTCGGGAGCGACACCGTGTGCCGACAGCACGACGACCGCCCCTTCGGGGACCTCGGTCTCCTCCTCGACGAAGACGGCACCCTTCGATTCGAGATCGAGGACGACGTGCAGGTTGTGGACGATCTGTTTTCGAACGTAGACGGGCGCACCATGCTTGGCCAGCGCGCGCTCGACGGCATCGACGGCGCGATCGACACCGGCACAGTATCCACGGGGGGAAGCAAGGAGCACCTTTCCGCTCACCCAACCATGGTAGCCGCGCCGCCGGCGAGGCCGATCCGCCCCTGGAGGTTGTGACCAGAGGTCACAACGAAGTTGCCATATCCTGAACGTCCGGTTTAGGGTTGCCGGGTCCGCGACGGACGGGTCGTCCGTTCCTTCCCTTGCACGCGAGTGCGCTTCCACCTTCCCAGGGTGATTGGCGCTTGCCTGCGTGCAGGAGGAGTTGGGACGGCCGGACGGATGCAGGCGATAGGTCACACAGAGACCATCGACAACAGGAGGTGATGCAGGCACCCACGACCTACCGCGGGTCGACCGGCTCCGGCGGAGTCCGTAGCCGTCCGGTCGCAAGAAACGGAGCCGCCAGCTCCGGGTCAACGCGGGGGTGAACCACGACATGACATATCTCTCGACTCTGCGCCGTCACGCCGTGGCCGCGCTCTCCATCGCCGCGATCCTCACCGTGGTGCCCGCCTCGATCTCGCAGGCGGTGCCAGAGGGCCGGCATCAAGTACCGACGAGGATCTGCAACTACGACTGGCACAAAGGCACCTGGCAGGTCAAACAGTTGATCCGCTGTGCCGCCGACTACTGGAAGGTGCCCGGTGGGGCGGACACGGCGCTCGCGATCGCCGATCGCGAATCGCATTTCTACCCGAACGCCTATAACCCATCTGGGTGCGCCGGCATCTTCCAGCAGATGCTCCGGTATTGGCCGGGGCGAGCCTCGGCCTACGGGTTCGCGGGTTGGTCGGCGTTCAACGCCCGAGCGAACATCATCGTGAGCATGCGCATGGTCGCACGGGACGGATGGGGCCCCTGGGGAACCTGAACGTTCGCCCCCTAGATGATCGGACCGCCCGGGCGCGGCTCGCTCTTCACGAGCCCGCGGACCTCTTCGAGCGAGGTCGCCACCGCAGTGGCCCCGGGTGCGTCCCGATCGGTGACGATCCGCATCCCCGGGAAGCGCTCTCGGGTCAACCCGACCAACCGTTCGAACGGTCCGAACACGACCAAGATGTGCGGTCGCTCGGCGTCGATCTGCGCGACGGCGTCGGCCTCGTTGGTGGCGCCCGGCGCGAGCTCCCACTCGGCCGAGACGGCGGCGTTCTTGAGCGCCACGAGCGCGTCCCGGTCGGTCGCGACGCACAAGACGTTGAGCGCCCGGCACACGGCTACAACCAGTCTTTCCGTTTGAAGAACCACCACACGCCCACGCCGGCGGCCGCCATGAACGCGATGGCCATCGGGTAGCCGAACTGCCAGCGGAGCTCCGGCATGCTGCGGAAGTTCATCCCGTAGATACCGGCGACGAGCGTCGGCACCAGGATCACCGCGCCCCACGAGGTGACGCGTTTCATGATCTCGTTCAAGCGGTTCGCGGCCTGCGCCACCCGTACCTCCAAGAGCGAGGTCAGCAGGTCTCGGATGTTGTCGGCCAGCTCCACGACTCGGATCACGTGATCCATCACGTCGCGGAAGTACGGACCGAGCGGCTGGGTCGCGATCTCTGGTCGTTCCTGCAACAGATCCAAACCCTGTCGAACGGGCATCGCGAAGCGCCGCAGGCGAACGACCTGTCGCTTCAGACGGAACACGTTCTGCTGGACGTCGGGACCGTCGCCACCCTCGAGGTCGCCACTGCCGTCGTCCGAACTGAAGACTTGGTCCTCCAGCTCGTCGACGTCGTCTTCGAACCGCTCCACCGCCGAGAGATAGTCGTCGACGACCTCGTCGATCAACACGTAGACGGCGAACCCTCCCCCTTCCCGAAGCAGCTCCGGCTGCCGCGCCCAGCGACCGACGACCTCGTCGATGGCGCAAACGGGCGACGGCCGAAGCGTGACCATGAATCGTGGACCGACGAACGCGTGGAGCTCTTGTTCGATCAGGTCGTCGGCGGTGAGCTCGATGGGTCGCAGCACCACGAACGCATAGTCCTGATACAGCTCGACCTTGGGACGCTGGTGCCGATGCTTCACGTCTTCGATCGTGAGCGGATGCAGCCCGAACGTGGCCTGGAGCTGGGCAAGATCCTCGTCGGTTGGATCGATCGAGTCCAGCCAGAGGAACGCATCCTCACGCGCGAGCACGATCGCGGCGTCGGCGGGATCGACCTGTTCGTCCGTGAGCTTGCCGTCGACGAACACCCGAGACGTGATCACCGGCGGAGCCTAGCGTATGGCTGATCTAGACTCGGCGTCCGATGCCGGTCCCCGACCACGTCCACCGTTTCTGGATGGCGCTCGACGGGCGGATCGGCCGTGTCCGGCCGACCTGGTGGGGCGCGGTCGTCACCGACGAGCGGTTCCCGGCCGTGTGGGATATCAACTACGCGCGCATCGACGTCCCGGCGACAGATCTGACGGTGCGGGAGGTCGCCGATGCGATGCTCCCGGCCCTGGCCGGCGTCGGCACCGACGTCTTCCACGTCGTGTCGTTCCATCCCGAGGAGACCACAGGACTTCTGGTCGAGCTTTCCACGCGCGGTCATCTCTTGACGTGGGACGCCGTCATGGACCTGGTGGCCGAACCTTCGATCCCGGTGGCGGACGCCGTCATCGAGGAGGTCGACGGCGGGGCGGAGCTGTGGTCCCGCGTCGAGGCATCCCTGGCGCTGTTCGAGGTCCAGCGGGATGTCTCCGGCCAGCTCCGGACACTCGAGGAGGCGTCCTTCGCCAAGGGTTGGAAACGGTGGTTCGGGATCCGCGACGAAGACGGTCTCCTCGTGTCGCTGGCGGCCCTGATCACGTTGGAAGGGGTCGGGTATCTGGACAACGTCGTCACGTTCCCGCAGGCGAGAGGTAGCGGGCTGGCGACGGCTCTCGCCGTGCGGGCGATCGCCGAGGCGCGGGCGGCCGGGGCGCGGCACGTCTGCCTCTTCGCGGATCTTGAAGACGTGGCCGTCGTGAAGATGTACGAGCGGATCGGTTTCCGGGAGGTGGGACGGCTGGCAGCAACCCGTGGGCCGGCCGCGGACCTGACGCGCCAGGATCGCCCTCGTCCGCGGCCGGACCGCGAAAGGTGAACGCCGGGTGAACGCTAGGTGAACGCGCTACCCTGATGGCCGCCGGCGGCGCTGCCGCCCGACCGATGAGGGCCGGAGTATGAAGCTGAAGATCTCCAACCGCGCCGAGGCGTTCTTCGACCTGTTCACCGAATCCGCCGAGAACCTTCGTACGGCGGCGGAGCTCCTCGCGGACCTGATCGGTGACTATCGCGACGTCGAGCTGAAGGCGCAGAGGATCGCGGATCGCGAGCACGAGGGCGACGAGGTTACGCACGCGATCATCCGCCTGCTGAATACCACCTTCGTGACGCCGATGGACCGGGAGGACATCTATCAGCTCGCCACGGCGCTCGACGACGTGATGGACGCGATCGAGGCCGTCTCGGATCTGTTCGTCCTGCACCGGATCGAATCACCGCTCCCGGAGATGCAAGCCCAGATCGACGTCCTCGTCCACGCCGCTCTCCAGACCGAGCAGGCTCTCGCGGCGCTGCCCAACATGCGCCGCGAGCAGCTCGAGCCGTACTGGATCGAGATCAATCGGCTCGAGAACGAGGGAGACCGGCTCTATCGACGGGCCATCGCCGATCTGTTCTCCGGCGAGCACCGCGCCATGGACGTCCTCAAGTGGAAAGAGGTCATCGAGAACCTCGAGGAGGCACTCGACGGTCTGGAGAACGTCGCCAACATCATCGAGTCCACGGTCCTGAAGCACACGTAGACGCGCCATGAGTTTCGTCGTCGTCCTCGTCATCGCGGTCGCGCTCGCGTTCGACTTCTTCAACGGCTTCCACGACGCGGCGAACTCCATCGCCACGGTCGTCTCCACGCGCGTCCTGTCGCCGCGTCAAGCGGTGGCTTGGGCAGCGTTCTTCAACTTCGCGGCGTTCCTCATCTTCGGCACCGCGGTGGCGGCGGCGATCGCGAAGGACGTCGTGCAACCGGCCATCTTCGACAATCAGGTGATCTTCGTGGGACTGATCGGCGCGATCGCTTGGGATGTCATCACGTGGTACGTCGGCTTGCCGACCAGCTCGTCGCACGCGTTGGTCGGAGGGATGGCCGGCGCCGCCGTCGCGAAGGCCGGATGGGCGGCCCTCATCGGTTCCGGTCTCCAGAAGATCATCGTGTTCATCGTGTTGTCGCCGCTCATCGGCTTGCTGCTCGGATTCACGATCATGGTCTCGGTCTACTGGATCTTCCATCGCAACAAGCGGGTCGACCGACTGAACCGGGGATTCCGTCGGATGCAGCTCGTCTCCGCGGCCGCGTTCAGCCTGGGTCACGGTGCCAATGACGCGCAGAAGACGATGGGCGTGATCCTGGCGCTCTTGATCGCGAACCATCAGGTCCCGGCCACCTCGGGCGTGCCGTTGTGGGTCGTGCTCTCCGCGCACACGGCGATCGGCCTGGGGACGCTCTTCGGGGGGTGGAGGATCGTGCACACGATGGGCTCCAAGATCACGAAGCTCACGCCGGCGAGCGGTATGAGTGCGGAGCTCGCGGCCGCCACGACCTTGTTCTTCACCGCCCACGCCGGGATCCCGGTATCGACGACCCACACCATCACCGGAGCGATCGTGGGGGTGGGATCCACCCAACGACTGTCCGCGGTGCGCTGGGGTGTGGCCGGACGCGTGGTGTGGGCCTGGGTTCTCACGATCCCCGGCGCGTTCATCGTGTCGTACTTCGTGTTCCTGCCGTTCAAGGGACTCGGATGAGGTTCTCCAGGCGCGCGCTCTTCTTCCTCGCGGTCGCCGTGGTGTTCCTGCTCATGATCCCCCCGACCCCGTTGGAGTTCCGGTGGCTGAACCTGGCGATGGCCGGACTCGCGCTCTTCTGGGCGGCGCTCCTGGGGATCGAGGACCTCACGAACCGGCGGCGGACGACCCGCGACGAGGGGGGCGCGGCCACGACCGACCGCGCGTCTCGGACGGACGTCTCCTAGTCCGCCGCAGACTAGGTGCAGGTCTAGGCGTACTTCAAGGCGATCGATTCGATGATGTTCGAGATGCTCTGACAACGGTCGATGGCGTCTTCAACCTGGTCGACGATGTCCTTCCATTTCAGGACCTCGATCGC
>JBOGVK010000045.1:0-4173 GCA_050692375.1 Actinomycetota bacterium
AGCGCTTCGTCGGCCTCGGCGGGCAGGATGAGCATGATCTCGTACTCCCTCAACTCCACCTCCTCTGGTCTGGACGGCCCCCTCGGAGAGGGAGCAGGGGGTTCTTACGAGGGCGTCCAGAGTGTACGGGACACGACGCGACCCTAGCAGCAAGGGCTGACACGGGCCGCGAAGGTCGAGCGCCCGTCGACCGACTACACTCGCAGGACTGCCGTGCACTGCTGAGAAGGAGGCGCGAGCGATGAGAGTTTCCATCCACGACCTGCGTGCGTGGAAGGCGGAAGGCAAGCGGTTCGCGATGCTGACCGCGTACGACTCCCCGACCGCACAGATCCTCGACCGAGCCGGCGTTCCCGTGTTGCTGGTCGGCGATTCCGTGGGACGCAACGTCCTGGGCTATCCGAACGAACTCCCGGTCACCATGCAGGAGATGCTCCATCACGTGAAGGCGGTCGCGCGCGGCGCGGAGCACGCGATGGTCGTCGGCGACATGCCGTTCATGTCGTTCCAGGCTTCGGTGGAAGACGGCGTGCGCAACGCCGGACGCATGATCAAGGAGGGCGGCGCCCACGCGGTCAAGATCGAGGGCGTACAGCTCGACCTGGTCCAGCGGCTCGTCGAGATCGGCATCCCGGTCATGGCGCATGTCGGCCTCACACCGCAGTCCGTCTACGGCCTCGGGGGGCTGAAGGTCCAGGGTCGAGGCGAGGCGGCGTCGAAAGTCTTGGAGCAGGCGACGCAGCTCGAGAAGGCGGGCGCGTTCTCGATCGTGCTGGAGGCGATGCCGGCCGACCTCGGCGAGGAGATCTCGCGGTCGCTGCAGATCCCGACGATCGGGATCGGAGCCGGAGCTGGCTGCGACGCGCAGGTGCTCGTCGTGCACGACCTCCTCGGCATCACCGAGAAGCCCCCGAAGCTTGCGAAGGCCTACGCGGACCTTCGAGGGACCATGACCTCGGCGGTCGAGGCATTCGTCGCCGACGTAGAGAGCGGCGCGTTCCCGGACGCGGCCCACACCTACTCGTAGGACGCTGGCTCGGCCATAGACTCGCTGCATGGTGGATCCGCGCGACACACGTGCCGTGCTGCTGGTCGCCGCCGGCCTCGCTGTCGGCGCGGCGGGTGTGACCACGATCGGCGTGCACGCGCACCTTTCACCCGACGGTAGAGCCGCGAACGACGGGTTCTTGGTGGCCGCCTGCCTGGCGGGAGCGGCGGTCGGGTTCACCCGCTACCGGAGCTCGGGGGACACGCATCCGCTCTTCGTGGCGGCGGGATTGCTCGCGATCGCGGCGCAGACGGCCCTGTTCGATCAGCACTGGATCCTGTCGAGCAAGGCACAGCCGTGGGCGACGACGACGCTTCCCGCGGTCGGGTGGTTCCTCGGTTGGCTGATAGGGGCCATCGCATTCGTGCTGGCCCGACCGTGGTGGGATCGACGCGGTCGGGCACCGCTTCGGGCTCCGCTCGTGCTCGGCGTCACGACGGCCGCGCTCGCACTCCCCGATCTGGTGTTGATCGTGCTCCGCCACTCCCTTCCCCACGCGAAGGACCTGGATGCGCAAACGGGCGTTGCCTTCGCGTCGACGTCGCCGTTGCTGTGGATCCTCGGCGTCACCACCATCGCGATGCTCGGCGTGGCCGCGTGGCGCGAGTCCCACCCGCCCGGAAACGCGCACACGTCACGCCCATGGCTGTCGGCGGCCTGGTCGATCGCGATCGGCGGGCAGATCGCGATGCTCGCGCGCTCCACCTCCTATCGACCGCTGATCGCGCCCGCCGACCTGCTATTCCCGGCCGTCGCCATGATCGCGCTGATGGCGTTCCTGGCGCCTCAACGCACCGAGGCCTCTCACGCTCGCCGCGCGACCGACCGTGCGCAGGAGGTGATGGGCGGTCGCGCCGAGATCGCGGCCATGATCGCGCACGAGGTCCGCGGGCCTGTCAGCACGATCCGCGGCCTGGCGGGCACGGCCCTCGCCCACTACGACCGGCTGACCGACGATGAGCGGCGCGAGTTCCTGGGCCTGATCGAGCAGGAGTCGCGTGTGCTGCTCGCCACGGTGACGCAGGCCTCCACCGCGCTCAAGGTCGACGCGGCGACCGTTCGCTACCAGATCCGCGCACACGACCTCGGGGCCACCGTTCGCGAAGGGGTGGACGCGGCCGACGTCGCCGGTCATCCGATCGAGGCCGACGTTCCTGAAGGGATCGAGGTGACGCTCGATCGACGATGGATCGCCGAAGCCGTTCGCCAGCTCGTCGACAACGCGGCGAAGTTCTCGCCTCCCGAAGCCGCCATCGGGATCGCGGCGCGAGCCGACGACCACAACGTGACGATCGAGGTAACCGACCACGGTCCGGGGATCCCCTCCGATCGGCGGAACGAGGTCTTCGGCAAGTACGCGAACTGGCGCCCGGACGGCTACGAGGAAGCGGTGGGGTCGGGGCTCGGCTTGTTCCTGGTCCGCGGCATCGTCGACGCGCACCGAGGTGACGTGCACATCGTCGATGTCCCCGGTGGGGGTACGATGCTCCGCGTGAGGCTCCCGAGGGAGAACTAGTGGCCGACGAACCGCGTCCCGTCACGCTCCTCATCTGTGACGATCATCGGGTTCTCACCGACGCGCTCGCCATCGTCGTGGGCCTCGACGGCGGTCTGGAGTTGGTCGCGCCTCCGGTGCAAGATCCCCGGTCCGCGATCGCCCTGTGCGCCGAGTTGCTCCCCGACGTGGTGCTCATGGACATCGATTTCAAGGACGAGATGTCGGGCATCGAAGCCACCCGGAAGATCAAGGAGATCTCCCCTGCAACGAAGGTCGTGATCATGACCGCCTACGACGACGACCGGTTGCTCGTCGATGCGGTGGAGGCGGGTGCGTCGGGGTTCTTGAGCAAGGACGACGCCGCGCAGGAGCTGCTCGCCGCGGCGAAGTCGGCGGCCGAAGGCGAGGTGCTCATCGATCCGCAGACGCTCGCGCGGCTCCTGCCGCAGGTGGCCCGCGAACGCGAGCTGAAGCGCGACGCGCTGATGCTGCTGGAGGACCTCACGGAACGCGAGACGGAGATCCTCGGGCTGCTGGCGCACGGGATGCGCAACGACGCCATCGCCGGACAGCTCTACATCAGCCCGCAAACCGTGCAGACGCACGTGCGCAATATCCTGGGGAAGCTCCGCGTGCACTCCAAGCTGGAAGCCGTGGCCTTCGCGGTCCGTCACGGCGCGATCACGGTATAGATACTCCCGGCCTAGTCCTCGCGAAACTTTTTCCCTACGACTTTCGTCCCTGCGGGTTACCACTCCTCGACAACAGCAGGGTTCCCTCTCGACAGAACCGAGAAGGCGTGCGGCACCTTTGATTCGCGAGGGATGAGGTTTCCTTCTGACACATGGCTTCGGGCATCGTTGCGCTCTGAAGGATAACCCTTCCACGCCATATCCCTTGCAGCGCACTTAAGACCAGCGATCAGACCACCGAAATCTTCCATGCCCAGAGCGGGCGACGGCCGAGGGCCGAGGAAGAGGTTCGAGGAGGTCTGGAATGGACAGGATCCACCGCATGAGCCGGGGGCGGAAGTCGCTCCTGACGCTGTTGTTGGTCGGCGCGATCGGAACCGTCGCGGGTATCGGGACGTTCTCGGCGTTCTCGGCGACCACGGTGAACGCGGGCAACGTGTTCGCCGCCGGCACCGTGTCGATCTCCGACAACGATGCCGGAAGCGCCATGTACACGATCGCGAACGCCTCACCGGCCGTTTCGGTCGTGCGATGCATCGAGGTCACCTACACCGGCTCTCTGCCGGCGGACGTGCATCTATACAGCTCGGCCATCGGCCCGATCGGACCGTTCGTCGACCTCACGATCGACAAGGGCACCGGCGCGACCGTGTTCCCGAACTGCGCGGGCTTCGTGCCCGACGCCAGCCCCAACGTCTACACCGGGACTCTCGGCGCCTTCGCCGCGGCGAACACCAGCTTCGCCACCGGCTCGCCCGCGTTCCCCGGCGTGCAGACCGCGTGGAACCAGAACGACGTCGTCGTCTACCGCTTCACGCTGACCCTGCAGAACAACCCCGCAGCGAACGGCCTGACTTCGGGCCTGCACAGCTTCACGTGGGAGGCACAGAACCAGTAATCGCCTCGCAGGAGTCGGGCGGGTCGCGCGAGCGACC
>JBOGVK010000046.1:0-5466 GCA_050692375.1 Actinomycetota bacterium
GCTCTCGAGGAGGCGGGATGGCGTCGACCTCGGATCGCTCGGCTCCGCGACGTCGAATGGGCGATCGAGCAGCAGGAGCCCTGGCCGCTCGGTGCGCTGGGTCGGCGTCCGCGCTACGCGCTGATCGCGGACGCCTGAACCGCGCCGAGGCCCGGCGAAGGTCGCAAACCATGATTCGCGATCAGATGATTCGCGATCAGATGATTCGCGATCAGATGACTCGCGATCAGATGACTCGCGATCAGATGACGCGCGATCAGATGACGCGCGATCGAGGGACTAGTTGAAGACGAACAGTGCCCTCGACGACCAGTTCTTGCCGTCGATCAGCGGACCGCCGATCTGGGTCACCGCGCCCGATGGGTGACCCCCGAGCCAGGCCACCTTGAAGAGGTTGCCGCTGTTTGTGGCGAAGTACAGGTAACCGCTCGCCATCGTCATCCCTGCCACATTGGCCCAGTCGACGCCGTCGCCCGTGCTCGCGACGTAGAGGTTGGCCCCCAGCACCTGACTCTCTGGTGTGAAGCCGCGGGCGTAGAGGCGAGGGTCACCCGCCACGGAGTAGTAGACGCGCCCGCCGTCGAAGAACATCCCCGTCATGACGGAGAGCTGCGCGGCGAGTCCGGGGATCGGGAACGTCGTCCCGGGGATGTGGAACAACGGGTCAGGCGCATTCTGCAGGCCGTAGAGGTTGAGCGTCGAAGGCGACCCGGCGACGGTGCCGTCGAAGCTCCGCGCGCGGAGCGTGCCGTCGCTCGATCCCGTGTAGAGCCGCCCGTTGAGCGCGAACGCCCCTCGGACCGTGTCCCAACCCGTCGAGATCGTGCTGGGCGCGCCGGCGACGTTACCGTCGAACGTTTGCCGGGTGAGGCCACCGGTGGCCGGGTCGATCCGGTAGAGATGTCCGGGCAGAGGGTACGGAACGTTGGCGGGGATCGCGGTTCCACCGAGGACGGGGAAGAACCCCAGCTTGTCGTGGGTCTCCCCACCCAGGACGTTCGTGTCGCTTCCCACCCACAGGCCGTCGGCCGTCGTGGGGAGCGCGAAGGTTCCCACGCCGCGGTCGCGGGTCGGGTTCCACGAGAACGGAAGCCCGTTCACGGGGTCGAGCGCCGCGATGCCCTTGCGCGGGACACCTCCGACGGTGGGAGCCGGACAGCGCCCGCAGTTGACGGGCGTGTACGGGGCATCCACCCACTGCATGTGACCCCCGATGTAGACGGCGGTACCGGAGACGCTCACGCCGAACGAAGTGTCGCCGTTCATGAACGTCGCCCAGGCCGGCTGCTGGCCGGGACCGGTCGCGTTCAGGTCCCATCGTGCCGCCGTGTCACACATGCGGGTCGGCCGGTTCCCCCCGGTCGTCACGATCACGAAGTATCGACCGTCAGGTGAGATATCGACCGCGCGCATCCAGCTCTGGAACCGCGAGATGCACCAGGTCAGCCCGGTGGCGGTATCGATGAACGGGTAGACGTCCGTTTGCCAGGAGGAGACGGAGACGGGCGACGTGGTGAGATCGAGCACCGCGACCTGGTTCCGTGGCTGGCCTCCGACCAGACTGAAGTTCCCGATCGCGACCAGCCTGGTCCCGTCAGGCGAGACGTCGAACTTGCGCACGTTCAACGCGCCGTTGTTCTGCGGCCCACTGAACAAGACGTTGAAGGTCGGGTCGACGACACCGGTATCGGGGTTCACCCGCGCGAGGGCGGGCTGCTTCACGTTCCGGATCGCCATGAATCCGCCGGAGACGTAGAGCCACGGCATCCGCAGCACGAGATGTTGGACGGCTGCCCCCGGGTTGGCCCGGAACCCCGTCACGATCTGTCCGTTGGACAGGTTCAACCGCACGAGCTTCTTGTACTGGGTATCGCCGTTGACCGAGTTGAACGCTCCGCCCACGAACACGGATGTGCCATCGGGGCCGGGGGCCAGGTCGTTCACCAGTCCGGTGAGCTGAGGGACGAATGCCGTGTCGATCACGCCGGTCGTCATGTCGAACGCGAAGATGTAGTTGCGGGTGAGGGTGACTGCCGAGTTCGCGCGTTGCACTTGGGTGAAGGTCCCGCCCACCACGACCTTCGTTCCCATCTGAAGCACCGCGTTCACTTGACCGTCGAGAACGTTGGGGGTTCCATCCGCGGGGTTCGCGCTCACGACGACGGATTGCGCCACGTTGACGGCTCCCGCCTGGGCGGCCGCCATCACGACCATGACAGCCGCCGTCGCGACGATGAGCGTCCGTGAACTGCGTGATCGTCGGGACGTGCGCATCCGATCAAACTCCTTGCGTCGGTGGGAACAACGGTGCGGGACAGCGAGCATAACCGGCAGTGTTCAGCGTATCTATCGGCCGATGGTCGGTGGCCACCGTTGGACCATCGCAGAGGCCGAAAGGCCTACGATGGGCTGAACGTCTCCCGCCCTCCTGCCGTTGACGCTCGGAGGACCGAACGGCCACAATCCAGTTCCCTCCTCGCTCGTCGTCGGAAGATCGATCGGTGGCGGCATCGGAAACGGAAGCGAGTTGACGCAGACCGACATGGCGCAGCTGAAGGAGCACATCCCGGACGGCGTCAAGCTGGCGATCAAGCGCTCGGCGAAGGCATTCTCCGTGACCACGAGCGGGGTCAGGATGCTTCCCGACTACCTGATCATCGGCGCTCAACGATGTGGGACGACGTCGCTGTACCGCTACCTCGTGCAGCACCCGAGCGTCGCACCGACCGTGATGGCGAAGGGTGTTCACTACTTCGACGTCGACTACGGGAAGGGGGTGTCCTGGTATCGAGGCCACTTCCCGACCGTGATGAGGCGGGCCTACGCGCACGGTGTCCACCGGACCCGGCTGATCACCGGGGAGGGCAGTCCGTACTACCTCTTCCATCCGCTGGTCCCCGAGCGGGTGAACGAACTGCTGCCTGACGTCCGCTTGATCGTGATGCTTCGGGACCCCGTGGAACGGGCGTTCTCTCACTACAAGCACTACCGGCAGCGTGACCTTGAACCGCTGCCCACGTTCGAGGCGGCCCTCGATGCGGAAGAGGGACGCCTCGCGGGTGAGGTCGACAGGATGCATGAGGATCCCCTCTACCGCGCGTGGGACTACCAACATTTCTCTTACGCGGCGCGCGGGATGTACGCGGAACAGCTCGAACGGTGGGCCGCCCTGTTCCCGCGCGATCGTCTGCTCGTCCTGCGGAGCGAAGACTTCTTCGCCGATCCCGAGACGGCGTACACCAGCGTCCTCGACTTCCTGGGTCTTCCTCGGCGCCACCTCGCCAGGTACGACCGATTCAACCCCACGGCTCGCTCCGACATGCGACCGGAGACGCGTACACGTCTCCAAGAGCGCTTCGCCCAGCCGAACCGGCGATTGAATGACTTCCTCGGACACACGTTCGAGTGGGACGGTTGACGCCGGCTGACGATGCTTCGTCGCACACCGGCGCCGGTGTCGGATCGACCGACGCGGATGCCGGCCAGCTGTCCCGTTTCGCGCGCGGCGGGGTTCTCAACCTCGCCGCCTCGATCCTCAGTGGGATCCTTGGCTTCATCCTCGTCGTCGTCCTGACGCGGGGGTTGGGGGCGTCGGGAGCCGGTCCATTCTTCGTCGCGCTCGCGGCGTTCAGCATCGCCAGCAACACGCTCGAGCTCGGAGCTGATACCGGTGCCGTGAGACTGATCGCGCGGCATCTCGCGCTCGGAGCTGTGTCCGATCTCCGAACCACGTTCGCCGTGGCATTGGTCCCCGTCTTCGCGATCGGTTCCGTAGCCGCCACGTGCATGTGGGTGTTCGCGCCCCAGCTCGCACACATCTTCGGCCACGGTATCCAGGAGGGCACGGTCGAGACCTACCTCCGGGCGCTGGCACCGTTCGTGCCGCTCGCCTCGGCGTATACGGTGAGCGTGGCCACGACCCGCGGCTTCGGGACGATCCTGCCGACCGTGCTCATCGACAAGATCTCCCGGCCGTTGTTGCAGCCGCTCTTCGCCACGATCGTCTTCTCCACCGGAGCCGGCGCCGCGGCCCTCGCGGTCGCGTACGCGGGCCCGATCGCCTTGGGGTTCGTCGCCGGGATCGTCACCACGCTCGCGCTCCTGCGGAGGGCGGAGCGGACGTGGACGGGAGGCGACGCTCGACGTGCTGCGAGGGACCTCGCGGCCGAGTTCTGGTCCTTCACGGCGCCGCGAGGACTCGCCGCCGTCTTCCAGGTCGGGATCCTGTGGCTCGACACCCTGTTGATCGGCGCCCTCGCGACGGCGCGCGAGGCGGGGATCTACACCGCGGCGAGCCGCTACATCCAGGTGGGCTCCTTCGTCCTCGTGGCCGTGATCCAGGTGATCGCGCCGCAGATCAGCGATCTGTTCGCTCGTCATCAGATCGATGACGCCAAATCCGTCTACCAGACGGCGACGTGGTGGCTGATCATGCTCACGTGGCCGGGCTACCTCACCCTGGCCTGTTTCGCGACGCCATTCCTTCAGATCTTCGGGCATGGGTTCGTCGAAGGTGCCACGGTCTTAGCGATCCTGTCGGGAGCGATGCTGATCGCGATGGCGTGTGGGCCGGTCGACGTAGTGCTGCTCATGGCCGGCAAGAGCTCGTGGAACCTGTTGAACACCGTGGTCGCACTCGCGCTGAACATCGGGCTCAATCTGCTCTTGATCCCCCGGATCGGGATGGAGGGGGCGGCCATCGCGTGGGCGGTAAGCATCGCGGTGAACAACCTGGCCCCACTCGTCGAGGTCCGATTCCTCCTCGGGTTGGATCCGTTCGGCTCGGGGTTCCTGACCGCCGTCGGCACCACGGTCGGTTCCTTCGCGATCCCCGGCCTCCTCATCCGTTGGATCGTGGGGCCGACGCTCGGCGGGCTGGCCATCTTCGCGTTGGTGTCCGTCCCGACGTACGCCTTCGCGCTCTGGCGCTTCCGCGGTGCGCTCCGACTGGCCGAGCTGCGCCGCGCGTTGAGCAGGAAGTCGTCGAAGTCGCGATCCACCGGCGGTTGAACGCAGTCCTTGCGCCTGGTCGAGGGACCGGGTGCCTGCGCCGGCTGTCATCCCGCCGGCGCAGGCCCGATCTCGTTATCCCGGGATCTGGTCGACGACGATGTCGTCCCAGTTCGCGACGATCGTCTTGGCGACCGTATCGCCGATCTGAACCCTCGCGACCGGGAGGCTGCCGGTGTCTGCGACCCAGTTGTCCACGACCTTCGTTCCGTTCAGGTAGAGGTCCCACCCCGTCGCGGATCCAACCGTGCCGCAGAGCTCGAGCGCGTTCCAGCCGGTGATCAGGCTCGCGTTCGACACCTTCTGCGTGGCGGCGAAGTCCGAACGGACCGCGAGCTTGCCGGTGGCGGTGAGGTACGCCTTCGCGATCGGCCCACCACCCGCGGATCGGACCTTCAACAGGTCGAGCGCGGAGCCGTTCGTCGTCGCCACGTTCACGTTGGCGCTCACACAGAT
>JBOGVK010000047.1:0-6124 GCA_050692375.1 Actinomycetota bacterium
CCGGTCTTGTCGATGCACAAGACGTCGACCCGCGCGAGGCCCTCGACGGCGGGCATCTCTTGCAGGAGCACGTTCCGCTTCGCCAGACGCCGCACGGCAACCGCGAACGCGACCGTCATCAACAGCACCAAGCCCTCGGGGACCATCGCGACCGTGCCTGCGACCGCGCCCGCTACCGCGGGACGCCAAGTGCTCTGGTGGCGGAGCTGACTCACGAACAACAGGGTGGCCGTCGGCACGATGGCGAACGTCACCCACCGAAGGATCCGGTCGATGCCGACCTGGAGCTCCGATCTGGTGAGCGTGAACCGTCGGGCTTCGAGAGCCAGCTTCACGGCGTACGTATCCAAGCCGATCGTCGTCGCCACCATGCGGCCCGAACCCGCAGCGACGAACGAGCCCGACAGCGCTCGCTCGCCCAGAACCTTGACGACGGACTCGGATTCACCGGTGAGGAGCGACTCGTCGAGCTCCAGCCCATCGGTGACGACCACCTCGCCGTCGACGACGATCTGCCCGCCCGGGACAAGCTCCAGGATGTCGTCGATCACGACGTGGTCGGTCGGGATCTCGAGCACGTTCCCGTCACGCACGACATGGGCCTTCGGAGCGGTGAGCACGCTGAGCCGGTCGAGCGTCCGTTTGGCGCGCAGCTCCTGCCAGACACCGACGGCGGCGTTCGAGACCAAGACGAACCCGAAGAGCGCGTCGCGAACCGGACCCACCACCAAGATCACCGCGAGCATGCCGCCGAGCAAAGCATTGAAACGCGTGAAGACGTTCGCACGGACGATCTGGCCGACGGTTCGCGTGTGCGATGTCGGGACCACGTTGACCTGGCCCCGCGTTTCGCGTTCGGAGACCTCCGCAGCGCTGAGACCACGCTCGGGATCGGTCATGCGCGGAAGCGTACTCGCGAGGACTTCCCCGGCGTTGCGGCTCGTCAGGCCTTCATCGGATCGAACTGCGGAAGCGCGGCGAAGTCCGTCGTCACGGCGCTGGGGTCCTCGCCCTCGATGCGGATCCGATCCATGTCGCCCTGACCCAGGAACCGCCCGGCCTCGGCCAGATAGGTGATCTTCTCGGGATCGAAGCCCATCACGCGCGCGCTCACGACGTCCGTCGCGACCGGGTCGTCGCCGAACACCAGCACGCCCGCGGCGATCGGCGTGCCCGAGATCGGCCCGTTGCCCTCCATGCCGATGATGCCGTCCACGATCGCATAGTCGGGCCGGACGGCTCCGGCCACATCCAGGATCGATTGCTCGAGCCCGGCCCAATGCAGCGCGTTCTTCGGCCAGCCGTACACGCGCCCCGGTACGCAACCGAAGCAGTTCTTGAGAGAGAGGGTGACCCCCGCCCAATGGTGCGTCTTCATCTTGGGCATCGAGACCACGATGTCGGCGTTGGCGATCGTCTGCGGGAGCCACAGGTCGCCGAAAGCCGTGTAGCGGCTATGTAGCGGCACGCGCGACACCGCGTCGGTGTTCAGGTCGACGAACCGCGCCTCGACCGAGTCGAGCGCCTCCAACAGACCCGAGCTGGTGACGATGTATTGCGTGTCGCGGCGGTGGCCGGGGCCCTCGCCGACCACGACATCGGCAGCGCCGAGGCGACGCAACGCGACGACCGCCGCCGCGATCAGCCGCGGATCGGTGTTGATCGCGGTGTTCCGGTTGAACTCGACCAGGTTGGGCTTCAGCACGACGCGCGCACCGCGAACTTCGGTCCCGATCGCGCGAAGCCCCTCACCGACCACGCCCGCGAGATCCCCGTCGTAGCTCGTGGCCCGCAGGATCGCCACGCGGGCATCCCCCGGAGGTGCGAACGCCGCGGTGTCCCAAGGCTGCTCGCGACTGCGCTTCACCAGCTGCTCCCCCACGAGCACCGCAGCACTGATGGCGCCGGCCGCAACCACCGACCGAGCCAGGAACGTCCTGCGGTCCATCTCGGCCATCACCTCGCCACCCCCAGACGTGAGAGCGCTGGACCGGTTGCGATCACGGCCCAGGCGAGCGTCACGACGTCGCCCAGGAACGCCGTCCGTTCAAAGAGATCGACCAGCGCACCGCGTGCCCCCGCTGTGTCCGAGTCTCGACGGAGCCCGAGCACGGCGCTCGACATCGCGAGCGAAAGTCCGCCCTCTCGTTCGTCCCGCCAGAGCGTCCGAAGCATGTCCATGCCTCGCCCTTCGAGCTCCGGGTTGGTTCCCTGGAGCGCCAGGAGCGCAGCGGCCGTCGTCTGCGCGTACGGCCAGAGGTCGTCGCCGAACACGACGCGGTTGCCGTAGTTCCATCCACCGCCGACCGTCTCACGGTCGGCGAGGAGACCGAGGCCGTCGGTGATCGCCGGGGCGTCGGGACGCAGCAGTCGCAACGCCAGCGTCGCGCGGGACGTCGGATCGACCCAGCCGGCGGTGTCCTCGGTCCACGCCCACCCCCGGAAGGACGTGTCGTGCGGGATGGCAGCCGTCGACCGGTAGGTGCGGGCGAGCGTTCCCTCGAGATGATCGAGCGCCCGCTCGCGCGCATCCCCGACCTCGAGCGCGATCGCGGCGAAGGCCGTGGCCGAATCGTTCACCACGCTCGCTGCGTCGAACGACACCGAACCGTCATCGGCCTGGTGCTGGCTCAGCCACGCCTGTCCATCCGCGTCTTCGAGCGCGATCGTCGCGAGCGCGGTGGGCTCGGCCTCAGACGGCTGACCTGGGCGCGGCCCGAAGCCGCCGTCGATGCTCCGAGCCTCACGCAGCCGCGAGGCGAACGATGTCCAGATCCGTTCCACGCTTCCCTATCGGCACGCGGCCCGAACAACCTGTGGGCCCGGGCACGGCAGCTCCGGCCAAGCCTACGTCGCTACCTCGCGCTCACGAGCCCATTCCTCCAGCAGAGCGAACGCCTCGTCCTCCGGGATCGGCCCCCGCTCCATCCGCAGCTCGAACAGGTAGGCGAGCGCCTTTCCGATGAGCGGGCCGGGTGGGATACCCAGATGCGCCATCACCTGCCTGCCGTCGATCGGAGGTCGCATCGCTTCGAGGTTCTCCTCCTCCGCCAAGCGCGCGATCCGTTCCTCCAGCTCGTCTTGCAACTGCGCGAGCCGGTCGGCCCTGGCCGTGTTGCGTGTCGTGCAGTCCGCGCGCGTCAGCTGATTCAGCCGATCGAGCAACGGACCTGCGTCCCGCACGTACCGGCGAACCGCCGCGTCGGTCCAACCCTCACCGTAACCATGGAACCGAAGGTGGAGCTCCACCAGCGTGCGGACGTCGTCAACCACGGTGTTCGGATAGCGAAGCTCCCGGAGTCGGGCATCGGCCATCCGCGCACCGACGACTTCGTGGTGGTGGAACTGCACGCCATCGGGTGTGATCGAGCGGGTCTTCGGCTTACCGATGTCGTGCAGCAGCGCAGCGAGCCGCAGAACCAGATCCGTCGGGTCACACCGTTCGACCACCGCGAAGGTGTGCTGCAGCACATCTTTGTGTCGATGCACAGGATCTTGCTCCAACTGCAGCGCCGAGAGCTCCGGCAGGAACTCATCTGCCAGCCCCGTGTCGACGATCAGGCGCAGTCCGTCCGATGGCTTCGTCCCCATCAGCAACCGGTCCAACTCCGCTCGGATCCGCTCCGCCGAGACGATCGGCAGGCGCTCCCGCATCTCGCCGATCGCCCGGATCACGCGCTCGGAAGGCGTCACCTCCAGCTGGGAGACGAACCGAGCGGCCCGCAACATCCGCAGCGGGTCATCGGAGAACGCGACCTCGGGCTCGAGCGGCGTGTCCAGTGTCTTGCTCGCAAGATGCTTCACCCCGCCGAACGGATCGACGAACTCTCCGTCGGGCAGGCGCACGGCCATCGCGTTGATGGTGAAGTCCCGCCGCGAGAGATCGGTCTGGATGTCTTTCGCGAACGTCACGGCCGGCTTGCGATGCTCTTGCGCGTACACCTCTTCGCGGAACGTCGTGATCTCGAACAGCCGGCCGTCTTTGCGGGCCCCCACGGTGCCGAACCGCACGCCCACGTGATAGCGATTGTCTGCCCACCCCTGCAGGAGCCTGGTGGTCTCGTGCGGCTTCGCGGACGTCGCGAGGTCCTGATCCGGCGAGACACGGCCGAGCATGGCGTCGCGCACGACGCCGCCGACCAGGTACAGCTCGAACCCGGCGGCGACGAATCGCTCGCCGAGCTCTCTCGCGAGCGGGTCGACATCGAGCGTGGTCATGACGGCATCACGATACCCTTCCGTCCTCAGGCGACCTTCTTGGCGACCACCCGCGCGGTAGCGTGGCGGACATGCCGGTCTGGCTGGGGTTCCTCTGGACGATGCCGAACACGCTCCTCGGTCTCGTCGTGGGGTTGTGCACGTTCCAGGCGCCCCGCCTCGACGGCGCCTTCATCTTCGACAAGCAACCCCGTGGGATCACCGCGCTGATGCCACGCTTGCATCGCACCGCGATGACGATCGGGTTCGTGATCGTATCGGCAGCACCGCTTGAGGGCACATTGTCCGTTCACGAGCGACACCACATCAAGCAATACTGCTTGTGGGGGCCGTTGTTCATCCCGGTCTATCTGCTGCTCGCGATCCCGTATGGATACCGGCGACACCCGATGGAGCTTCGGGCGATGCGCGCCGCGGGTGAGATCGCGGGCTAGGAGGCCGGCGTCGGGGCCCGAGGACCGATCGATGCGCGACGGTCCATCACGCCCATGAGCGCCAGGTCGAAGTCGTGGGGGTTCGTCGAGTTGCGGCGCGCCTCATCCTCGGCAACGAGACCTTCCTTGACGAGCTTGACCAACGCCTGATCGAACGTCTGCATGCCGTAGTAGTCACCGTCGGCGATGACCTCGGGGATCGAATCGGTTTCGTCGGGGTCGACGATCCGGTCGAAGACGCGACCGGTATTGATCAACACCTCGACGGCGGGAACGCGGCCCTTGCCGTCGGCGCGAGACACCAACCGTTGCGCGACGATCCCGCGGAGGGAACCGGCGAACGAAGAGCGAACCTCTCGTTGCTGCGAAGGAGGGAACAGGTCCAGGATCCGGTTGATCGTCTCGACACAGTCGATCGTGTGCAACGTCGAGATGACCAGGTGACCCGTCTCAGCCGCTTGGATCGCCGACAGCGCGGACTCGGGGTCGCGGATCTCTCCGATGAAGATCACGTCGGGGTCCTGTCGGATCACATGGCGGAGGGCGTTCGCGTACGAGTCGGTGTCGATCCCGATCTCGCGTTGCTGGATGATCGACAGGGCGTCGTCGTGCACGACCTCGATCGGGTCTTCGACCGTCACGATGTGGCAGCGGCGTGTGCTGTTGATATGGCCGATCATCGACGCGATCGTGGTCGTCTTCCCGGTCCCCGTCGGTCCGGTGATCAGGACCAGGCCGCGTGGCGAGTCAGCCAGCACCTTCATCACCTCAGGCATCCGCAGCTCCTCGAACGTCGGGATCTCGGATCGCACGCGGCGGATCGCCAACCCGACGACGCCGCGCTGGCGGAAGACGTTCACCCGGAATCGGCCGACGCCGGCGAGCGTGACGCCGAGGTCGGCCTCGCTCGAGGCCTCGAACTCCCGCTTCTTGTGGTCGGACATCAGCTCCATGCCGAAGGCCTCGGCGTCGGCCGCTGTGAGGGCAGGGAACTGCGTGGGCTGCAGCTCGCCGTCGACACGCAGGAACGGGACGTTGCCGACCTTCAGGTGCAGGTCGCTCGCCCCTCGCTCCACCGTGTAACGGAGCAGTTCGTTGATCTCCATGGATCCTCTCCCGTCGGCCGCGGATGCACGTGCGGCAACCACGATCGTGCGTACGCCAGAACCATCGGCACGTTGCCCGCTCTCCCAAAGCCCCCAGTTCGGAAGCGCCCCGACCGGACCGAAGCATGGTTGCTCCGGCGCATAGAATCCCGTCGATGACGAGCGCGACCAGCTCCAGCGCCGAAGGCTGACGATGGGTCGACCGCCTCGGAAGCGACGCCGCCAAGGTTCCGCGACCCCGAACCCCCGCACGCCGGAAGGATCCCCGAAGCCAGAGGGGAAGAAGAAGCAGGCGAGCGGTGGACATTCCCGGTCCCGGTCCGCGACCCGAACGGAGGTATCCGCTGGGGGAGTCGTTTACCGGCG
>JBOGVK010000048.1:0-9322 GCA_050692375.1 Actinomycetota bacterium
TCGACCGCCTGAGGCAGGGAGGCGGCGAGCTCCTCGAGCTCCCGGTTGACCGCGATGCGGAGCGCCTGGAACGTCCGACGCGCGGGGTGGGGGCCCCCCGGACGTCGTCCCACGGCGCCCACGACGATGCCGGTCAGCTGATCGGTGGTCTCGATCCGCGAACGCGACCGCGCGCGCACGATCGCGCCCGAGATCCGTCGCGACTTCGGTTCTTGGCCGTACTCGAAGATCAGATCGGCGAGCTCGCTCTCCGGCAGGCCGTTCACGAGGTCGGCGGCTGTGGGACCTTCATCGCTCATCCGCATGTCGAGCGGTCCGTCCTCGCGGAAGCTGAACCCGCGCTCCGCACGATCGAGCTGCATGGACGACACCCCGAGGTCGTAGAGGATGCCGTCCACCGCCCCTTCGACCGCCGATCCGTCGATCTCGGAGAAGCGCGCGCGGATCGGCTGGAACCGATCGCCGAAGGTCGCGAGACGAGCACGTGCCAGGTCGAGCGCCGACGGATCCCGGTCCACGCCGACCAGTCGATCCACGCCGGCCGCGAGCAGCGCCTCCGCGTGACCGCCGGCGCCGAGCGTCATGTCGACCACGGTTCCCCTCGCCCCGAGGAATCCGATCACCTCGCGCACCATGACCGGGTCGTGTTCCGCGTCCTCCACCCTCACCCGATATGGCCTGCGAGGAGTCCGAGTCCGATCGATGCGAGCACGGTGAGTGCAGCCATGGCGATCAGCGACAGGCTCTGACGAACCTCGGTCCCGAGCTTGTTCGGCGTCACGTGTTCCTCCTGGGGTCGAGGTCGCCGGCCTGATAGGCAACGGCGTACCGATCCGTGTAGCGGCCGTAGGCCTCCCGATCCCAGATCTCCATCCGGTCCCGAACACCGAGCACCACTACGTCTTTGTTGATACCGACGGCATCCCGCAATCGTTGGGGGATCGTCACGCGACCCTGTCCGTCGAGCTTCGCCTCGTCGGATGAGCCGAAGAACAACCGGGAGTACGCACGACCGTCGGCATCGGAAAGGGGAGAGGACGAGACCTCGTCGGAGCGGCGCTCCCACTCGGCCCTGGGGAAGCAGAACAGGCAGCCATCTTGGCCGATGGTCAGCCAGAGACCATCCGCGAACGCCTCGCGGAACCGCCCCGGCAACGACAGCCTGCCCTTGGGGTCGAGCTGATAGCTATGCGTGCCGAGCAGTTCGGCCACGCCCCCTCCCCTTTCCTCCACTTTGGCCCACCTTTATCCCACTATCACTCCACTGGGTCAACAGCAAGCGGCAGAAAGGTGGCGGTGAGGCGGTGAGATGGGTCGTCGTCGAGGGGAGAGGGAGGCAGGCTGTGGGCTCAGCCCGGAGCTACGTGAGGTAGTCCTCCCAGCCGGGCTCGAGTCGGCCGAGGGTCAATCGGAAGCCGTCGGTGGGAGCGAACGGACGTCGAGCCAACGTGAACCCCGCCTCGAGGGGTGTGCGGTTCTCCTTCTTCGCGTTGCAACGCCGGCAGGCCGCGACGACGTTCTCCCAGGTGTGGGTCCCGCCTCGAGAGCGAGGGATCACGTGGTCGAGGTTCTCGGCCGGAACGGCGCAGTATTGGCAGGTCCACTCGTCCCGCGCGAAGACTGCGCGTCTGGTGAGCGGAGCGTGTGGACGATACGGCACGCGGACGTAGCGCCGAAGCCGAACGACGGAAGGGGCCTCCATCGAGATCGTGGCGGATCGGAAGACCATCCCGTTCGACAGGACCACCTCGGCCTTGTCTTTCAGCACCAGCACGACCGCTCGGCGCGCAGCCACGACCGCGAGGGGCGAGTCGGATGCGTTCAGCACGAGGGCACGGCCCATGCGGGCCAGTTTAGCGGCCCGTCTTGCGTTCGGGTCGCGGTCGAGCCCTCGTTGTGCCCACGTCCGGCACGATGCTTGCGCTCGTTGAATCACACGTGTGTAATCTTGCACAGGACACGACGGGCCGGTTCGGACGAGATGCCTAGGAGTTGCGAACAGGGGCCGCGCGGGGCGTCCGCCGGCCGGGCCGGCCCGTCGTTCTCCGCAACGAACGGGTCCCTCCTCCCCCGGGAACCGTTCGAGGTTCGGCAGCCGTCCCCACGATCTCCGGTCCATTTCGGGAACTTGCCTTCGTTTCCGACCGTAGAACCCGCCGAGGCGTCCGTCCGACGCTGCGAGAGGATGCCCCTCGTAAGATGGTGGCCGTCCCACCTGGGAGGTGATCGTGGAGGTACGACAGCGACAGGAATGGCAGCGGTTCGCCTCCCGCTTCCATGAGATCGAAGAGAACGTGGAACGGGTCGTTCGAGGCAAACACCACGAGATCCGGCTGGCACTCGTCGCCCTGGTGGCCGAAGGACACCTCTTGATCGAAGACGTACCGGGCGTCGGGAAGACGATGCTGGCAAAGGCGATCGCCCGTTCGATCGATTGCTCCTTCCGCCGGATCCAATTCACGCCCGATCTTCTGCCGACGGACGTCACCGGGGTCAACGTGTTCAACCAAGAGCACGGGGACTTCGAGTTCAAGCCCGGAGCCATCTTCGCGAACATCGTTCTCGGCGACGAGATCAACCGCGCAAGCCCGAAGACCCAGTCCGCGCTGTTGGAGTGCATGGAAGAGCGACAGGTCACGGTGGATACCCAAACCCACCCATTGGGCAGGCCGTTCATGGTCATCGCGACACAGAACCCGATCGAACACGAGGGCACGTACCCGTTGCCAGAGGCGCAGCTCGATCGATTCATGCTTCGACTGGCGATCGGCTATCCGACGGCCGAGGTGGAGGCCGAACTCCTCGCGAGCCATAGCGCGGGGACACCTCTTACCGACATCGGCCCCGTGAATGACGCCCCAGGCGTCGCCGAGATGATCGAGCAGGCGCAGCAGGTTCACGTGGCGCCCGCCATCCGGCGCTACATCGTCGACATCGTGGAAGCGACCCGCCGTCACTCCGACATGTACCTGGGGGCGAGCCCACGAGCGTCGATCATGATCCTTCGGGCTTCAAGAGCTATGGCCGCCGCCGAAGAACGAGACTATGTCATCCCCGACGACGTGAAAGCTCTCGTCGTCCCCTCGCTCGCGCATCGCATCATCGTGACGGCTGACGCGGTCATGAGCGGTCGATCACCCCAAGTGATCCTGGCGGAGATCCTCGCCGAAGTCGCGGTGCCGGTGGCGGAGAACCCCTGATGCCATCGGGCCGCGGAGTGGCCGTTCTCTTCGCGGGCCTCGCGATGTGGTTGGTCGCTCGGATCATCGGCTCTCCTGGGCTGGAGGTCATTGCGCTCGGTCTCGCGGCGCTGCCGGCGATCGCCGCGCTCTTCGTCAGATGGGGTCGCCAGCGCATCGCGGTCCGTCGGCGCTTATCCGACGTGCGTGTCGCACCCGGGACGCGCGTCACCGTGCAGATCGACGTCGAGAACCGATCGGCCACGGCCACGTCGTTCCTCATGCTCGAGGACCGGCTCCCCCCGGCGCTCGGGCGACCCGCGCGGATGGTCGTTTCGGGTGTCCCGGCGCGCGGTATGCAACAGGTGACCTACACCATCTTGCCTCAGACCCGAGGGCGGTACCAGCTGGGACCGCTCTCGGTAGACGTCTCCGACCCGTTCGCGTTGGTGCGGCAGAGGTTGGAATTCGATGAACGCGAGGAGCTGATCGTCACACCGGAGATCGAGGATCTGAGCGGCACACCCGAGTCGGCGTTCGGATCGAACGTTGGTGCGTCCCGCACCCGGAACCTCTTCCGGACCGGCGAGGAGTACTACACGATGCGGCAGTACAACGAGGGCGACGATCTTCGCCGGATCCACTGGCCGAGCGTTGCGCGTACCGGCGAGCTGATGATCCGCCAGGACGAATCCTCACGGAGGGCGAGCGGACTCGTGTTCCTCGATTCGCGCGAGGATGCCCTCGGGAAGACCCACGGAGCGGCCTTCGAGCGCGGGGTCTCGGTGGCAGCAACGCTCGGAGTCGTGCTCGCGCGGGGTGGTTTCTCCCTCAAGCTCGCGACCGCCGACACCCAGCCCGCCGCGCTCTCGGAGGAGCGATTCCTGGAGGCCCTGACGAGTGTTGCACACGCACAGGTCCGCTCGATCGGGCCGGCGCTCGCCCATCTGCGCGCGGGTGCGTCCGGCGACACGACGCTGGTCTTCGTCGGGTCGCCGCCTCAGCCGGGCGAGGTCACGTCCATGGTCCGCAGCGGTGCGGCCTTCGGACCCAAACTTGCCGTTCTCATCTACCCCGTCGATCCGGACACCCTGCCGCCCGAGCGGCAAGCCCAATTGGAGGGACGAGCCACGCAGGCCCGTCTCGCCCTGACCCGCGCCGGATGGGACTTCGTCGTCCTGCCTCCATCCATGCGTCTGAAGGACCGATGGCACACCCCCAAGGAACGACTCTTCGCACACAGCGTCTGATCGCGCTCCTGGCGATCTGCAGCATCGCGATCGCGACGGCGTTCGCCTTCGGCCGCGTGTTCGCGGGTCACGGCTCGACCTGGCGCCTGATGGCGGTCGCGCTGGCTTCGGCGGTGGTCGCGAGCGCCCTCGAGCGGCGGAACCTCTTGCTCGCGACCCTGGTGTCTGCGGCACTCCTGGCGATCGCGATCGGCCTCATCCTCTACCCCTGGACCACCTGGCACGGCTTCCCGACGCTGGACACGTTCCGGCATGCGCTCGACGCGTCGCGGCTCGTCCGCGAACAGGCCCGCCTGCAGGTCGCTCCGACGATACCCCTGAAGCCGCTGATGCTTGCGTCGATCGTCGCCATGTGGGCGGCGATGTTCTCCTGTCACGCGCTCGCGTTCCGGGCGGGCAGTCCGCTCCTGTCCCTCCTGCCGCCGATCGCGATGCTGGCGTTCGCCGACACCGTGTTGGAGGACCTCATCAAGCCGCAGTACGGCGTGGCGTTCCTGGCCGCAGCGCTCATCGTGGTGTTCGCTGACGCGCTCCGGCGCGTCCAGGGTTGGGGACCCGTATGGACGGGGCCGGGGTCGCGCGCACGTTTGTCCGCGACCGCCAGCCACGGCGCGCGTCGCGTCGCGGTCGCGGCGGTCGCGACCGCCGCCCTCGTCCCGCTGCTCATGCCGGGGTTCGGCTCGAAGGCGATCTTCGACATCAACTCTACGAACTCCTCGGACCGGGTCCGCATCGACCCGCTGGTATCGATCAAGGCGGCTCTGACGAGGAAGGATCCCGTCGAAGTCTTCCAGGTGACGTCCAACGTCGGCTCGTATTGGCGGATGCTGTCGCTCCCGGATTTCAACGGCGACACGTTCCTCCCCGACAACGCTGCCCAAGGCCAGCCGATCACTCCCGAGACGGTGATCTCCTCAGGCGCCCCGAGGAGCCAGACGATCGATCAGACGTTTCGGGTCTCGAGCAACCTGGGATTCCCCTGGCTCCCCGTTGCCTACCCGCCACAGCAGATCGAGGTTCCCGGCACGTCGGTCCGGTTCAACGACGACACGGGGACGGCGATCGTCGAGAACAACCTCGACGCCGGGACGGCGTATCACGTGACATCGGTCGCTCAGCAACCGACACCGGAGCAATTGGCCACGGAGGTCATCCCGCCTCCGGCGCAAGACCCTCGCTACACGGACCTCTCCCAGCTCCCGACGGACGTCGCCGCCGGCATCCACCAGATCGCCGAGGCATGGACCGCCGGCGCCACCAACGACTACGAGCGCATCCTGGCCATCCAGGATCACCTGAACGACCCCAGCGTCTTCACCTACGATCAGACCGTTCCACCACGGGACGATTCCTACACACTCCTCAATTTCCTGGAGCAAACGCGGAGGGGCTTCTGCCAGCAATTCGCGAGCGCTATGGCCATCATGGTGCGTTCGATCGGATTCCCGTCTCGCGTCGCCGTCGGGTTCACTCCCGGGACGTTCGACGCTGACGCGGGTGTGTGGCATGTGACCACGAAGGATGCACACAGCTGGGTCGAGGTGCGGTTCCCGACCTACGGGTGGCTCGCCTTCGAGCCCACGCCCGGTCGGATCAACCCGATCGCCGAGGGATATCAGCACCCGGCCGTCGTGTGCCCCTCGGGCGCTCCCGGATGCACGCCCACCGGCGGCGCGGGGGGACCGAACGCTCCCGGGACGTCGGGGAGCGCTGGGAACCTGCCAGGTCAGCTCCGGAACATCGATCGTCGGGACTTCCAAACCGGAGTGGCGCTCCCGCCCCTTCCCCCCGGGCGGGTCGCCGGAAAACAGGGCCGACACGTTCCGATCGGGACCGTCGCCTCGTTCCTGTTCGGCCTGGCCCTTCTGGTCGCGTGCTTGATCCCGCCCGTACGCGCCCTCCGACAACGGGCACACCTCCTGCGCGCCGGTCACGCGCCGCGAGCGCTGATCCTCGCGACCTATGACGTCTTCACGGAGCGCGCCGCCGACCTTGGGTACGGGCGCGGCCCGGGAGAGACCCTCGACGAGTTCAGGCGGCGGCTCTCGACCTCTGGAGCGCTGAAAGACGGCCACCTCGACCGGCTGACATCGATCGCGGTTCGAGCCGCCTACGCCTCGCAGGACCCACCGGAGTCTGACGCTCGGGAGGCCTCCGAGGCCGCGTCAACCGCCCTACGCGATCTCCGAGAGAGGACGGCCTGGGGGCGCCGGATCGCCGGTCACTACCGCGTTCGTCAGTAGCGGATCAGGACCTCATGACCCGGTGGCGGTATGGGCCGCGGCTTCTCGCAGCGCTCTGACGAAACGTTCCCGGTCCTCGCTGAACTGCGAGACGTTGGTGCGAACGCTGGTCGCGATGTCGTCGATCGCGACGAAGAACGCCATCTGTCCCTCACGCAGAGCGTCGATCACCTCGCCGTCGCGACGACAGATCTTGAAGATGCTCTGTCCGTCCGTCACGAGCTTCACATCTGACAGATGTCGATCCAAACCAGCCTTCTTGTTCAGGAACGCCCACGCACGCCGTACCCGCTGCAACGACATGCCTCCGTCGAGAAGCGACTTGACCACGCGCAGCGCTACCAGATCGCGGAACGAGTAGAGCCGCGGTACTCCGGGACGGCCGCCCGTCCCCTGAACGGATGGTTGCACCAGCTCGATCTGATCCCAATACCGAAGTTGACGTGACGTACAGCTGGTGAACTTACTCGCCTGATGAGCCGTGAATCCCTCCATGGACGCGCGCCCTTTCACGAACTTCGCCTGCCACACCGCGTCGGTCCGAGCCCGTCACCTGAAGACTCAACGTCGGGTGAACGGTCACGCACCCAGGGGAAGGGAGTCCTGTTGTACAGCAGTGCGCGGAAGTGTGGCAAGCGCTGAGGTCACAAGCGTCGACAAACCACCCGGACGGGCTACGTCGATAACGGGGTGTGCCGTCCTCAGGTTCGCGGATCGTCGCCCGGCGGCGGCGGTCGCCGAGCGAACCGCGCACCGACGCGGCCTAGGAATCCGGCAAGGGTGAGACGGCCCGAAGTCTGCATCTCGCGGATCTGATCTCGGCCGAGCTGACCGAGGTACCGGTAGATCAACAGCGAGGACAGCACCATGACGACGAACCCGATCGCCGCCGCCCAAGGTGAGACGACGAAGAGCAGCAGAAGCATCACGCCGACGAAGAACGCGAGGACGGCGAAGCGGATGCGACGCGCGAGGTGGGTGTACAGGTCGGTTCGACCGACCTGTTCCACCAGACGCGGATCATCTTCCGCGAGACGCTTCTCGATCTCTTCGAGGATCCGTTGTTCGTGATCGCTGAGGGGCATCCGTTCCCTGCCTGAGTCTTGGCCTGAGTCTTGGCCTGGGCCGTGGCGAGAGGGCCGTACGTCTTCGATTATAGGAGTCGAGCGATGCAACGGAGACCTTGAGCAGATGGGCCTGGGTGCTGCGAGGGGTCAGGTCCGGCGATCGCGGTCGATCAGGGAGGCCGGACGAGCCGCTCCACGGCCGAAGCGCCGCTCGATCCGGTCGAGGGCTCGCTCGACATCTCCCCACCGCTCTTCGTGGAGGAGCGCGAGCTGCTCGACACCGGCTTCCACCAACCCTGTCGCCTGGACACCCAGCAATCGGATGCGCCGGCGTTGCCCTGGCAACGCCCGGTAGAGCTCGGAGACGGTTCTGTACACCTCCGCGCCGATGTCGGTTGCATCGGACAGCGTGCGAGATCTGGTGAGCGTCTGGAAGTTGGCCAGACGGGCTTTCAGGACGACCGTACGTGCCCGATAGCCGTCTTCGCGCAAGCGTGACGCGACCCGCCCGGAGAGGTCGAGGAGCTCCCGAAGGATCTCCTCGTCGGCATCGAGGTCGTGTTCGAAGGTCTCCTCGTGACTCACGGATCTCGGGGGCTCGTACGGGATCACGTCCCGGTCGTCCACACCGTTCGCGAGCGCGGAGAGATGGCGGGCCGTGCCCTCTCCTAGCAGTCGTTCCAAGATCGCAAGCGGCGTGCGCCCCAGCTCGCCGATCGTGCTGATCCCCAGACGGCCGAGGGTCTCGCCGGTCTTCTCTCCCACGCCCCACAGCCGCCGCACCGGCAGGAGCTCCAGGAATCCTTGCACCTCATCGGCGGGCACCATCAACAGGCCATCCGGCTTGCACTCGTCCGAAGCGAGCTTCGCGACGAACTTCGTCGGAGCGATCCCGACGGAGCACGTGACGCCGACCTCGGTGACCACGTCGGCGCGGATCTTCGCCGCGATCTCCCCCGGCGATCCGAACAGCATCGTGGCGCCCGAGACGTCCAGGAACGCTTCGTCCAGGGAGATCGGTTCCACGAGGGGCGAGTAGGAGCGCAAGACCTCTCGGAAGCGGTTCGAATGGGCGCGGTAGGCCTCGAAGTCCGAGGGCAAGAAGACGATGTCGGGACACAGGCGCCGGGCGCGCACGGCCGGCATGGCCGAGCGGACGCCGTACGTGCGGGCTTCGTAGGAGGCCGAGGCAACCACCCCCCGCGCTCCCGGTCCGCCCACGACAACCGGTTTGCCCGCGAGCGATGGATCCTTCAGCACCTCGACCGAGGCGTAGAAGGCGTCGATGTCGACATGGAGGATCGGCTCGGCGCTCACCCCGCGGAACCCGGGCTCGAATGCCAGAGCCGGCGTGAGGCAACGACGGGCTCCGTTCGCGTCCCCATGGCTTCCCGCAAGCGTCCCTCACCTCTCGCGCGATGCAGTGCGGTGAGGTCCCAGACCTCCTCGGCGATGATACTCACGCCCCTCACACCGGTCCGCCGCAGCTCGCCCCACACCGCCATCGCGTAGGCGTGGAAGACGGTCTTCGCGACCTTGGGCTGGACCGACTCGAAGACCGTGACCTCGACCGGACCGGTGGC
>JBOGVK010000049.1:0-13690 GCA_050692375.1 Actinomycetota bacterium
CGTTGCCCGTTCCCACGATGTCGTCCACGAACTTCGTGCCACGGTGACTGCAGACGTTGTAGAACGCGTGGAGCTCGGCGGCCTGGTTCCGCACGATGAAGATCGATTCGCCGGCGATGTCGCGAACGATGTAGTCGCCGGGCTTCGCGACCTCCTCGGTGCGGCCGGCGCAGACCCAGTCGCCCCACCAGATGGACTCGCGTTCCTGCTGGTAGACGTCCCAACTGGTGTAGTCGGCGCCCCCGAGCGTCGGTCTCGGCTTCCAGGGCGCGCGGTCGTCACGAACGTTGGGTGCGGTGCCGTGATCGGTCTGCATCATCGCTCCTCGAACGGTCTGGTTCCATCAAGGATAGAGCTCGCGCCGGCGCCGCCGGTAGCCGGCGGTCGATTTCACGTCTGCGCGTCGAGGAAGCGGCGGATCTCCGCCGCGTGTTCGTCGTAATGCACGAACGTCTCTTCGCCCAACAATGACTCTGCTTCGGAACCGAGGTCGCCGAACGCAGCGACAGCCTCGCGGACCCGGGCGCGGATGGACGCCGCGCCCGCGTCGACCTCCTCTGACGACATCGATCTCGAACGCGCGGCCAACGATTGGTTCTCCGCCTCCCAATGCTCGTCCGACTCGGCCGCGAACGGATCTGCAAAGGGCCCGTCGCCGAGCGCGATCAAGCGGTCGACCGTGAACTCGGCCCACTTCGCGCAGTGCCAGACGAGATCGTCGGACGACCACCCGGGAACGACGCCCTCCGTCCTGCGTTGAGCGGGCGACAGGCGCGCCACCTGTGCGGCGAGGGCCAACCACGCCTGGTCTTCGCGCTCCAGGATGTCGTCCCAGCTCATCGCGTCCTCGGGAAGCCGAGATCCACGGACGACGTCCCCGGATCGGGCCAGCGCGCGGTGACGACCTTCTGTCGCGTGTAGAAGTTGATCCCATCCGGACCGTACATATGCTGATCGCCGAAGAGGGAGGCTTTCCACCCGCCGAACGAGTAGTACGCAACCGGAACGGGGATCGGGACGTTCACGCCGACCATGCCGACGTTCACGTCGAACTGGATTCGCCGCGCCGCGCCGCCGTCGCGCGTGAAGATCGCGACACCGTTGCCGTAGGGGTTGTCGTTCACCAGTCCCAGCGCCTCGTCGTAGGACGCGGCGCGGACGACCGAGAGCACCGGACCGAAGATCTCGTCTCGGTAGCAGTCCATGTCGGTTCGGACGTCGTCGATGAGCGACACCCCCAAGAAGAATCCGGGGCCTTCATACACATCGTCCTCACGTCCATCGGTCACGATGGTGGCCCCCTGCAGGCGAGCGGAGTCGAGGTACCCGGCCACCTTGTCGCGATGCTCGCGGGTGACGAGCGGACCCATCTCGGAATCCGGGTCATCCCCGGGCCCGACCTTCACCTTGGGGAGACGGTCGCGGATGGCCTGGACCAGCGGGTCGGCGACGTCACCCACGGCCACGACGACCGAGATCGCCATGCACCGTTCTCCGGCCGAGCCGTATCCGGCCGAGACCGCCGCGTCGGCCGCCATCTCCACGTCGGCATCGGGCAGCACGATCATGTGGTTCTTCGCGCCGCCGAGCGCCTGGACCCGTTTGCCGTTGCGAGTGCCGGTCTCGTAGATGTAGCGCGCGATCGGCGTCGACCCCACGAAGCTCACTGCCGCGATCTGGGGATGCTCCAGGATCGCGTCGACCGTCACCTTGTCCCCGTTCACCACGTTGAAGACCCCGTCCGGGAGCCCGGCTTCCTGGAGCAACTCCGCGACGAACATGGACGCGCCGGGATCCTTCTCGCTCGGCTTCAACACGAACGTGTTCCCGCACGCGATCGCGTTCGCGAACATCCACATGGGCACCATCGCCGGGAAGTTGAACGGCGTGATGCCGGCGACCACGCCGAGTGGTTGGCGGATCGAGTACACGTCGACACCCGTCGAGACCTGTTCGCTGAACCCGCCCTTCAGGAGATTCGGGACACCGCACGCGAACTCGACGTTCTCCAAGCCGCGAGCGACCTCGCCCATGGCGTCGGAGAGCACCTTGCCGTGCTGGGCGGTCAGGAGCTTCGCGATGTCGATCCGGTGGCGGTCGACCAGTTCGCGCAGCCGGAACAGGATCTCCGAGCGCTTCGCGAGCGAGGTCTCGCGCCACGCGGGGAACGCCTCCGCAGCGACCAGGACCGCGCGATCGACCTCTTCGGCACTCGCCAGGTCGACCTCATGGGTCTGCACCCCGGCCGCTGGATCGAACACGGGCCCAACGCGACCGGAGCCTCCGACCACGACCTTGCCGCCGATGTAGTGGCCGATACGTTCCAAGAACCTCTTCTCCCCCGCTTGTTCGAGAACTTCTGGCGGCCATGGTAACCCAGGCAGTGCGCCCGCTCATTCGTGCGCGAAGTCGAGCCTCGGCACCTCTGAACCCGGGACCGCCGGGTGATTCGATAGGTGTTCGAGAAGCTCTCGGACGCTGGCGGTGGCCAGGCAGACCACGCTATCCGCCGCCCCGTAGTACATCCGCAGCGTGTCCCCGTCCTCATCCAGGATCCACCCACACGGGAACACGACGTCGGGCACGTCACCTGCTCGTTCGTAGATCGTCTGTGGTCCGAAGACCCACTCGTTCCCCCGAGCGATGACGATGGTGGGGTCGTCGCGATCAAGAAGCGCCAGACCGAGCCGGTAGATCGAGCCGGACACGGTCACACGGACCCCGTGGTAGCAAAGCAACCACCCCTGATCGGTGAGGAGCGGAGGCGGCCCTAGGCCAATCTTGTCGGCATCCCACCACGCTCCCCTCCGTGCCGGGAGCAGGATCTGCGAATCGCCCCAATGACGAAGGTCGGGGCTCCACGACATCCAGATGTGAGCCCCATGCTCGGAGCCTCTCGCGGCCGGTCGGTGGATCAATCCCCACCGACCGCCGAACTTCCGGGGGAAGAGTGCGGCGTCCTTGTCCTCAGGGGATTGGATCACCCCACGACGTTCGAACGTCCGGAAGTCGGTCGTCTTCGCGAGGCAGACGAGCGGACCGCCGGGCGAGTAGCCCGTGTATACGATCAGATACCCGTCTTCGCCTCGCGTGATCCGGGGGTCCTCGACTCCCCACTGCTCCTCGAAGCGCCCGAGATCCGGAGCGATCCCCCGCTGCAGGTCGACCTCCCAATCGGTGACCCCGTCATCACTCATCGCGACGACCAATCGCGAGAGCCCGGTCCGGTCCTCGACGCGAACGAGCAGGAGCGTCTGACCTTCGAACGACACAGCCGCGGGATTGAACACCGCGTTCACCATGTTGGGGAACTCGGCGGGCTTGATGAGGGGGTTCCCTTCGTAGCGGGTGAACAACTCTCGGGGGTCAACCTCGTGCACCATCCGATCTCCCTCCAACTCTCAATACTTCCCTCTTCCACTCCGATGGAAGAGATACGGGTGATACTCGCGGTCTCGGGTATTCTCCCGCGCTGTCATGCAGCTACCAAAGAACTTCTCGCCGCTCGTCACCCGACTCTCCCACAGGCCGGTGGTCGAGGCACGTGCCGTCCCCGGCTACGATCCGATCTTCAATGCGGGGCTGCTGGTCCACGAAGGCACGTACCACCTGTTCGCTCGAGGCGTTCGCGATGGATACCAGACGAATCCCGGCGAAGGGCCGCGCTTCCTGGACTACATCTCGGACATCTTGGTGTTCGAGTCGACGGACGGCATCAACTACTCGTTCCGCTATGTGCTCGCGGCGTCCGGCGAGGACGGCGACCATTCGTTCGAGGACCCACGCGTGCAACGCGTCCGAAGCAGCGGCGCGGAACAGGTGGTGATGACGTACACGAACCTTCCGCCGGCGTGGACCGGTCTCCCCTGGCGGATCGGCGTCCATCGCCTGGTGTTCGAGGACGGCCGGTTCCACTTGGACGGCGCGAGCGGCCGGGTCATCGGTCCCGAGCACGTCGGCAACAAGGATGCGGTCGTCTTCAACCTCACCGACGGACGCGTCGCGCTCATGCACCGGATCCACCCCGGCATCCAGTTAGCGGTGTTCGAGTCGCTCGACGCGATGTGGCATGGCGACGCCACCTATTGGGACGACCACCTCGAGCATCTCGATCTTCACACGATCCTCTTCCCGTCGCCCGGCGCGTTCAACGTCGGCGCGGGGGCGCCGCCCGTCCCGACTGCGGACGGCCTGCTCCTCTTCTTCCACGAACGGCGCGGAGACGGTTCGTACACGGTGAACGTTGCTCTGCTCGACGCCGCCTCGGGTCACCTGATCGCGCGACTCCCGGAGCCGCTGCTGGAGCCCGAGCTTCCGTGGGAACGCGCCGGCGACGTTGACAACGTGGTCTTCGTTCAGGGAGCGCATCGACGGGAGGACGGGACGATCTACTTGACGTACGGTGCCGCCGATCGTTGCGTCGGCGCCGCGACCGTGCCCGAGGATCAACTCTTGGCCGCGCTCGACGCGGCACGCTGAACACGCCCATCCGAGACCGCTTCAAGCCGGACGGCTTGCTGCAACGCCGTGAGCAGCGCGATCGTCGATTCGGCTCCTTGGTTCTCGTTCACACCATCGGGATGCAGACCATCGAACGCACCACCGGTCCGCTCGTCGAACATCGGGACGCTCACGTCGTTCCGCCCTTCGAACCACGCGACGCAGAGCCGGAGGGTCTCGAGCCACGCGAGGTCGTTCGTGACATCGAACGCCCGCGCACAGGCATCGGCGAGCGCACCGGCCTCGATGGGCTGTTGGTCGAACCTGGGTCCGGCTTCACCGGGGCCCCGTCCAGCCGCGGGCGTGAAGCTCAGGTGCTCATCGCGGATCTCGCCTTCGATCAGCCAGCCGAGCAGCCGTAACCCTTCGTCGACCGCTCCGTCGTCCCCCACCGCGTGCCCGGTCGCGATCAGCGCCTCGGGCAACAGCGCGTTCCCGTACGCCAGACGCGGTTCTGGCCATGGCCACCGACCGTCGTTCGAGCCGCGCGGCAACGACCGCAGCGCGTCGTCGACCATCGAACGAGCGGTCGCACACGTCGGATCGGCCCGGAACAGATCCGCCGCACCCACGGCCGCATGCGCCGTGGCCCGCGTGAACGGAGAACGGAAGACCGCGGCGCTCTCGAACAGCCGACGCGCCTCGCGGCGCACCTGCGACCACGGCGCCGCCGCCGCCGCCACACCCAGGCCGAAGATCGCGCGGGCGCTGGCGTCATCAGAGCTCAGATCGACCGTCCATCGGCGGTCGAAGCCCATCCGCAAGCGGAATCGCCCCTCGCCTTCGTGCGCCTGGACCAGGAACTCGAGCATGCGTTCCGCCAGCGGTTCGGCATCGGGCCCAACCCACCGCGCGAGGACGGCGAGCGCTCGTCCCGCGTCGTCCGTGCAGTACCCGAGCGAACGGTGCGGGAGCGCGCCGATGGCATGCTCGAACAGGCTGGTGTCATCCGTCATCCGCAGCAGGTGTCGGAGCGATGGCTCCGGCGCCGTCATGCCGCGTCTTCCCGCTCCGCCAGCACTCGGTGCGCGAGGCGCACGTACTCCCGACCGATCTCGGGCCACGCCAGCCGCTCGGCTTCGAGCTCGGCCTGATCGCGCATCGAACCGGCCAACGCGTCATCGGTGAGTAGCCGCCGGAGGGCCTTCGCGATGGAGACGGGGTCCTCGTGTGGCACGACGATGCCGCATGCACTCGAGAGTTGCTCGATCGCGTGCGGGAACGCGGTGGCCACGACCGGCTTCCCAGCCGAGATGGCCTCGACCAGGACACCCGAGCTGATCTGCTCGCGCGATTCGTAAGGCAGAAGCACGACATCGGCGCTGCGGATGAGCGCACGGAGCGACGGTGTGTCCAGATATCGATCTTCGAACACGACGCGGTCGCTCACTCCCTCGTCCGCGGCCTGCTTGCGGAGCGCGTCACGATAGCGCTCGCCCTGGCGGAGCCGCACCTTCGGGTGGGTCTGGCCGGCGATCACGTACACAGGGGCGGGGTCGAGATCTGCGAGGTGCCGCATGGACTCCACGCCGTACTCCAGACCCTTGCCGGGCCCGATCAGTCCCCAGGTGAGTACCACCGGCTCAGGCCGGTGGATGATCCGCGGACCATCGATGTTGGGCGGCGCCCCGTGCGCCACGACGATCACGCGATCCGGCGATACGTCGTGGACGGAGATCAGCCGGCGGCGCGCGGCGTCGGTCATGGTGACCAACACGTCGGCGGCCTCCATCAGCTCTTCGAGCACGAGGCGTTGATGAGGTGAGGGTTCGGACAGCACCGTGTGCAGGACGGCGATCACCGGGATGGGCGATGCGCGAACGAACCCGACGACCTCCTCGCCGTCGTCGCCTCCATAGATCCCGTACTCGTGTTGAAGGATCGCGATGTCGTATTCACGCATCTCGGCGAGCGCGGCGTTGCGCGACAAGCGGTCGCCCATGTACCACTCGGCGGTGACCTCCGGTCGATTCGGTGGTTCGGGCTCCTCGAGGACGCGGATCACCCCACCACGGAGCGGTTGGATCGCCTCGCGGAGGGACGCACCGAACGTCGCCAGGCCGCAGTGAGTGGGTGGGTAGGTGCCGACGAAGCAGATGTCGAGCGAATCCATCTCTCGCTCCTCTGTGTTCCCTTGGTCCACGATCTCAAACCGATGTGAACGGTCGATGGCCAACCGATCTCGAGAAATCGGTCCATCCAGCCCCGGTCCAGGCGACGCCACTCACGACGCTCGATCCGCGTCCCGGTGGGTCGCTTCCCTCAGGAGCCCCGTGAGCAATCGCTCCGGATGGGCACCGATCCGCGAAGTTCACGCGGCGGGTCGCCATCGCTGTGGATTCCGGACCCATGGTACCGCGTTCGCGCGAAGGGGGCGAACGGCCAGGTCGCCCTAGCTGAGCAGGCCGCGGACGCCGCGCTTCGCGAGTTGGTCCGCGATGATGTTGCGCTGGATCTCCGACGTGCCTTCCCAGATGCGGTCGACGCGCACCTCGCGCCAGAAACGTTCTGCGACGTTCTCGCGCATGTAGCCGCGACCCCCGAAGATCTGCACCGCGCGGTCCGCGACACGACCGGCCATCTCGCTCGCGTACAGCTTGGCCATGGAACACTGCGCGTGCTGAAGCTTCACGTCGAGCCCGGCGTCGATGTTCTCCGCGAGTCGATACGTCATGAGACGCGCCGCCCACAGCTCCGTCAGGGAGTCGGCGAGCATGTGCGCGATCGCCTGGTTCTCGATGATCGGACGTCCGAACTGCACACGCTCTTTCGCGAACGCGGTGGCCTCCTCGATGAGGCGCTCTGCGGCGCCGCAGCAACGCGCGGCGATCATCATCCGCTCATAGCGGAACCACTCGTACGTGAACGCCATCCCGTCGCCTTCGGCCCCGATCAACTGCGAGGCAGGGACTCGCACGTCCTCGAACGACACGATCGGATGTTGGTCAGGGTAGGTATGGGAGTAGCGCGGCACGCGCACGACACGGATCCCCGGCGTGTCCAGGTCGACGAAGAACATCGTGTGCTCGCCCGAGTGTGGTCCGTCGACGATCTTGCCCTGGAAGAAGCAGTAGGTCGCAGAGTTGAACGACGTGACATGCATCTTCGTCCCGTTCAGGACGTAGTCGTCCCCGTCGCGGCGCGCCGTCGCGGCGATGGCGTCCACGTCCGACCCCGCACCCTCCTCGGTGATCGCGTAACACTCGTGAAGCTCGCCGCGGATGGTCGGCATGATCCACCGTTCGAGTTGCTCGGAAGTCACGACCGCGGGCGCCCACGCCGGCGGAGTGTGAACGCACCAGCCCAGGGCGTTCGTCACCCTGCCGAGCTGCTCGGAGACGAGCACCTGCTGGAACATCGTCATCCCGGTGCCGCCGAGCTCCTTGGGCATGTTCATGGCGAACAGGCCGAACTCGATCGCCAGTTCGTGATGCCGTTCTTTGGTCTCCGGCGGGATCTGGCCCTCGTGCTCCTCGGCGTGGACCTCCCAGGGGATCAGCTCCTCATCGATAAACCGCCGGGTGCGGTCCTGGATCGCACGGTCCTCGTCGGAGAGGGGGTACGAGGTCACCACCATCTCATCCCAGGAACTCCAGCCGGTCGCGATGAGCGGCCAACTGCTCGAGCGTGTGCGCATCGATCGGGTGCTCGCGCTCCGGCTCATCCACGTGGCGCCCTTCGCCGAAGAGCTCGCCGGAGAGGTAGCGCTGTCCCGTGTCCGCGATGACCGTCACGATCGTACGGAACTCGGGGTGTTTCTCCCGCACCTTCAGCGCGGACACGACGTTGATGCCCGAAGAAGGTCCGCAAAGCAACCCTTCTTCGCGAGCGAGCCGGCGCGCCATGTCCAGCGCCTCCCCGGTCGATGACGTCACGATGCCGTCCATCAACGCCAGGTCAAGGTTGCGCGGGATGATGCCGTCGCCGATCCCCGGGACACCGTGCGTTCCCCAACGCTGCTCGGAGATCAACGGGCACTCAGCCGGTTCCACCGCGTACGCGCGGATCGAGGGATCGTGCGCCTTGAGCGCTCGAGCCACTCCAGTGACCCACCCGCCGGTGCCCTGTGCCGCGACGACGGCGTCGATCTCGCCACCCGTCTGCTCCCAGATCTCTTCGCCGGAGGTGAGCTGAGCAGCGGGGTTGTCGGGATTCTCGAACTCCGCCGGCACGAAGTACCGCTCGGGCTCGGTCGCGATCAGGTCGCGCATCTTCGACATCGCGAGATCGATGTCGGTGCCCGCGCCGGGAGTCAGCACGAGCTCCGCGCCGTAGCCCTGGATCATCTTCTTGCGTTCCTCGCTCATCCCCTCTGGCATGACGATCACGCACGGGTAACCCTTGATCGCGGCGACGGCGGCGCATGCGATCCCCGCGTTACCGGTCGTGCACTCGAGGATCGTCATGCCGGGGCGAAGGTCGCCTCGTTCCTCGGCGCGCGCCAGCATGTGCGCGTAGATCCGGTCCTTGACGGAGCCGGTGGGGCCGTACCACTCGACCTTGGCGAGCAGCTCCAGGTCTTCGGGAGCGATCCGGGCCAGACGGACGAGCGGCGTCGCGCCGATCGCGTCGAGCAACGTCTGGGCGGGACGCCGATGGCCGCCCCAGTCGATCGGCACGTCCACCCCTCCTTTCCGAATCGCTCCGGCGTCCGAGATCGTCGCGAGAAGGAGCCTAGGCGTTCGGCCTACAGACCGGGTAGCGCGGTCGTACCTCGGATCCGCTCGTCAGCCCGACGCGGTCCTTCCCCGCTCTCCCTGACCCCTTTCCACGTGGCCGAGGCGCCGAGAGATCGCCGCCGCGGCGTCGATCGTCAGCCGCCCGATCCGGGGCAGGTCGACCGCCCGCATGCGGAACGCCGGCCCCGAGACCGAGAGCGCAGCGATGACCTCGCCGTCAGCCCGGCGCACCGGCGCGGCGACGGCGTTGAGACCCTCCTCCAGCTCTTCGATGGCCTGGGCGTAGCCGCGGATCCGGATCTCGCGAAGCTGCGCGACGAGCACCTTCGGGTCGATGATCGTGTGAGCGGTGGACCGCTCGAGCGGGCTTCGGAGGAGGCGGTCCCGCTCCCCATCGGGCATGCTCGCGAGGAGGACCTTCCCGTTCGAGGTGCAGTGCAACGGAGTGCGCCGGCCCACCCAGCTGACGCTCACGATGGCACGGGTGCCGGAGATCTGGTCCACGTACACGACCGCGTCGCCCGAGAGCACCCCAAGGTTCACGGTTTCGTGGGTCCGATCGGCGAGCTCCTCCAAGATCGGGTGGCCGGACCGGACGAGATCGAGGCCCGCCATCGCCGCACCCGCGAGCCGGATCAGCCCGAAACCCAATCTGTACTTCTCGCTGATCGGGTCGCGTTCGACCAGGCCGTGTTCGGCCAGGGTGGATACCAGCCGGGACGCGGTGGCCTTGTGGACGTCGAGCAGGCGTCCGAGCTCCGTCACTCGTAGCTCGCCGCCCTCGGCGATCAACTCGAGCGCCCGGATCGCTCGAGCGACCGACTGGAGGTTCGGTCCCTCGGTGTCTCGCATGTCGCAACACTTTCCGCTCAGTGCAACAGATGTGAACCGTATGCTTGCCGCTCGACGGCTGTCAAGACCGCGCGGGCGACACCGGATCATCGTTGGCGCGGATGGGCGTTAGCCGTTGACCGAGAAGCTCGAGTTCGGGTTGATCTCGCGGTTGCGCGAGTAGAAGCCCGCGTTCAGCACGACCCCGGTGTACGGCATCTTCACCTGCACCGCATCGGCATCGTGGTCGTGACCGTTCTCGCACGCATCGATCAGCTCGGCCATGAGGTGGCCCACCGGGGGCGCGTTCTTGAACTGGTTCCCGCTGGTCCCGACCGCCATGTAGAACCCGTCCAGATCTGACCGGTCGTACAGGGGGATCCAATCGTCGGACACGTCGTAGAGGTCGGCCAGCCCCCGCGGCTCGGACGGCACCTCCAGGCCGGGGATGCGGCGAGCGACGCGGTAGACCTGAGCCTCGTACTGCGCCTTCGTCACCTCTCGATCGAATATGTCCGGCTCCTCGAGCCACACCTGCGGATCGCAGGCTGGATCCTCGCTCCCGATCAGGATGTTGTTCCCAGCCTCGGGGCGGAAGTAGATCCCCTGATCGCCGTCGGAGGTGTGGAACCCCTCGTGCTCGTAGTCGACGCCGGGCGGCGCCGGCACGATGTGCACCTCGTGGCGGAGCGCGCGGGTCTTGATGTTCATCGTCTCCTCGACGCCGGCCATCCGATTGATCACGAAGGAGTGGGGACCGGCCACGTTCACCACGACGGGTGCGTCGATCTCTTGTCCCGACGCGAGCGTGACCCCCAGGACACGCCCGCCGCTCCTTCGGATCTCAACGATCCTCTCGTCGAACAGGAACCTGCCGCCCTTCGCTTCGGCCGCCAGCTGCAGATCCCGGGTGGCGAGCTGGGGGTCGTTCACGTAGCCCGACCCACTGGTGTAGATCGCGCCCTCCAGCTCCTCTTCTGGCTTGCGCCAAAAGTCCGGTCCCTCCGGACGGCTCGGCGGCCAGAACGCGTGGACGTCGTAGTACGGGATCCGTTCCTTGAGCTGTTCGGTGTCCCACTCCTCGTGGTCGACGCCCAGGTTCCGGAAATGCGTCAGGACCTTCTCGTGATGGCCGGTCTTGCTCTTGAGGAGCACGGTGCCGCACTGCATGTACTTGGCGATCTCGCGGCCGTCCGTATCGATCTCGAGGTAGTTGGGCCAGTCACGCCAGTAGGAGAAGCCCTCGTGGGCCATGGCGACGCCGTCCCAAGATGAGTAGTGGGCACGAACGATCGAGCACGAGCTGCTCGTCGGGCCGTAGCCCGCGCCGGGGAGCTTGTCGATGTTGAGGGTTCGGTACCCGCGCTTGCAGAGCTCGAAGGCGGTCGCGGCCCCGATCACTCCGGCTCCGATGATGATCGCATCAGATGTGGTCTTCATGGCGTCGCTGCGGCGTGTACGAGGATCGTGGCGCTCATGGGCGGGAGTCTAGCCGCAGCCTCGCCAGCGCGAGCCGGCGCCCGCGGTCGATGATGTCTCAAACGGGGTCGTCGGGTTCGGAATCGGGTCCAGTCCCTGTTGGGGCCGAGCGTGACCGCCTCATCGGCTTCGTTGGTCAAGATCAGACGGGAGTTGCCGCCATTTTCAGTTGATGGGCTCGCTGGATGCAGAGATCTGCGGTGAGCACCACGATTCCGATCAATCCCAGTGGTCCTATTCCCGGCGCGATGAGCAGCAGAAGGTGGTCGGACGCGTGCTTCCCGTTCGCGACGATGCCTTCGTGAACACGACTTGAAGGGCGAGCACGAACGAAAGGGAAGCCGCGATCGGCCACCAGTTGTGGATCGTCGATCGAACGCTCACACCCCGCAGACGAGTACAGGGGAGCCCCGTGCCTGTCGCGCCTTACTGATTGCCGCACGCTCTCTTCTGGGGGAGGAGTCGAGGCATCTTCTAGTCTGTCTCAGACAAGATAACCCTACGCCTCGCCGGTGGTCGAGCCCGCGGTCAGCGAGCCGAGCATCACGCGCTGCCAGGCCACGGTGCTCTCGACCTGGTTGAACGTGAAGACGTGGAGCGCCGCGACTTCGGCTGCAGGATCCGCGAGGGTCGGAGCCAGCTTCCGCAGCAGCGCGTCGGGGCCGAAACGACCCTTGATCACCTGGCCGATCAGGTTGCGGTTCTTCTTCAGGTAGCGCGCCGAGTCGGCCACGCCGATCCGAGCCGCGATCGTCATGAGCTTGGTGAGGTCCGCGACGCCGGGCAGACCGAGGTGGACCGGAAGCGTCACCCCCGAAGCACGCATCCGGCCGATCCATCCAGCGATGGCGGTGGGGTTGAAGCTCATCTGCGTGGTCATGTACGACGCGTATCGCTGCTTCTCGAGCAGAACCTCAAGCAGCCGCTCGTCGGAGACTTTGGGGTGACCCTCCGGGTAGGAGGGCACGCCGATCTCGTCGAACGGCCGGCCGAGCTCGTCGATCGCGCGGAGCAACGTCAGCCCGTCGTGGAAGTCGCCGTGATCCTGGGCGTCGCCGCCCACCACGAACACCCGACGGAAGCCTCCTTCCGCCAGGCGCGCGAGCAGGTCCTCGAGGTGCTGGTGCGTCCAGATCATGTGCGCGGACAGGTGCGGGATGACCGTGTGGCCGCGCATCGCGAGCTTCTCGGCCAGCTCGACGGTTGCCTCGATCCCGTGGCTCGGAGACGAGGTGACCGTTACCATCGAACCGGGTGGCAGGGCCTCGCAGGTTCCGAGCGCGTTCAGGAGCGGGATGATCTCGAGCTTGGCCCCTGCGACGAGCCCAGCCAGCGCCGCCCGCTCAACTTCGGTGAGCTCGTGTTGTTTGCGTCGTCGAAGCGTCAGCGCCACACGAGCCTCATACGTTCGAATCCGGGAAGCTCGCCTTCTTCTTCTCGATCCACTCTCGGAGCTCCTCGTCCACGGCCTCGTCGATCGGAGGCGGCTCGTAGTCGGCCAGCATCTTCTTCCAGATCGCGCTCGCTCTGGTAGCCGCGTCGCGCGAGCCTTCGGACTCCCACTGCTCGTAGCTGTTGTTGTCCGCGATCGAGGACCGGTAGAACGCCGTTTCGAAGTTCGCCAGGGTGTGCGCCGTCCCCAGGAAGTGCTGGCCGGGTTCGTTCTCCAAGATGGCGTCTAGCGCCTGGCCGTTCGGCGACAGATCCACGCCCTTCGCGAACGCGTGCATCATCCCGCACTGATCCAGATCCAACACGAACTTCTCATAACCCATGGTCAGTCCGCCCTCGAGCCAACCGGCGGCATGCAGGACGAAGTTGGCGCCACCGAGAACTGTGGGCTGCAACGTGTTCGCGGACTCATACGCGGCCTGTGCGTCTGGCACCTTCGAGGCGCAGAGCGATCCACCGCTCCGGAACGGCACGTTCAGTCGCCGCGCACACGCTGCCAGGATGTAGAGGACGAGCGCCGGCTCGGGCGTACCGAACGTCGGCGCGCCCGACTGCATCGACATCGACGACGCGAACGACCCGAAGATCACCGGCGCCCCCGGCCGGACGATCTGGCAGAAGGCCATCCCAGCGAGCGCCTCGGCGAGGGTCTGGGTGGCCTGCGCCGCGACCGTGACGGGGGCCATCGCGCCACCGAGGATGAACGGCGTGATGAGCATGATCTGGTTGTTCTCGGCGTAGACCTTGGC
>JBOGVK010000050.1:0-13116 GCA_050692375.1 Actinomycetota bacterium
GGCGCGACGGTCGCGACGATGTCGCCCACGTCCACCTTCTGGCCGTCGGTCGCCGCGTCGCTCGAAAGGATCGCGAGAGCGATCGCCCCCAGTCGTGGCGACACGCCGGGTGAAGTCACGGTCCCGATCTCTTCGCCGTCCTTCGTCACCGTCGCTCCGGCCTCCGGCGCGGCTTCGCCCTGGATGGAGAGGGTTTTCAGCCGCTTCGGCGGCGTCGCGCCGTAGGCGGCGAGAGCACTCGTACCCACGCACTCCGTTCCCGATTTGATGAAGCGGTCAAGGGAGACGTCGTACGGCGAGGTCTCGCCCGGCTGGTAGTCGAGCGCGATGATGATCAGACCCGCCTCGATCCGCGCGAGGTCGATGGCCTCCAGCCCGAACGGTGTGCCGCCGGCCGCGATCAAGGCCTCCCAGAGCGTGACGACCGAGCCGGGACCCGTCACCAGCTCGAACCCGAGTTCGCCGGAGAACCCGGTGCGGAGCACGGTCGTGGTGACTCCCGCCACCTGAACCGGCTCCGGGCTGAACCGGAAGTATCCGAGCGACGAAAGGTCGAACTCGGTCAGCCCTTGCACCAGGTCGCGCGATGTCGGGCCCGTGGCCGAGATCATCGGCAGCTCCTCGGTTCGTCCCGCGATGTTCGCGTCGAGTCCATCCGCGGTCTCGCGGAACCAGTCTTCGAGTCCTGCGGAGTTGATCATCACCCAGAACTTCTCGTCCGAATGCTTGTAGACGTTGCCGTCGTCGACCATCCGGCCGTCGGTGTTCACGAACGCGCCGTATCGGACCTGCCCGGCCCCGACCTCGGAGAGGTCGTTCGTGAATCGTCGTTGGATCAGCCGCTTGGCATCAGGGCCGATGACCTCGTACTTCACGGTCGAGAACAGATCCCAGAGCCCGGTCGCGGACCGGATGGCCTCGTACTCGGCCATCGCGTCGTCACCGAACTTCATGGTCCACGGCCAGCCGTCCTCCCAGATGATCTCGGCGCCGGCGGCGATCTGTGCATCGTGGAGCGGTGAGCGGCGTTCTTCGTCGGTCATGCCATTCCCCTTCTCTGAACGGGTGGGTGGATGTTCTCAGCTCCGTGGGCGGAGCTTCTGCGGGTCGTAGATAGCGAGAACGTCTACAGTGGCGCCGACCACGTCGTCGCCGATCGCGACTTCCAATCGATCGCCATCGATCGCCATATCCGATCGCAGGATCGCGATGCCGATGTTGCCGAGCCTCGGGCTGATCGCGGGGCTCGTGAGCACGCCGACCTCCTCACCATCCTTCGTGACGGCTGCCCCATAGGCCGGCAACGTGTCGCCCTGAACCCGAAGGGTCTTGAAGCGGTTCGGCGGATCGGCCGCGACCTCGCGCAGTCGATCCTTGCCCATGAACTCGCCCGGTGCGTCTAGCGCGACGACCCGATCCATGCCGAGGTCGAACGGGGTGCGTTCGTGCGCCTGATAGTCGTAGTCCGTGACGACCATCCCGGTCTCGACGCGGAGAGGCTCGATCACCTCGATCCCGTACGGCGTGGCTCCGGCGGCTTCGACGGCCGACCAGAGGTCGTCCGCGTGCTCGGGTCGCAGGAACAACTCATAGCCGAGCTCGCCGCTGAACCCGGTTCGCGCGAGCCACACGGGCACGCCTCCGACCTCGACAGGGTCCGGGGTGAACCGGAAGTACTTCAACGAGTCCACATCGGCGTCGGTCAGGGTCCGCAGCAGCTCCCGGGAACGCGGCCCCTGGATCTGCATGTTCGGCAGCTGCGGCGCGATGTAGTCCACCGAGACGTCGAGACCCTTTGTGGCCTCGGCGAAATACTCCGCCCGGTCCATACCGTTCGTCATGACCCACAGGTGATCGTTGGCGTGCTTGAAGACGGTCCCGTCGTCGACCAGGAGTCCGTCCTCGTCGAGGAACGCGCCGTAACGCACCTGTCCGACCTCAAGGCCGAGGATGTCGTTCGAGTTGACTCGCTGCGCACCCTCGATCGCGTCCGGACCGCGGAAGTCCCATTTGTTGAGCGGCGAGACATCCCACATCCCGACCCCATCACGGACGGCGGCGTACTCCTTGTCGGGGTCGCCGAACGAGACGCTCCAATACCAACCGCCCTCCTCGACGAACGTAGCCCCCCGCGCCTCCTGGGCGTCGTGGAACGCGGTCTTGATCGCTTCGTTCATGACGTGCGTTATACCCTGAGTTTGAATGGTTGTTCAACCCGGCCCGCGAGGAGAGCCTGCGACGCGAAGCAGGTCGGCGACCGTCGGATCCGGCGCTTCGGGCAGCCGGGTCGCGAGGACAAGGAACGCTTGCGCGGCGACGAGGGCGTCGTCGAGCGCGTCGTGCGGATCCGCGACCGGGACCCCCAACCGTCCGGCTGCCCAGGACAGGCCGTACCCCAGCTCAGCGCGAGCCGAGCGTGGCGCCCCGTCGGCCTCGATCGCCAGGTTCCGAACGTCGATCGTCCGGCGTCGCCACGATCCGACGGTTCCTCCGAAGATCGCCGACAGGAAGTGGACCTCGACATCGGCGAACCACACCAGGAGGTGGCGCCCGGCGATCGCGTCCCCGAGATGCTCGCGCGCCTGCGCCAGCCGGGGCGACCCGGCGAGATCCTGCGGACGGAGCTCGTGGATCTTCTGCGAGCGCGCCGAGGGCGGCACGTGGGGGTCGATGAGCTGGTGGACCGAGTCGCGGAGCACGACCCGGCCGCTCCGCACGGGCACCACTCCGAACGACACGATGGTGTCACGGGCGAAGTCCAGCCCCGTCGCCTCGAAGTCGAGCGAGGCGAACTCCACGTCGCGCCACGACCGTCGACGGACACGTCGCTTGGGACGCTCGACCCTCACGCGTCCGGCCTGGATCTCTGGCTGGATCTCTGGCTGGATCTCTGGCGGAATCGCAGGACTTCGGACTCGGTGACGACCGCGTCGAGACCCAGATCGAAGTGCGCACTCGGGAGGTTCCGATCGATCAGCTGCAGGTCGAAGCCGATGCCCACGCGCAGCGCTTCCGGTCGGGTGAGCGGGAAGAATCGATCGTAGAAGCCACCGCCATAGCCCACGCGCCTTCCCGAGCGATCGAAGACGACGGCCGGAGTGACCACGACGTCGATCACGGAAGGATCGAGCGTCTCGCCGCCGGACGGTTCCCACGCGCCGAACGCCGTCTCGGTCACGGGATCGCCGGGCGCGTAGGTGCGTGGTTCCAGGTTGCCCTCGACGATCCGCGGCAGCGCGACCCGGATACCGCGGATGTGCAACGCGTTGATCAAGGGCGCCGTGTCCACCTCGGAGCCGAACGACCAGAACACCATCACCGAGCCCGCGCTCTCGACCTCTCCGAGCGCCGATACATGGTCGGCGATCGTCTGCGACGCGCGCTCCCGTTCGTCGACTGGCATCGCATCCCGCGCGGCGCGCACTTCGTTGCGGATGGCGCGTTTCGCGCGTTTGAGATCACCGCTCTTCATCCCGTGGCCGCTCCGGTCGTCGTTCAACCGGGCGCCAGCGCCGTAGCGATCACGTCGAGACGGTCGGCCGGCCCCGCCGGCAACACGACGAACCAGGTGGCTCCAGCCTCGCCGAGCGCACCGACGAATCCCTGGAGCTCCCGTGCGGTGCCGGTCCACACGCCATCGACCGAGAGCCCCTTCGTGGCCCGCTCGGAGAGCAGGCGTTCGAGGTCGGCCGCATCCTCGCCCACCAACGCGATGCCACCCCACGTGGGCGAGACCGGACGGTCCCCCGCCAGTTCCCGCAGCACCGCGACCTGCGACGCGAACGCGTCCACGTCGTATCCCCACGCGTTCCACGCGTCGGCCACGCGGGCTGCAACGCCGAGAACGGCCCGCGACCTGCCACCGACCCAGATCTCCGGATCACCCGGCGGTAGCAGCGGACCGGAGAGCGGTGGCACGTGCACACCGCCCGGCCACGCGCCACCCCGGAAGAGCGCTCCGATCGCGCGAACGGTCTCTTCCAGTTGCTCGACCCGAGCGGGTGCGCTCGGGAACGGGAACCCGTACATGTCGTGCTCGGGCTTCGAGGCGCCGTCGCCGGTACCCAGAGCAAGGATGGCCCGTCCACCGCTCATGTGGTCGAGCGCCGCCGCTTGCTTGGCGAGCAACCCGGGCGCGCGGAGCGTCACGCGCGCCACCAGTGTCCCGACGTGCAGCGAAGGGTGCCGAGCCGAGATGGCAGCCAACAACGTGAACGCCTCGAGCGCGGGGCGATCGGAGCCCGACGGCGGAAAGAAGGTCGGTGGGAAGAAATGATCCGGTGAGAACACGCCGTCGAACCCGAGCTCGGCCGCCCTCGCGGCGACCTCGAGCGGTCGTGCAGGGTCGACGGTGAACACGGGGAGCGAGACCCCGATCTTCAACCCGGTGTCTCCAGCACCAGGGCCGCCGCCCCGACGACGCCGGTGTCGCTACCGAGCTCGGCCAGCACGACGGGAACCTCCGGTCGGTGATCCACCGCTTCGACCGCGTCGCGGAAACCGGCGCGCGCCGGTCGCAGGAGCAGGTCGCCCGCCTCCGCGACCCCGCCTGCCAACACCACGATCTCGGGGTCCAAGGTGTTCACCAAACCGGCGATGCCCGTTCCCAGCCAGCGGCCGACGTCGGCCAGGATGGACACGGCAACCATGTCGCCCGCTCTGGCGGCCTCGGTGACCATCGATCCCGTCACCCGGTCGGCCTGTCCCCCCGAGCGCTCGACGAGCGACGTCTCCACTCGATCGAGAACGGCTTTCCGCCCGGCGCGCGTCACCGCCTGCCCGGACGCCAGCTGCTCCCAGCAGCCGTGGTTCCCGCAGCCGCACAGGGGTCCGCTGGGGTCCATCACGATGTGACCGATCTCGCCCGCGAACCCGTGAGCGCCTCGGAAGAGCTTCCCGCCCGAAACGATGCCACCACCGATACCGGTGCCCACCCCGACCAACAAGACGTCGGCGTAGCCCCGGCCGGCCCCGAAGCGATACTCGCCCCACGCAGCTGCGGTATTGTCGTTGTCGGCGACGACAGGCAGATCCAGCTCCGCCTCCAGATGGGCAACGAGCGGCGCATCACGCCAAGCCAGGTTGGGAGCGAACCGCAGGATGCCGGTGCTCGACTCCACCAGACCTGCCGCCGCAACGCCGACGGCGCGCACGTCCGGCGTCATCACGGCTCGCGCCGTCTTCACCATCGTCTCGAGCGTGGCACCCATGTCGTCGGCCGGCGTAGGCAGGATCTCCCTCGCCAGCACCGAGCCGTCGACATCCACCCGAGCCGCGGCGGTCTTCGTCCCGCCGACGTCGATGCCGACGGCCTGTCCAAGGCCCCGAGGAGCGCCGATCACCCGATGTCGATCTTCTCGAACGTCGAGGGCATGCCTTCCTTCGCCAGGTCGTCGGCACGCACCTCCAACAACGCCTTTGCGGCCAGGAAGAACTCGCGCCCCGCAACCAAGAGATGCTCCACCACGTCGGGTTTCATCGGCTGAGCGGCCGAGAGCACCATCCCTATCGGACAGAACGCGACGTTGCAGACATGCCCGGTTTCCGCACCCGTCTGCCTGGATGCGGCGTCGTCGGTGGTCCGCTCTCCGTCGTTCTGAGACGGGGTCGTCTTCCTCTTCTTCTCCGCCATCGGTGTCAGCTCCTTCTCGAGCGCCTAGGAACTCGCTTCCGATCGAGGCGATCGTCCGAACAGGATCTCCAAGCGATCGCCCGCGAAGTTCGCTTCGCGGACCACCATCCGCTTGAGCGTCTGCGGAAGGATCAGGTTCCGCTTGTACGAGCCGACGCGGACGAACAGCTCCTCCCCGCGGCGATGGATATCCATCTCGTCTCGCGAAACGAACGGCAGGCGGATCGACAAGACATAGCCGGTACCGCGCTTCCGGACGTTGATCGGGTCGTCGCGGAACAAGATGTCGGTGGCCTCCAGGTCGCGGTAGACCTCGTCCCCCATCTCGACGAGCAGCGGCAGACCGATCATCTCGCGATCGAACAGGCGTGCCGTCAGGATCGGCACCGGCTCGAAGGACTCGTGGACGGTGGCGAGGTGCTCGGCTTGAACGTCCTTCCATTTCCCGAAGTAGGGGTCGACCACCTCGTCGGGGATGATCCGGTTCACGATGACGCCATCGACCCGATAGCCGAACAGCCCAAGGTACGTGTAGGTGCGACGGGCCTCCGCGATCACCATCTTCTCCGGGTTCACGACCAGACGAACGCTGGAGACGTTCTCGTCGGTGAGGATCTGCTTCACCGCATCGAGGTTGCGGTGCAACCGCTCGATGGCAGCGAACACCTGATCGCCGGCGATGGGCAACGAAGTCATCCGCGACACGATCGGACGGATCGTCTTCACCACCCGGCGCTCCACCGGGAACACGCGCTCGATGTACCAATTCATGATCTCGGGGAGCGAAAGCAGCCGGAGGGTTTCGGCAGTGGGTGCGCAGTCCACGACGAGCAGGTCGTAGTTACCACTCTCCACGTGGGTGCGGACGTCGATCAGGCTGAAGATCTCGTCGAGGCCCGGGATGACCGTCAGCTCTTCGGCCTGGATCGTCTCGGTGCCGGCCCAGTTCATGAGCTGGATGAAGTAGTCCTGGATCTCGCGCCAATTCCCTTCCAGGCGTTCCTGCGCGTCGATCTGCTGCGCCCACAGGTTCTCGGAGATGAGGGTCGGCCACGACCCGATCTCCATCTCGAACGAGTCGCCGAGCGAGTGGGCGGGGTCGGTGCTCATCACCAGCGTCCGCTTCCCGGATCGAGCCGAACGCACGGCGGTCGCTGCCGCCACGGTTGTCTTGCCGACGCCGCCCTTCCCGGTGAACAGGATCACGCGCATATCGTCAGCTTACGGGGTTGACCTGACCTGGGAACCCTCACCGTCGAGCGCCGCGGGCTACCCCATCTCGACGCGGCGTTTGAGCCGCTCGAGCGCGTTCTCGATGACGCGTTTCGCGCCTTCGGTGCGGAGGAATCCCGGCACCAAGACACCGAGCTCCACGGCCAGTCGGTAGGTCACCTTCGTGGAATCGTCGGAGAGCTCGTTCAACAGGTACTCCCCTCGGATGTCACGGATCGCCCCGCGAGCTTCCTTCGTCGTCCACGACAGACCCGCGTCGCCGGGAGCGTAAACGTAGACGAGGGTGTAGGCGGCCTTGCCGAGCACGGGAACATCGACCTCGTAGGCGACTTCGGTGGCCCGTCCACCCTCGCCGCGTTGCTTCACGTCGACGGTCTGCACCTCGGACCACTCCGGATACGACTCGTAGTCCTCGATGACCTCCATGACATCCTCGAGGGGCGCTTCGATGATGACCGAGCCTTCCGCATGCTCCATGGCGCTCGAATCCTAGCGTCTGGTCGCCGTTCCGATGACGAGGGACACCACAACGACCGACACGAGCAAGATCCCAACCGTCGTCCATAGCAGCGTGCGCGACGACACCAGCGGCTCGCCCCCTCGGGCAAGTCGCGAAGCCTCGAACGCAGAGAGGAAGTACACGATCACGGTCGCAAGGAGGTACAGGAGGAACAAGAAGAACACCGCGCCCGCATGCACCCCCGAGAACCCGAGCATGAGCGTGGCGATCAACAGCATCGCGAACAAGACCGTTCGAGAGAACCCGTCGATCGCCCGACCCGGCACCAGGCGGTGTCCCAAACCCGGGAACAGCAGTGAACGCCGGAGGGCGTCGCGAGGGTCGACCTTCGTCTGGGCCGGCTCCTGTCGCATCAGTGCGGCGAATGACGCGCCGCACGTCGCGCAGTAGTCCAGGGCGATGGGATTCCTCGTCTCGCACACCGGACAGGGCCACATCGGCACGGTCGCCGAGGCATCGACGGTCGTAACGGGCTCGTCCTCGCGGCCCGCCTCCCCGGATGTCATGGCAACTCCGGTTCGGATGGTTCCAGGACCCGGAACCGGATCCTGCTCCGGTTCCGGTTCCGCCGTGGAAGGAGCGTCGGTTTCGATCGGCGTGAAGCACATGCCGCACCAGGCGGCGCCTGCGTAGACGACGGCCCCGCAGGTGCGGCAGCGCTGTTCGGCCTGGTCGGGCGGTGTCTCGGCCATGCGGGGAGCGTACCCCGCGTCCCCCGCCCGTTGAACGAACCCCGCCTAGGCGGCAGCCTCGCGCAACCATCCGGCGAGCGTGTCCGCGATGGCCGGCCATGCGTGGCTACGCTCCACACGTTCCCGCCCGGCCTGCCCCATCCGTCGAGCGCGAGCCGGATCCGCGAGCAACTCGGCGACGGCGTCGGCAACCTGACCGACCTTCCGCCCATCGACGAGGAGACCCGTTTCCCCGTCGACCACCGTCTCCTTGGCCCCCCCGGAATCGCCCACGACGATCGGTCGACCGCACGCCAGTGCTTCGATGAACACGTTCCCCCAGCCCTCAACCTCCATGCCTGCCAGTCGCGAGCGGCACGGCATCGCGAAGACATCACCCATGGCGTAGTACCTGGGGAGGTCGACCTCCGATACCTGGCCGGCGAAGAGAACCGAGCCGATCGGAGCCTCGGAGGCCATCGCCTGCAGCCTCTCTTCGAACGGTCCGCCCCCCACGATCAGCAAGGTCGCGTCGGGAACGCGACGCCGGATCTGCGCCATCCCTCGGATCAGGACGTCTTGGCCCTTGCGGGCGACGAGCCGGCTCACGCACACGACCAGGGGCCGGTCTCCGATGCCGTGTCGTTCCCGGAGATCGGCCGTGGGCAGGTCGGGGCGGAAGCCCTCGAGATCCGCCCCGGGACGCAGGACCGATACCGGAACCCGCCACGGGACCGCCGTTCGCACGGTCCGCGCGATGAACCCACTGCACATGACCGGCACACGGGAGGCCTTCGAGGTCATGAACCGCATCATCGCGTGGGCCCCCGGGACGACGGACAGCCAGTAGTCGAACCCGTGAGCCGCGACGAGGTAGGGCGTCCCACGTCGTGCCAGCCTCGGACCGAGGGCGGCCAGCGGGAACGCGTCACCGAACAGCACGACCTCCACCTCGAGCTCGGACACCGCCTCATCAAGTCGAGCGGCGAACTCGGGGGTCGGCCAGATGAACTCGGTCGGCTCGCGCAGGATCGCGTACGGAGCGGCCGCGTCGAAGCGATCGGCGTCCTCCCACGAGGGTGCCAGGACGGCTATCCGGTCGTGCGGAAGCTCCTTCCACAGGCCCTCGAGCGTGCGCTGGATCCCCCCGACCCGTGGCGGGTAGTCGTTCGTCACCAGGAGTGTTCTTGGAAACGCCTTCGGCGGGGTCTCCGGATCCATGGCTGGGATGATGCTCCCAGAGCATGACGACCGCGATGTCCGAACTGTGGGTGCAGGTGGATGCCATCACCCGAGGCAGCGGATTCATCGACCATTCCTCCGACCGGCAGCTCGAGGTTCGCGGCGCCGACGCGCGCGGGTGGCTCGGCGACCTGGTGGCGGCGGACGTCGCGACGCTCGAGCCGGACACGTCACGTCGGTCGCTGCTCCTGTCCCCCACCGGCAGGATCCGGGCAGACCTGTTGATCGCGCACCGTGACGACGGCAGCTTCCTCGTGCTGCAAGCGATGGATCAACCCGAGCCGGCGGTCGATCTGCTGTCCCCCTACGTCCTTTCGTCCGACGTTCAGCTCAAGGACGTGAGCTCGACGCATGCGGCTCTTCTCCTCACCGAGCGGAACGAGATCGTGGCGGCGCCTCGCCCGCAGCTGTTCGCTCTCGAACACGATCTCCTCGCCGAGGGGCATCTCCGGATCGGCGAGCCTGCGTACGAGGCGTGGCGAGTGGGTCGCGGCGATGCCCGGATGGGTATGGACTTCGACGCCGGGGCGCTCCCCGCCGAGGCCGGGCTCGAACACACGATCGACTTCGGGAAGGGTTGCTTCCTTGGTCAGGAATCTGTCGCCAAGGTCCGCAACCTCGGACACCCGCCCACGATCCTCCGCCATGGTTGGACGCGCGCTGAGACGCAGGTCGGGGCGTCGGTCCACGTCGCAGGCGGTGAGGTCGGCGCGATCACGAGCGCTGCGCCGAGGCGCGGAGGTGGAGTCGCACTTATCGCGCGGGTGACGTGGGACGCGGTTGAGCAGGATCTCACCGCCGGCGGCTCCCCCCTGATCCCCGCGGCTGACTAGCCCATTCGGGTCATTTCGTGTCGGTCCACCTGGGGGACAAACATTGACTGCCTTCGACCCCTTCCAGAAGCAACCTCCCCTCTGTTATGAATCGGGTCCCACCGGGCCCACGTGGCCCGCCTGGCGCGGCCGGCGATGGAGGGAGGGGTCTGTTGAGGATCGAACGGTTCCCGGACATCGATCTGGAGACGCTCCCCGCGAACCCTTCCCCCCCGGACCATTGGCAAGACCGAGCCGCCTGTTTCGGTATCGAGCCCGATCTGTTCTTTCCCGTCTCCGAAGACGAGGCGGGCCCAGCGCTTGCGTTCTGCGGCGGATGCCGCATCCGCGAAGAATGCCTCGCCTGGGCACTCAAGAACGGCGAGCGCTACGGCGTGTGGGGCGGTCTGACCGAGCAGCAGCGACGCCGGGTGCAACGCCAGGTCGCCTGACCCGCGTCGGGCGCCGCCCCCGCACGACGCCCTAGACTGAACCGGCCGATGCCAACCGACCTCGCCATCATCCGTGCCGTCGCGCCCCTGCGCATCAGTTTCGTCGGCGGTGGGACGGACTTCCCCCACTACTTCGACGACCACGGCGGCGCCGTGTTGTCGGCCACGATCGACCATCAGGTGCGTGTCACGATCGTGCCCCGAGAAGATCGCCAAGTCATCGTCCGCTCGTTGGATCTCGGCCATCTCGTCGAGTATCACCTGGACGCCGGACCCGTGTACGACGGGGTGATGGATCTGGCCAAAGGAGCGATCCACCGGGTCGGCGTCACCGGAGGGATCGAGATGGACATCGACTCGGACGCGCCGGCCGGCAGCGGTCTCGGCGGCTCGTCGGCCCTGGTCACTGCGGTCGTGGCCGGTCTCGAGATGCTCGGCGAACGGCGACTGGGCGCTCACGAGCTTGCACGACTCTGCTATTCGATCGAGCGCGACGACCTCCAGATCAGCGGGGGTTGGCAGGACCAATACGCCGCGGCGATCGGTGGCTTCAACCTCTTCGAGTTCTCTCGGAAAGGCGTCCAGGTGTCGCCGGTGCGGGCGAACCCGGACACGCTCGCTCGGCTGGAGCAGTGCTTGATGCTCTGCTACACGGGAGCCGTACGGCGCAACGCGGGGTTGATCGATACGCAGATCGAGCTCTACCGTCAGGGGCGCGAGGACACGATCTTGGGGATGAAGCAACTCCACGAGATCGCGTACACCATGCGCGACGCGCTGGAACGAGACGATCTCGACGACCTCGGGGTTATGCTGCGCGACGCGTTCCTCGCGAAGCGCCGCATGAATCCGCATATCGCGGAGCACACGCCGATCGAAGCCATGCTGTCGCTCGCCCAGGCCGCCGGGGCAAGCGGCGGCAAGATCTGCGGCGCCGGTGGTGGCGGATACCTCCTGTTGTACTGCCGCCCGTCAGCGCAGTCCCTCGTCCGCTCGGAGCTCGAAGGTCTCGGCGCGCAGTTCGCGCCGTTCGCATTCCACGCGAACGGCGTTCGTGCTTCCCGAGGAGACGAGGTCTGGATGCCAGCGCGCGAGGAGCCATGACGAAGGCCCCTGAGAAGGCCGGGGAAGCAGCAACCCGGAAAGCGGAGACGCGCCAGCGGGCGAGCCGTTACCTCACCACGACCGCCGATACGGTCCTCCGCGTGGAAGCCGAGTGCCTGGACGACGTGATGAGCGCCGCTTCCATCCTGGTCGGGTCTCTTCGGGGTGGTGGGAAGCTCCTGATCTGCGGGAACGGCGGCAGCGCGGCAGACGCGCAACATCTGGCCACGGAGTTCGTGAGCACGTTCACGATCGACAACCCTCGGCCCTCGATCCCCGCGATCGCGCTCACGACCGACACCTCCCTCCTCACCGCGATCGCGAACGACTTCGGAGCCGAGGGCGTGTTCGAACGACAGGTCGAGGCGCTCGGTCGCGACGGAGATGTTCTGATCGCGATCTCGACCAGCGGCAACTCCGTGAACGTGATCCGTGCGGCCGAACGGGCGCGTGGAGCTGGTCTCCGCGTCGTCGCGCTCACGGGTGAGTCGGGCGGGAAGCTCGCTCCGCTCGCGGACGCCGCGGTCCGCGTGCCCAGCACGATCACGGCTCACATCCAGGAGTGTCATCTCACGATCGAGCAGCTCTTGGCCTCGCTCGTGGAGGATGCGCTATACCCTCGAAGCCACCAAGAGGAGGTCTGACGTATGGCGAAGTCCAAGGACCGCGGCGGCGCGAGCACCAACCGCGACCAGAAGAAGAAGCCGCAGAAGAGCATCAAGGAGAAGCGCGCCGCGAAGAAGGCGAAGGGGACCGGCGGCTCCGAGCGCTAAGCCTCACCGAACCTCCATGCATCCTCGAAGGATCGGACTACCCCGGCTCCGGTAGTCATAGATACCTTCCGGCGCCCCTCGTCCCCCGATCGCCCGGTACCGATATCACTCGCAATGAGGATGCAAGTGAGCCGTTGTGCCTAGGCGCAACAGGCTGAGGGCGTTCGGTACGGCCGCCGTGGGCGCGGCGTTGCTCGTCTTGGCATTCGCCTCAGGAGCGCGCGCCGCCACCGTCGATCACTTCTCGATCAACAACGCGTCGGTCACCGAGGGTGATGCCGGCACGGTGAACATGATGTTCACGATCAGCTACGTCGGCGCGCTCAACGACATCTCGGTGGATTGGGCAACCGCGAACGGAAGCGCGGTCGCGGGAGCCGATTACGTCGCCGCGTCGGGGACCGCCACGTTCGTGGCCGCGGGTCCTCGTACACAGACGATCAACATCCAGGTGAACGGCGACCTCCTGAACGAGGCGAACGAAACGTTCACCGTAACCTTGTCGAACCCACTGCCCGCCGCCACCGCCGACATCACGACCGCCACGGGCACCGGCACGATCACCGACAACGATCCACTGCCGAGCGTCGTCATCAACGACGTGTCGGTGCTCGAAGGCGACGTCGGGACGACGAACGCCGACTTCACCGTCACGCTGTCGGCGCCGAGCGGGCGCA
>JBOGVK010000051.1:0-18103 GCA_050692375.1 Actinomycetota bacterium
ACTATGCGCGCTGGCAGCTGAAGCACGTCGACGAGGACAAGTTTCTCGCCGTGTGTGAGGAGGTCTCGCACCAGGACCTGAAGTGGCTGTTCGGCCAGTGGCTGCGCGGCGCCCTCGGGGACCGGACGCTCCTCGAGCTGCAGGCGATCGTCCGGCCCGCGGAGGACCTCGCGCTGTACCGCGCCGACATGACGGATTGGCCCGAGCGGGGAGAGCTGCGCGATTGGCAGGAGTATCGGCGCGACTGGGTCGAGGCCAACGACGCTTGCCGGATGGACATCCTCACACGCCTGGAGGCCGCAGGGCCGCTGACGATGCGTGAGCTACCGGACACCTGCGCGAAGCCCTGGGGGTCGACCGGGTGGACCAACAACCGCAATGTCGAGAAGCTGCTCGACTTCATGGTGGCGCGGGGGGAGGTCGCGGTCGCTGGCCGACAGGGACCGGAGCGGCTGTGGGACCTGGCGTCGCGGGTCTACCCCGACGACCCGGTCGTGCCCGCTGCGGAAGCGCGGCGCGCCCGTGACGAGCGACGGCTGCGCGCCCTCGGTATCGCCCGAGCACGCCGGCCCGAGGCACCCGTGGAGCCGGCCGATGTGGGGGATGCGGGTGAGTCCGCCGTCGTCGAGGGGGTCAAGGGCCAGTGGCGGGTCGATCCGTCGCTGATGGGTCGTCCGTTCTCGGGGCGCACCGCGCTGCTGTCTCCGTTCGACCGGCTGGTGCACGACCGTAAGCGCGCCATCGAGCTGTTCGACTTCGACTACCAGCTCGAGATGTACAAGCCCGCGGCCAAGCGCCGGTGGGGCTACTACGCGCTGCCCGTGCTGTACCGCGACCGGCTGATCGGCAAGGTCGACGCCACCGCCGACCGCAAGGCGGGGGTGCTCCGGGTCGATGCGATCCACGAGGACGAGCCGTTCAGCAAGACCGCGGCGGGGGGTGTCGGCCATGAGCTGAAGGATCTTGCCGGCTGGCTGCAACTCGACCTGGCGTTCCCCGGATCGTGAGCGGTTCCACGCGTGAAGCGATGGCCGAGCGGGCCGGGGTCGATGTCGGCTACGTGGATCGACTGGTCGAACTCGGCATCCTCGTGCGCCCAGAGGCCGGCTCACTGTTCTCGGAAGGTGATTTCCGCAGGGTGCGCTTGGTCCGGGGTCTCGAGGATGGCGGACTGCCGCTCGAGGGGATGGGGACGGCCGTCCGGAACGGAGACCTCTCCTTCGGGTTCTTGGATCTCCCCAGCTGGGACTGGTACGGCGGGTTCGTTGGAAAGACCTACCGGGAACTCAGCGCGGAGACCGGGGTCGGCCTGGAGGTGTTGCAGACCATCCGGGAGTCGATGGGGTTCGCTCGTCCGGAGTCGGAGGACGCTGTTCACGAGGAAGAGCTTGATCTCTTGCCCGTGGTGCAGGTGACCATCGAGGCGGGAGTGGATCCGGCATCGGTGCAGCGGCTCCTTCGCGTGTGGGGCGAGAGCATGCGGCGCGTGACCGAGGCCGCCTCGACCTTCTACCACTCGCAGATCGAGATCCCGTTCCTTCGATCGGGGATGAGCGAGGCGCAGGTGTTGCAGGCGGCGAATGAAGCCGTCGCCGCAGGTATCCCCCACATCGATCGAGCGATCGTCGCGATGTATCACGCCCACTCCCAATACACGTGGCTGGCGAACGTGGTCGAAGCGGTGGAGGCCACCCTCGAGAACGCGGGTCTGCATCACGCCGTGGCTGAACCACCGGCCATGTGCTTCCTCGACCTCTCCGGCTACACGAGGCTGACCGAGGAGCGAGGGGACGAGGCCGCGGCCGGCATGGCGGCCACTCTCGGGGGATTGGTGCAGCGGAGCGCGCACGACAACGGAGGTCGACCGGTCAAATGGCTCGGTGATGGGGTGATGCTCTACTTCCCCCGATCCGATGCAGCCGTGATCTCGGCGTTGGAGTTGGCGGATCGTGTGCCGGAAGCCGGCCTTCCGCCTTCTCACACCGGCATCGATGCCGGCCCGGTGATCCTTCAGGACGGCGACTACTACGGCAGGACCGTCAACACCGCCGCGAGGATCGCTTCCCACGCGGAGCCCGGGCAGGTCTTGGTGAGCGAACGCGTCGTTCGATCCGCGCGGAACCCGGCGATACGGTTCGACGATGTCGGACTCGTTGCATTAGCGGGCTTGTCACATCCCATCTCCTTGTACCGAGCCCGCCGTGTCCCCTAGATCCACAGCCATGTCTCAGTCGGTCCTCAGGCTCGCGTGGTTCCCTGGTCTCCGCTGCGAAGGAGGAGGAGCGAGCGATGACCACGTCGAAAGCACGCACGTACGAGGGCCGGCCGTTGGCCCACCCCGATGAAGAGATCGTCGATCAGGGATTGGCGTTCGACGTCGAGACGCTGCTCGGACGACGCCGGATGCTCAAGTTGCTGGGGGTCTCCGCGTTCGGCGCCGCGCTGGTCGCGTGCGGTGCGTCATCCGGCGACGGAGCCTCCGGGACGATCGCTCCGACCGGCGCGGCGTCCTCATCGGGGAGCACCGACTCGTCGTCAACGGCGGCGATCCCCGAAGAGACGGCCGGTCCTTACCCGGCCGATGGCTCGAACGGTCCGGACGTCTTGTCCCAAAGCGGCATCGTCCGCAGCGACATCCGCTCCAGCTTCGGTGGCTTCGAAGGGACTGCGGCCGGGGTGCCACTGTCCATCGAGTTCCGGCTCGAGACCACGGGTGCCGATCCAGCGCCCATCGCCGACGCTGCCGTCTACGCGTGGCACTGCGACCGCGACGGTCTCTACTCCCTTTACACACTGCCCGATCAGAACTACCTGCGAGGGGTCCAGTCGAGTGACGCGGACGGGATCGTCACGTTCTCGAGCGTCTTCCCCGCCTGCTACTCGGGTCGGTGGCCGCACATCCACTTCGAGGTCTACCCCGACCTCGACTCGGCGGCCGCCGGCGCTTCGAGGCTGGCCACGTCCCAGATCGCGCTCCCCAAAGCCATCTGCGATCAGGTCTACGCCACGGCCGGGTACGAGCAGAGCGTCACGAACCTGCAACAGGTCAGTCTGCAGACGGACAATGTCTTCGGCGACGACGGAGGTGTCCGGGAGCTGGGGACCGTGACCGGCTCGATCGCGGACGGGCTCGCCGTTGCCCTTTCCGTTCCCCTCACGACGTGACGTTCGCAGATCCAGCAGGACCCGGTCCCCGAACCTCGAGCACCGGGAGCCAACAGATCCTGCGTCAGGAGCGGCCGTACAGCGCACTCGCCGGGTCGAAGAAGCCGCCGGCCGGCCGTGCGTGTGCGTGCCAGTGGTCGGGGATCTTCCGTCTCTCGCCGTCCACGTAGTAGCCGTCGTCCCCGTACCGGGCGGCCGCGATCCGTTCCAGGTGCGCGAGCAGCCGTGCCTCCAGCTCGGGAGCGGGCAGACCGTGGACCCGCCACACGACCATCGGCGTGCGACAGACGACGCAGTCGGCGACCCAGCAGTCGTCGTCCTCGTGATGCCAGTCGCTGACGTGCTCGGCGGTGCAGAGCAGGCACGTGTCCTCAGGAGAGCGTGATCCGGTCACCGACATGGACCCCATGTTCGCCGAAGAACCCCTGGTTGACCTCCAAGGCCCCCACGTACGGCGACGGCGACCCATACGTGGGGCACGGGTCCGTGACGCAGGGGTCCATGTCGTGGATCGCGAGGATGATCCCGCCGTCGTTCCAGAACGCGATCGAGAGTGGGATCTGGGTGTCCTTCATCCAGAACAGGTCGTCCACCGACGTCCCCTCGTCCGCGAAGAGGAACACCATGCCCGTGTCGTCGGGCAGCGTGGTCCGCCCCATCAGGCCCCGCTCACGCTCCAACGGTGAGTCCGCCACCTCGACATGCACGGTGACCGACCCCTGGCTGCCCTCCAGGACCGCGCGTTCGACCCCTCCTCCGCTTCCCGTTGGGGTCGTGGTCGTACAGGCCGAGAGGAGCAGGGCCGCGAGGAGGAGACGACTCGTCACCATCCCATCGTGCCAGGTCGGACGGGCGCCGTTGGCCGGAACATTGACTTCGCGACGGCGAGCGGAGAATGTGCCGAACGTGGAGGAACAACAGGAGGATCCGATCGCGCAGCGCTTCTCGGAGACGAACGACGTCTCGCTCGAGGAGTTGCAGCTCGCGACGCGCAACCACGGCATGCCGCTCGAGGCCTTGCGCTACGAGGTGACGCCGATCGGCCTTCACTACCTGCTCACGCACTTCGACATCCCTGACGCCGGCGAGGCTGCCTGGGATCTCGAGATCGGCGGTCAGGTGCGCCATCCACTCACGCTCAGCATCGACGACCTCCGTTCCCGTCCCTCCATCACGATGGCCATCACCATGGAGTGCGCGGGCAACGGCCGAGCGCGGCTCAGCCCTCGCCCCCTGAGCCAACCGTGGCTGAACGAGGCGGTGGGAACCGCCCGGTGGACCGGCACGCCGTTGGGGCCGATCCTCGAGGAGGCGGGTCTGCGGCGGGAGGCGGTGGAGATCGTGTTCAGCGGCGCCGATCGTGGGACGCAAGGAGGCATCGAGCAGGACTACGAGCGAAGCCTCTCGATCGCCGACGCAACCCGAGACGAGGTGCTGCTGGCGTACGAGATCAACGGCCAGCCGCTGCCACCCCAGCACGGATACCCGCTGCGCCTCGTGGTGCCCGGGTGGTACGGCATGACGAGCGTGAAGTGGCTCCGCAAGATCGACGCGGTCCCGCAACCCTTCATGGGATATCAGATGGACGCGTACCGATCACGACAAGAGCCGGACGACGAAGGCGTTCCGGTCACGCGCATGCAGCCCCGGGCGCTGATGGTCCCGCCCGGCTTCCCGGACTTCTTCGAGCGGACACGGACGGTCGATCGAGGGCGGGTCCGGCTCCAGGGACGAGCGTGGTCGGGCCTGGCACCGATCTCGCGGGTCGAGGTGAGCGTGGACGCGGGCGCTACCTGGGGGGAGGCGGTCCTCGGCGAGGCCGTCGGGCCGTTCGCGTGGACCGCTTGGACCTTCGACTGGGATGCATCCCCGGGCGACCATGAGCTTGTGGTGCGAGCGGGGGACGGGGCCGGCCACGTCCAGCCAGTCGAGCAGCCGTGGAACCTGCACGGCCTCTCGAACAACATGGCACAACGCGTGCCCGTCACCGTTCGTTAGCCCCCGGAGGCGTGCCGGAGCGGGGCCCTCTAGTAGAGTGCTGGCCGTCGTGAGTACCCACGTGATCCACGACGTCAAGGACGCCGTGCGAGAGACAGATCGATTCACGGTCGTGCGCGAGCATGGGGGCATGCCGGTTCAGATCACTGAGGAAGAAGACCCCTGGTCCGGATGAGTGCTATGAGTTCCATCCAGGTCGAACCACCCGGCTTCGTCGGTGCCCCAACGGCTTGCGAGTCGATCGACGATGAACAAACCCCAGCCGGACGCCGCGCCGGGACGAGGACGAACCGAGCCGGCGGATCGAGAGTGGAGCCGCAGGGCGAGGTCGGTCGTGGACCGCGACCCGGAGATGTGGTCCTGACCACTCCGCAATGATGTGCACATACTCATCAGGCTTCAGACCCGAGTGCCTGATGCTGGTCCCGACGAGCTCCGACACGAGCAGCCTCGCATCGTCCAAGAGCTCAGGCGGGGCCGCGAGAACTCCAAGAGACCGTCGCACTTCGGCTATTGACTCCGAATTGAGCCCGAACCCGGAGGCGAGTCGCCACATCGATCCTGGCTCGGAAGATACGTCATCCGCGCCCACGATCGGGTTGTACCCGATCGACGCGCCCGACACACGTTTGGCATCCCCTCCGGATCGGTCTCCGGGGTCACGCCGGCAACCAGCGTAAGCCGGAGGCCCCCTTGCGTGTTAGATGACCGACAAGTTGAATGCAAAACATGGACGAGGCGGAGTTGCGTCTGACGCGAGCCATCGAAAGCAGGCGAGAACCCGGCTGGGACATCCTCGAAATCATCACCAGCAGCAGTCCCGACGGGATCACCATCCAGGATGCGACCGGGCGACTCCTCTATGCCAACGATGCGGCCGCGCGGATGTGCGGCTTCGCTTCCGGTCAGGACATGCAACGGGCCCCGATCGAGGAGATCATCGAACGATTCGAGCTGCTAGATGAGGACGGGCGGCCCCTGCCGATCGACGAACTGCCGGGTCGTCGAGCACTCGGTGGGGAACGAGAACCCGAGGGCGTAGTCCGATTCCGGAAACACTCGGGCGGAGATGATCGGTGGGCGATGGTTCGCGCGACTCCTCTTCTCGACAGCCACGAACGGGTTCGTCACGTGGTGAACGTCTTCGTCGACATCACCGAGCGCCGAGCAAGACTCCAGAAACAGTCGTTCTTGGCGGACGCCACCAACGAGCTCGCCCGGTCATTGGATTGGGAGGCTACGATCCAACGCGTTGCTCGGCTGGCGGTTCCCGTCATGGCCGATTGGTGCACCGTCGATATCCTTGAACCCGACGGATCGCTCTCTTTGATCGCTCTCGCGCACGTCGACCCGGCGAAGGTTGAGTGGGCGCGCGAGCTACGGCGAAGGTTCCCGCCGGGCGCGGAGCATATCTCCGGAGTAGCTCACGCTGCTCGAACCGGACAATCTGAGCTGGTTCCCGAGATCACCGAAGCATCGATCGATGCCGCCAGCATCACCGATCCCGAGCTGTTGGATGTCGTCGAGCGTCTCAAATTGAGCTCCGTCATGTATGTCCCGCTGGTCGCGCGCGGACGGATCCTCGGAACGCTCACGATGGTGTGGGCGGAGTCCGGAAAGCACTATTCCGAAGACGATCTGCGTCTCGGCGAAGATCTAGCGAGCCGCGCAGCCTTCGCGATCGACAACGCTCGGCTCTTCCGGGAACGAGATCACGCCGCTCGCTCGCTGCAAGAACGCCTATTACCGAAGTCACTCCCGGACATCCCGGGTGTCGATGTGGCGGCACGATACCTTCCCGCCGGAGACGCCCTCCAAGCTGGAGGGGACTTCTACGACCTATTCGAGATGGACGACGGGAATTGGAAAGCCGTGATCGGGGACGTCTGTGGCAAGGGTCCCGAGGCCGCAGCCCTCATGGGGTTCGTCCGGTTCACGACCCGTGCGGTGAGCCGGCAGGACACGAAGCCGAGCGAGGCGCTCGTGAAACTGAACAGGGCATTGCTGGAGGAACTCGGTGATGGGAAGGGTGAGTTCTGTACCGCCGCGGTCGTGCGTATCCGCCCCCACGACCAGGGGGTCCGTCTCGATCGCTGTCGCGGGACATCCATTGCCGCTCGTTCTTCGGACCAGCGGAGCGGTTGAGGAGGTGGGGATCCCCGGGACGCTCCTCGGGGTGTTCGAGAAGATCGACATCTCGGATCAGATCGTCGACCTACGTCCCGGGGATGCTCTGGTGATGCTGACGGATGGGGTATTGGAGGCTAGCCGCGACCAAGGCTGGGAGAACGAAGTCATCCCACAGTTGCTCGCCAGCTCTGCGGGGCTGCCGCCGGATACCATCGCCGATCGCATCAAGGCGGCCGTCTCGGGTGTCGACAATCGTCGCACCGATGATGTCGCAGTGTTGGTCTTGCAGTGTCGACCTTGAGGTAGCCATCCGGTTCAAGATCTCGGCGCTACGGAGTCGCCGCGATGAGTGTTGGCAGCACGATTCGGCGAAACCCTATTTCCCACGGGCGAGCGGATCGCCGACATCATCCGCGCAAGACTTCGAGCGGCCCGTTCGAGGGCCGACCCGCCACGACACCGTTGGGACCGGTGGTTGGTCCGGAGGTGTTGGTGGATCGGTACCGGCGCCGGTGGCATCGGTCTTGGGGCCGGCTCGGGCTGAGGCGGAGGCACGGGAGGCACCGGCGCTGGCCCGGGAAGAGGGGTTGGCTGGCGCTCAGGCCGGTCCGGATGGATGGACATGAATGCCGTGAACGAACTCGTGCGCATGGTGATCCTCCTCGGCTCGGGAAAACCCGCTTCTTCGTCCCTACCCAAGGCGCCGAGAACTACACATCGCGCGACGCTTCGTGAGCGCCGACCGTCCGTCGGTCACAGGGTGAACATGGCGCTCAGGCTGCCCTCATCTTCCACGATCGTTGTATCAGGTACCAACGCTTGGATCAGGGCCAATCTGTACGGCGATTCGGTCCGCTTGACGGGGGTCTCGCCTCTGATGGCCCCGGTGGCAACGACGTTCACGCGGATCGGAATCGTGTCGACGGAGACGTCGATAACGATCCGACCATCCCGGCGCCTGTCGATCGCCCCCGAGCAGATCTCGGTCAGCGCCAGCCGCAGAACATCGGCGGTTTCCTCATCTAGGTCAAGTGATCGCGCTACCCCTCCGGCGAACACGCGAGTGATGAGGAGATGAGCGGGGTCCAGCGGGATCTCAAGCGACACCCGATCGGATGTGGTCTCGGCGAGAGACATCGACATCAGTCCTGGGGAAGGTCGGAGGTCTGGCTGAACACCGGGATCACGCGGTCGATCCCGGTGATCGTCAGCACCTTCTCCGGTGAACCGGCGACGCCAACGAGCGCCAAGGCTCCCCCGCGTTCTAGGAGTCGTTTGTGGTTCACCACGAGGATCGCGAGGCTGCTGGAGTCCATGAACGGAACGGCCGACAGTTCCAGGGCGACCTTCGGTGCCTCTCCGGCCGTCAGCGTTTCGAGTCGCTCTTGAAGGGCTGGCGACGTGTTCATATCGAGCTCGCCCGCAACCGAAAGAACACTCCAAGCGCCGACGGTCTCGTCCTTGAACGTCAGATCATCCACATCTTCCGCCCTCGCCATGTCGGCCTCAGTCATTCGAGGCGGCCAACCGTACGCGCCTCGCTAGTATAGGGAGCCTCGTGGACGAACCCCAGGATCGCTCCGTGCATATCAGCGTCCCGGCGCGCGCCGAGTTCCTCGCGCTCCTTCGATCGGTGACCGGTGGCGTTGCTACTCGGATGAAGCTATCGCTCGATGTGATCGACGATCTTCGCCTCGCGGTCGACGAAGCGGTGGCCTTCCTGCTCGCCACGAACAGGAACGCCGCCCGCGTGGAGATGCGCCTCGACGCTACCGACGCAGGGCTGACCGCGACCATCGGCGCCGACTCGCCGATGGAGTTGTGGCCCCCCCACGACTACGGGTCATCGCTTCCCTGGCAGGTCATCTCGGGACTCACCGACGCTGCCTCTGTCGCTCGGTCCGAGCGGGGAACGCCGACGATCATGTTCATCAAGCGGACGCTCGACGTACGGACCACATGACGGTGCCCTTCGATGAACGACAGGTCGACGAGAACGAGGTGCTTCGGCTGTTCGCCCGCATCGGCGAGGACGATGAGGCCAGGGATGAACTCGTCGCCAGGTTCCAGCCGCTCGCCGAGTACTTCGCGCGCCGTTTTGCCGGTCGCATAGAGCCTATCGAAGATCTGAAGCAAGTAGCTAACATCGGGCTTCTGAGCGCGATCGAGCGCTTCGATCCGACGCGCGAGGTCCGCTTCACTACATTCGCGGCGGTAACGATCCTCGGGGAACTGAAGCGGCACCTCCGGGACAAAGTTTGGGCCATCCGGGTCCCCCGCCCGCTGCAGGAGCTGGGCCTTCGGGTCACCCGGCTGATCCCCCAACTGTCGCAGGAGCTGGGTCGCTCCCCCACGATCCAAGAGCTCGCGGATCGGCTCGGAGCCTCGCCGGAAGATGTGCTCGAAGCGACGGATGCTGCCCAGGCATATTCCACCGCGTCCCTCGATGCCCCACTCGGTGAGGAGGGACGCAACCCGATGGAGACGCTCGGGGGGAGCGATCCGTCCCTCGAGCTCGTCGACAGATGGGCGGCGATCGCACCGGCCATCAAAGACCTGTCCGACCGCGAACGGCGGGTCCTATACCTCCGCTTCTTCTCGGAGTTGACGCAATCAGAGATCGCCGAAGAGATCGGCGTCTCGCAGATGCATGTTTCCCGGATCCTCTCGCACACACTGGAACGGCTGCGGGTCGCGTCGGAAGGCGAGGCGGCGGAATAGAAGAGACCCGGGGAGAGGAGCCGGACTCCAACATCTATCCCCGGGCCACGGCCGCTGTTACTTGAAGATGCTCACGCCACCAGGCCCTACGAGCAAGCCGATGACGATGAGCGCCACACCCGCGAGGACACCACCTTGGAACAACGCGATGATCCCGGCGATCACGAGGATCGCTGCCAGAACCCACAACAACGTCGCTGCTCCGCCGCTCATCGCAAGAAGTGCCAACATATCGTTCCTCCTCCTTGAGGTCGTTGTCCACTCCCCGGTACCCCGGTGAAGCCCACGTCAAACGCGTTTCTGCGTCGGGATCGGGCCGACGTTTGAGATATGGAGCGCCGGGGAACTGGTGCATGCAACGATCTGGAGGAGGTTAGTCATGGCAGGCGCAGGTGATCGAACCGAAGGCACGTGGGACAAGGCGAAGGGGAAGGTGAAGGAGGCCACGGGCAAGGCGGTCAACGACCGCGACCTCGAGGTTCAGGGCAAGCATGACCAGGTGAAAGGTGGCGTTGAGAAGGCCACCGGCAAGGTGAAAGGCGCCGTCGAGGACATCAAGGAAGGCCTGAAGAAGGCCACGCGCTAGACGGTTGTTCGGCGAGCCGGGTCCGTTGTTGGACCCGGCTCGTCTCACCGCGCGAGAAGGAGGTCCCGATGCCGCAACGTGCCGGGATCCCGAAACGGGAGCGCCAATATGAGCACGTCAAGGAGGGTTACGAGGAGCGGGGCACACCGGAAGGAGAGGCCGAGGAAATCGCGGCCCGAACGGTCAAACAAGGGGCGGGCTTGCCCGGGAGAGGCGAAGACCGCGAGCCCCTCGTCTGTTCGCGACATGTCATCTGGCCGGCGAAGGGGTCTCTTCGATCCCGCTCCGGACGACGGGGGCGCACGCGCGATCATCTCTACAACGAGGCGCGGCAGCGGAGTATCTCCAGACGTTCCAAGATGAACAAAAAAGGCGCTCGAGCGCGCTGCTTTCGCGCAAACGATAGGCCGGATTCAGGCGATGTCGATGTGAAGTCGAACCGTCGAACCGTCGCTCGACGATCGCACCTGGACAAGATCGCAGAACTGGTTCGCCAACCAGAGTCCGAACCCGCCTGGCTCGGTGGGATCCGGCGCCTCGCGGCCGACGAGTGGTTGGAGGATGAAACCGTGATCGTGGACCTCGCAGATCATCTTCCCGTCTTGCGACCAGATCCGTAGGACGCCTCTGCCACCGCCATACCGGATGCTGTTGGTCGCCGCTTCGTGCACGGCGAGCACCGCACCTTGGACCCGATCGGGAGCCAAGGTTCGCCCCATCGCCTGAGCCTGGACGAACGTTCGCAGTTCACTGAGATGGGCTCCATCGAAATGCATCTCGGCGGGAGTCTCTTCCGGCTCCGGAAGGGGAGCATCGAACGGGCGAGCGATCGCATCCAGCTGCTGGTACGTCTCACTCCGATTCGAAGTGCCCTCGGCCATGACGATGGGATGGTTGCGCCGCGCCTCCTCGATCACCGACGGAGGCAGCGACCCGGTGTCATAGGGACACACCAAACGAAGAGCGGATGGGGTAAGAGCGAACGCCAGGTTCAGCAGCGCTTCGTGTCGTTCGCATTCGACCAGTTCGTCGGTACTCCTGCCGGCCCAGATCGGCTCCCCGATCCCGCGCATCCCTCGCTCGCCCTCCGAGTGCTCATCCACGAACGCCCGCCAGACGGGGATGATGCGCGCCGGGTTTCGGCCAATCTTCGCCATGTCTTCGAACCGGACCCACCCGGCGTCTCGTCCAAGGGAACGCCGGAGCTCATCGATCTTCCACTCATCGACGGCAATCAGGATGGGCTGCTGCGCAACGATCGCATCGCGGATGAACGGGAGAGTCTGCCGGATGAAGTCTTCCCGCCCCTCGTACAGCAACGCCTCATGACTGAAAGCGGACCCATCTGCGACATGCACATCCGCGAGCATACGTTGCCTCAGATCAGTGGTGGGACGGGTTTGCGAACGACGCTGGGCGCGATGCCCGGCCAGTCGGGGGAACCAACGACGGTCGTCACAACCTGGGTCTGATTGACCCACACCAGCCGACAAGGGCCGTGCACGACCACGCACCCGTTCGTAAGCTGCGCGGTCGAGTTGCCACAGGAGCAGCGACCCTCTCCGGCTCCTTCGACGAGGGCTAGGAGTTCGTCACACACAAGACAATGCATCAGCGTCATCGTTCCTCCTCCGCCAGCACTCGTTCACGTGCAACCATCAAGGCAGCCCGGCGGCTCCCTGAAAGTGTTCATTCCCTAAGACGGGCGCGCCAAACCTGCCCAGGAGCTCTCGGGCTAACTAGGGAGGGCTGTCCCTCCGCCAGGAGGGCTTTCTTCCGAGCGGCCATCCGAACGCCGAGCTCCCCGAGGTGTGCGTGATTCATTCACTTGACGTGCCTGCCTTGAACATCTCATCTTCCTCTTCCTCGATGTGATGTTCGAGGCCTTCTTTCATGACCGTGAGCTTCGCACCCAGGTCTCATCGGAGAAAGGAGTCGCCTCCAGCGCTCCGACGATCTGGTCGATCACATGGTGCTCCTGGTAGGCCTCGAAGGTGATGTCCCTAGTCTTGGCTAACTCCTTGAGCATCGGGTAGAGGATCTCTTCCTCGACCGCTTCGTGGATCGTCAAGTGATGTACCAACCGCTCGCAGATGTGGGCGCGCGTCTTCCTGCGCGCTCGGTCGTCCCGTCGAGGTGTCCCATCATCTTCTTGACCCGGTCATGGTCGTCTCTGAGCCATCCGCACAGCATCCATGTGGTCTTTTTCGCTTCCTGAGCTGTTACCGACGCCGGCGCTCGTGACCTAGGCCTTCTCAGGAAGAACATGAGCAACGCGATGACGAGGGCGATCACCAAGATCGTCCCGAGCGATCCGGATCCGCGAGCTGCAAGCATCCACTTCTCCTCCTTCATTCAGTGGTGGGCGGATACCACGAGAGGACCACCAAACTCCACAGATCGCGAGGTGTGGATCTGTGTCGGGATGGGTACCGCGAATGTGATGCGAGGTATCAAGGGGGGAAGCGCAATGAGTGAAACGGACGAACAGCGCGGGGATCCAGAGATCGGTGTTTGCCACGTCTGTGGACAAACATTTGACACGCAGCTCGAGTTGTCAAAGCACCTCATGGACATTCACCCCGACGACGTGCTCCCGACGGATGACTGAATGGATAAGTACGAAGTCGGAGTGGAGACAAAGGTTGCGAGGGAGCACAGCGGTGCACCTTCGCTCCCGGCCGAGAGAGGAGAACTCTCGGCAGCAGTAATGGCGTTCCTGCGCGGATGTGGGAAGTCGCTGCCGTCGTTACTCGCGATATCCGGCGACCCCCTCGAGGACGAAGATCTGCAACTCGCCCTCTACCTCAGCTACGAGCTGCACTATCGCGGCTTCGAGGGCGTGGACGACCGCCTGGAATGGGATACACGATCGATCGGGTTCCGCAAGGCCGCTGAACAGCAGTTCGAAGACGCGATCCGCGCCTCGGTCGACCGAGCTTCCGTCGCACCTGAGTCGGTGCCCGAGGTCTTACGGAGCCTGGTATCCGGGTCGCCGTCGGCGCTGGCTCGATTCCTCGCTCGAGATGCTTCGATAGAACAGTTCCGCGAGTTCGTGGTCCATCGATCGGCATATCACTTGAAGGAGGCAGATCCTCACACGTGGGTGGTCCCGCGTCTGGGAGGGAGGGCCAAGGCGGCGCTCGTCGAGATCCAAGCGGATGAGTACGGCGGCGGGGACGAGCACCGGATGCACTCATCACTGTTCGCAGGGACCATGCGCGCACTCGCGCTCGACCCGACCTATGGGCGATACCTCGACGTGATCCCCGGTTCCACTCTGGCCACGGTCAATCTGATGTCTCTCTTTGGGCTGAACCGACGCTTGCGCGGCGCGGCTGTCGGGCATCTCGCCGCTTTCGAGTTGGGCTCCTCGATCCCGAACCGTGCCTATGGCCGGGGGCTTCGCCGCCTCGGCTATGAAGGCTCGGCTCTGGTCTTCTACGATGAGCACGTGGAGGCCGACTCTGTACACGACATGATCGCCACGTACGATCTCGCCGGGGTGTTGGCGCGGGAAGAGCCGGCACTCGCGCACGACATCATGTTCGGAGCCAGAGCCCTCGACCTGGTGGAATCTCGATTCGCGGGTCATCTGCTGACATCGTGGGAGGCGGAGATGACGAGTCTGCGTCCCAACGCTCAGGTACTCGCCTCCACATGACGGGCTCGGTCGCCCATCTGCTGGCGATCCGACGGGACGACGTTCAACCACTCCTCGGATCGACGCGACTACGCCTCGAGGCGTCGAACCGGCTTGCCGGCACCCGACCTTCTCGCATGGGACCCATCGCACAGTGGAGGGATGCCGCTCCGACCGCATCGGCAGAGAGACACAGTCTTCCGATCGATGTTGATCACCCCGCCGTGTTCATCCACGATCGCGAAGTCGCCGCGAACCAGTAGGGGTCCATCGGGATAGACGTGGATCGCGGTGCGGTTCCTGATGGATTCCGAGTCGTGCTCGGTCGCCTGGTTCGCTGGCGTGTTGGTCATCGATACTTCGATACCCGCCAGACGGATCCTGAAACCGCGCATCCGATGTGGCCGGGTTTCGTTTTCCCAAGTTGCGGGAAGACTTGTCTCGCGCCCACGCCCCTCGCGCGTGCCGACTGACCCGACACAGTGGGACGCGCGAGGGGCGGCGTCAAGTGGACTGTGAGGGGCGGGAGTCTCGATGAACGCGATCCAATCACTGTGGGCATCCATCCAGGGAGACCCTGTGTTCATGCGCCGCGTGAACGGCTGGCTGACGATCTTTTGGATCGGGATGATCCCGATCTCGATCGTCACCGGCTGGATCAACAGCGTTACCTACGTCGCTGCGCTGTCGCTCTGGGCGTTGGTGTCTGGTCACTGGTCCGCCTGGCAGGCGGCGAGAGTTGAGGTTGTCCAGGCCGAAGAGCACGAGAAGCACGAACAGGAAGACATCCCTCGAGACGTGGTGGAGCGGATCGTCGAGGAGACGGAAATGAACGCCAGTCAAGACCTATCGTAGGAGGCAAGAGGCGTTTCCGTTTTGCCAACACGGGGAATCAATCCCCAGAGAAAGGAGAATGACGATGGCGCGGCGCCTCAGGATCCGCCAAGAACCAGAGACTCGAACGGGAGACTCCACGCGGGTACAGGTTGGTGCGCTACGACTTGCGCCGAGTGAGGTGCACGATGCCGCACCTATCGACAGCCCCGAGGCGCGGACATGCACGCACTGTGGCAAGCGCCTGGCGTTTCGCATCGACCCACTGGGTTGCTGGGCCGAATGCCCTGCCTGCGGGCGTTTGTCCTAGCGAGCTCAGCCTCCGAAGACCGAGTGCAGGCGAAGGAGGTTTGCCATATGAACAAGACTCATCGGATCGCAGATCGGTTGGCCGAGGCCGGCCAGGACGTGGGCAAGCACTCGGGCACGACGGGATGGAGAAGCTGAACCGCGAGAAGGAGCGTTTGCGGGCCGAGGTCAGCCTGCGGCGCCAAGACGTAGACAAAGACGGAGCGCACTCGAGGCGGCGCTCAGGGTCTCGACAAAGTGCCGTCGACCACAAGCGGCCCGGACCGCGCCTCGTTCGGACATACGTAATCGTCGCGTGGGGGTATGTGCTCGGTACCGGGATGGGCAGGAGCACATGGCGGGAAGGCTAAGAGGACTCGCGCACCACGTTGATGCCAAGCAACAGTGGCATCGCTCGACGGCGTTCCCGCTCGCCATCTTCCGCAAGTTCGCTGACGACGGAGGCGGCTCGGTCGCGGCCCGCATCGCCTAGTAAGGCTTCCTCTCTGCATGACCGGGTCGTCGCCTCCGCCCTGGCAGAGTTCCCGGGTATTGGTGACCAGATCCGATCGAACGTCGGCACGATCAACGGCAACACATTCATATCGGCCATCGGCCTGATCGGCGCCATCCGGGCTGGTCTGGGCGTGCTCACATCGCTCCAGTCCGCGATGGACGAGGTGTGGGACGTCCCTCGACGCGAACGGTCCGCCTAGCCCATACGAGTGATCAGAGGGCTCGTCGCGATGGCCGCACTCGGGCTGATGGTTCTCGTGGCCACTGCGACGACCGGGTGGCGGCCGCGCTCGGATCGTGGGAGGCGGTTGCGACCGGGATCGCCGTTCTCCGCGGCGCTCAACGTCGTCACGATGGCGGCCTCCTCGGCTGGCCGCAGCCCGAAGATGTCGATTGAAGCTGTTCCGGCCAGTCGCCGGCGCGTGAACTCTTCTCCTATTGATCGTCGGTGGTGCAGTCCGCGCGCCGGCGCACGGACTGCCCCATTCGAGTGGGCGAATCCGGCTCGGATCGAACGGTCCCGGTCCTCGTGCTTTCGCAATACTACGAGGGCCGCACTCGAACACAACCCGTCCCACTCACGTGAAGCGGACACAGGGCTCTACTACGCTGCTACCGTTGTTGCTCCACTCGCCGGAGTAGCTCAGTCGGCAGAGCACCGCCATGGTAAGGCGGTTGTCCGGGGTTCGATTCCCCGCTCCGGCTCCGCGCTAGGTGTGCTCAGGTGTGCCGGTCCACCGCACAACCACCCGGACTCAGCGGGACCCCAGATGCACGGTGACGTGCAGCTCTCCGAAATCCGGCGTGTAGCGTGTCCATGGTAAGGAGGAGGTCCGGGGTTCGATTCCCCGCTCCGGCTCGGATCCGGATCGGCGCAGATGATGCCGAACGGCAAACGTCGCAGGTAGACTCGCTTCCCGAACACGGCGGCGTAGCTCAGAGGCAGAGCAAGCGGCTCATAATCGCTGTGTCGGTGGTTCGATTCCACCCGCCGCTACCAGGACGCCCGTCGATTGAGGCACGACCTCGGAGGAAGGCGATGTCGAAGAAGAAGTTCGAGCGGACGAAGCCCCACGTGAACATCGGCACGATGGGCCACATCGACCACGGGAAGACCACGCTCACGGCCGCGATCACCAAGCGCCAGGCCGACAAGGGTATGGCCGAGTTCACCCCGTTCGATCAGATCGACAAGGCCCCCGAGGAGCGCGAGCGGGGCATCACGATCGCGATCGCCCATGTGGAGTACGAGACGGAGAACCGTCACTACGCCCACGTCGACATGCCCGGGCACGCCGACTACATCAAGAACATGATCACCGGCGCCGCCCAGATCGACGGCGCGATCTTGGTGGTCTCGGCGGCCGACGGTCCCATGCCCCAGACGCGCGAGCACGTGCTGCTGGCCCGCCAGGTCGGCGTCCCCTACATCGTGGTGGCCCTCAACAAGTGCGACACGGTCGATGACCCCGAGCTCCTGGAGCTCGTGGAGCTCGAGGTCCGTGAGCTGTTGACCTCCTACGAGTTCCCCGGCGAGGACACCCCCGTCATCCAGGTCTCGGCCCTCAAGGCCCTGGAGGGAGACGAGGCCTGGGTCTCCAAGATCGACGAGCTGATGGCCGCCTGCGATACCTACATCGAAGAGCCGGTCCGCGACACCGACAAGCCCTTCCTGATGCCGATCGAAGACGTCTTCTCGATCACCGGCCGCGGCACGGTCGTGACGGGGCGGGTCGAACAGGGCAAGCTCGCCAAGATGTCCGAGGTCGAGATCGTGGGGATCCACGAGACCCGAAAGACCACCGCGACCGACCTCGAGATGTTCCGCAAGCTCCTGGACGAGGTGGTCGCCGGCGACAACGTCGGGATCTTGCTCCGCGGCATCGACAAGGAGGAGGTCGAGCGCGGTCAGGTGCTCGCCAAGCCCGGGTCGATCACCCCCCACACCGACTTCGAGGCCAAGGTCTACATCTTGTCCAAGGACGAGGGCGGCCGCCACACCCCGTTCTTCAACGGCTACCGTCCCCAGTTCTACTTCCGCACCACCGACGTCACCGGCACGGCGCACCTGGCCGAGGGCATCGAGATGGTGATGCCGGGTGACAACGTGGACATGACCGTGGAGATGATCGCCCCGATCGCCATGGAGGAGGGACTGCGGTTCGCGATCCGTGAGGGTGGCCGCACCGTGGGTGCCGGTCGTGTCACGAAGATCCTGAAGT
>JBOGVK010000052.1:0-13858 GCA_050692375.1 Actinomycetota bacterium
CGGGCTCGGGATGCCAGTCGAAACGCTCGGGCACTCGCGGATGCTAACAGCGCCCATGTCAGTACCTCGGAGTAGCGTCCGCGATCGTGTACGGGCGCGTGGTGGGGGTGACGGTCCTCGGCGTGGGCGGGCATCTCGTCACGGTCGAGGCGTTCGTCGGACGCGGATTGCCGTCGCTCATCTTCACCGGCCTGCCCGGCGCTGCGGTGAACGACGCCCGCGATCGCGTCCGACCTGCGGTCGAGAGCGCGGGCCTCGAGTGGCCGCTCCGCCGCGTGGTCGTGAACCTCGCGCCGGCGAGCCTGCGCAAGGACGGACCGGGTCTGGACCTCCCGGTCGCGATCGGGGTGCTCGCGGCTACGGCCCAGGTGCCCGCGAAAGCCGTCGTCGGGTTCGCGTTCGCCGGTGAGCTCTCGCTCAAGGGGGAATTGCTGCCCACGCCGGGGATCCTCTCGGTCGCGATCGCGGCGGCGCGCGCCGGTTTGACCGGCGTGGTCGTGCCCGTCGCCAACGCGATCGAAGCAGCCCAGATCGGGTCGCTCCGGGTCGTGGGGGCAGCCACCCTCGCCGACGTGGCCGGATTCCTGCGGGGGACCTGGAACCCGCCGGCGATCGAGCCGAGCGTGGAGGTCCCGGTCCAGGGATCGAAGGTCGATCTCTCCGAGGTGCGGGGCCAGGCGCAGGCCCGGCGGGCGCTGGAGGTCGCCGCGGCCGGCGGTCACAACCTGCTCATGGTCGGCCCGCCGGGCGCCGGCAAGACCATGCTGGCGCGACGTCTCGCGACGATCCTGCCCGAGCTCTCGCGCGAGGAGGCGCTCGAAGCGACCCAACTCCACTCGGTCGCCGGACTTCTTTGGGACCGCGGCGTGCTGACCGTCAGGCCTTTCCGGGCGCCGCATCATTCCATCTCGTTGGCGGGGCTGCTGGGGGGTGGGTCGACGTTCCTTCGGCCGGGCGAAGTCTCTCTCGCCCACCACGGTGTGCTGTTCCTCGACGAGCTCACGGAGTTCCGTCGCGATGCTCTTGAAGGTCTTCGGCAACCGCTGGAGGACGGGCGTGTGGTGGTGACACGTGCTGCAGGCTCGGTGGAGTTCCCGGCGCGGTTCACGTTGGTGGCGGCCGCGAACCCGTGCCCATGTGGGTTCGACGGCGACCAGCGGAAACATTGTCGATGTCGTGCGGATCGGGTGGAGCTCTACCAGCAGAAGCTGTCGGGACCGCTGCTCGATCGGATCGATCTCCGATTGCGTGTCCCGCGGCTCACCAAGCAGGAGTTGCTCGGGTCCGGGCAGGGGGAGCGGAGCGAGCTCGTACGGTCGCGGGTGCAGGAGGCGCGCGGACGCCAGCGACATCGCTATGCGTCGCTCGGTGTCGCCTGCAACGCCCATCTCTCGGGCCCACTCGCGCGGCGAGAGACGCGGCTCACTCCCAAGGCAGAGGAGCTTCTGGCCGTTGCGGTGGAGAGCCTGGCGCTCACCGGCCGAGGGTTCGACAGAGCGTTGAAGGTCGCCCGAACGGTCGCGGACCTCGCAGCCGCGGAGCGCGTGGAGGCCGTCCATCTCGCCGAGGCTCTCTCGTATCGCGAAGGATTCGGCGAGGAAGGGCTGGCTCGTGCAGGTTGAAACGGCGTTCGCGCCGACGGGCTGGCCGATCGGGTTCGGTTGCTCGCCCGACGAACGATCGGCGCTCGTGGTGCTCTCGTCTCTCCGCGGTATCACCCCGAGGAGCCTGCACAGGCTCTGCTGGCAGGAGGGGGGCGCACGAGCCGCGCTCGACGCCATCCGAGCCGGACGCGCCGGCAGCGACGGCGACCGCAAGCATGCGGCGATGGCGAAGCCCGACGTGACCCTTCGGACCGCCGAAGCGGCCGGGGCGCGCTTCGTGGCGCCGGGCGACGACGAGTACCCATCGTCCTTCCTCGAGCTGGATGACCCGCCCGCTGCAGTGTTCGTTCGCGGGGTTCGCCTCGACGTGAAGGAACTCCGCGTAGCGATCGTCGGCGCGCGTCGGTGCTCGTCGTTGGGGCGCGAGATCGCTCACGATCTCGGACGGCGCCTCGGCGGGGCCGGTCTCTGCGTCGTGAGCGGAGCCGCGTACGGGATCGACGCGTCCTCGCATCGCGGAGCGTTGGACGCGGGCGGCCGTACCATCGCCGTCCTGGGCTCCGGGATCGACATCGGCTACCCGCGCTCGAGCGCCGACCTGATCGCGCGGATCGCTGAGGCCGGATCGGTCCTCAGCGAGTACGCGCCCGGCGTTCCCGCGGAGCCGCATCGATTCCCGGCGCGGAATCGGCTCGTCGTGGCACTCGCCTCGGCGCTCGTCGTGGTCGAAGGAGCGGGCAAGAGCGGGTCGCGGATCTCCGTCGATCACGCGCTCGACATGGGACGCGAGGTCTTCGCCGTTCCCGGAACGGTCACCAACCCGCTGGCCGAGGTTCCTCTCGCCCTGATCCGCGACGGCGCCACCATGATCCGCGGTGCCGACGACCTGCTCGCCGATCTGGGGGTCGCGACCGACTCCGTCGTGGACGAACACGCGGAACCCCCCATCGAACTGCCCGACGATGAGCGACGGGCCTGGAGAGCGCTCATCGAACCGTCGCTTCCCGACATCGTCGCTCGGAGCGCACGGCTCTCGATCCCGGATGCGGTGGCCGCGCTGATCCGGCTCGAGCTCCGAGGACTGGTTCGAAGTGGCGGCGGTCGGTACGAGCGAACCCTCTCGGGAGCGCAGCGCAGCGAGGGAGGTGTTTGAACGCATGTTCGGGCGCTGGTACAAGGGGTAGGCCTGAGCGAGCCTCACCCCGACCGAAAGGACCACGTGGCGCCCCAGGAGGACCCCTCTATCTCCGACGCACGCTTGATCGAGGCGTTCGCGGCGCATCTCCAACTCGAACGACATCTGTCGGATCACACGGTTGCCGCATATCGCCGCGATCTGACGCAGGTCGCCACGTTCCTCGCGCGAACCGACGCCACGCTCGTCGACGCCGAGTACGCGCAGCTCCGACGGTTCCTGGCGCAGCAACACACGTTGGGCTACGCACGCGCGTCGATCGCCCGCCGGGTCGGAGCGATCCGAACGTTCTATCGCTGGGCCATGTTGACCGGGGCCACCGAGCGCGATCCGTCCGCGCTGCTCGGGAGTCCGAAGGTCATCAATCGACTCCCGACGGTGCTGCGTCCGCGGGAGGCCGCCGAGCTCGCGGAAGCGCCATCGGCACCCCGATCGTCTCCATCGTCTCCCCAAGAGCGCTCTCCGCTCGAGCAAGCGGTCATCCTGCGTGATCGCGCCGTCCTCGAGCTGCTCTATGGGTCTGGTCTGCGTGTGGGCGAGGTCGCGAGCCTCGGGGTCGAGGGTGTCGATCTGAACCGTGCGCGCGTGCTCGTTCGAGGCAAGGGCGACAAGGAACGCGAAGTTCCGATGTCCGACCACGCCGTCGATGCTCTGGATCTCTGGTTGTCCACCGGACGGCCCACCATGGCGGGGGAGGACCGACGGACCATGTTCTTCAACCGCAAGGGGAAGCCCTTCTCCGGGCGCGACATCCGTGCGATGGTGGAACAATATGCGGGGCGTTTGCTGCCGGGGCGGCGGGTCAGTCCGCATACCCTTCGGCATTCGTTCGCCACGCATCTCTTAGAAGGAGGCGCCGACATCCGGGCCGTTCAGGAACTGTTGGGACACGCGAGCGTTGCGACCACGCAGCGCTACACGCACGTGTCGCGGGCTCGGCTCTTCGAGGCGTACGAGCAGAGTCATCCGAGGGCCTGACGTGGCGAAGACCACCAAGACCCCCGCCCGCAAGCCCGCCGTCGCAAAAACGAAGACGGCGACGGCGCCCATCACGATCCCGCCCGCCGTCGACGACGAGCTCGGACAGCTCTGGGACGCGTTCAAAGGCAGCGCATCCGAGCAGGCTCGCGAACGGTTGATCCTGCACTACGCCCCGCTCGTGAAGTACGTCGCGAGCCGCGTGGCGACCGGACTCCCGGCGAGCGTCGAGCAAGCCGATCTGGTGTCCTACGGGATGTTCGGGCTGATCGACGCGCTCCACAAGTTCGAGCCCGGGCGCGGGAACAAGTTCGAGACGTACGCCATCCCTCGGATCAAGGGCGCCATCATCGACGAGCTCCGCGCGATGGACTGGGTGCCGCGTTCGATCCGATTCAAAGCGCGCGAGATCGAGAAGGCGCATTCGGACCTCGAGGCGATGTTGAAGCGCCAGCCGACCGAGGTCGAGATGGCCGAACGCCTGGGGATCTCGCGCTCCGAGTTGCATGACGTCGTGAGTCAAATCTCCTTCGTCTCGGTGCTGGCGCTCGACGAGCTGGTGTCGGTCGGCGCCGATCGCGGCGAGCAGGTCTCGCTGATCGACACGCTCGCCGACAAGCAGCTGGACCCGACCTCCGGCGTCGAGAGTCAAGAAACGCGCGGCCTTCTGGCAGCCGCGATCAACTCGTTGTCGGAACGGGAGAAGATCGTCGTCACGCTCTACTACTTCGAGGGGCTCACCCTCGCGGAGATCGGCGAGATCCTGGGTGTGACCGAGTCGCGCGTCTGTCAGATCCACACGAAGGCGGTCGGCGGGCTCCGCGGGCAGCTCTCTGAGGTCGACTGATCTCACGGATCGGACGCACGCGCGTCATCGCCGTTCCGAAGTGATGGTCGTCACGGCGCGGATCGACCCCGCCACATACCGTGGCCCTATGAAACGGACGCTCGTAGGCCTCGTCGTACTCGTGTCGGTCCTGACGACGGCTCCCGCGCGAGCGTCGGGGTCCTGGATCTGGCCGGTGACAGGTCCCGTCATCAAGGGGTTCGATCCGCCGAGCTCACCGTACAGCTCGGGGCATCGAGGCATCGACATCGCCACGCAAGTCGGAACGGTCGTACGCGCGCCTGCGCCAGGTGTCGTGAGCTTCGCCGGCAACGTCGGCGGACACCTGTACGTCACGATCAACCATGGGGGTGGGATCCTTTCGACCTGCTCGTTCCTATCCGCGATCCTCGTTCACAAAGGGGACATGGTGGCCGGAGGGCAGGCGATCGCGCTCTCGGGAACCGGACATCCAGGCGACACGACGCCCAACGTGCACCTCGGCGTCCGGTTGAACGGGCAGTATGTGAATCCGCTCGACTATCTCGGGGCAGCGAGCGTCGTCGACCTCATCCGACTCGCGCCGTTGCTTCCGTCGGCGGCTTGAGGCGTCGCTTTGGCCCGCGCCCCCTAGAATGGCGCGGCTTTGGACGACCCCTGCACCATCCCCGCTCGTCGACGCCGCCTGATCTCGGGCGCGGCGATCGCTCTCACCCTCGCCATCGCCGGTACAACCGTCGCCGCGACCGTGGCGACGGCCCAGGTCTCGATCGGGTGGACCCAGGTTCAGGGCGATGCCTCGCATACGGGATACGCCGCCGATGCCGCAACGCCGCCGTTCAAAGAGGGCTGGCATCTCTCCGTCCCCTTGGGCGGACCCGCGTCGACGTACGGGCTCTCGGCACCCGTCGTCGACGGCTCGTCCGTCATCGCCGTCGGCCCGACCTCCATCGTCGCCGCGGATCTCGCGAGTGGACGACAGCTCTGGAGCGTCGATCGTGATTACGGACCTTCCACGACGCCCGCGATCGCCGTCAGCGGGAAGCGACGGCTGCTGATCTACACGGAGGGGTTCGGGCCGACTCCGCCGGGGACGAGTGCGACACCCTCGGGGAGCGGGGCATCGACACCGAGCCCCTCCCCGGCGACCTCGGGAAGCCAGCCGGTCGACTCGCACGTGACCGCGCTCGATCTCGCCACGCAGGATCCCGCCTGGACGACGCCGTTCCAACTGAAGAAGGTGAGTCGGACCGGAGTCACCGTCGACGGTGACACGGCGTTCGTCGGCGACCACGACGGGAACGTCTACGCGATCGACGTGGCGACCGGCGTCCTTCGGTGGACGGCGCGGGCAGGTGGATTCCTCACGAACTCCCTCGCCGTTGCCGGCGGTGAGGTCGTCGCCGCTGTCCAGGGCAGCCGAACGACCCAGCCGCACCTGATCGCGTTCAAGGAGTCCGACGGTTCGACGTCGTGGGACGTAGAGGTCCAAGGTGCGGTGCTCGCGTCGGCGCCGGCCATCGAGAGCGGCCACGTCATCGTCGGTTTCTACGATCAGACGGTTCGCTCCTACGCGCTGGCCGACGGAGCCGAGAGCTGGTCGGCACGGCTCAACAGCCCGGTGTTGTTCACGGGCGCGGCGGCGATCACGCCCGACGCGGTCCTGGTGGTCGATGCGAACGGTGAGGTGTACCGGCTGGACCTCGCGACCGGCGAGCGTGTATGGGACTTCGCGCTGAACGAGACCGTCCTTCGAAGCCCGGCCGTCGTCGCAGGCGATCGCGTGCTGATCGCCAGCTCGACGGGTCACCTGTCGGCGATCGATCTGACGTCAGGCCGGCTCGTCTGGCAGAGCGACGCCGCCGCGGGGATCCTTCGGAGCTTGACGCCCACGCTGGGGGCGGTCGTCGCAGTGCGAGGCGGAGCGCAACCTGGTCTCGTCGCCTACGTCGAGGATCCGGATGGTTCGCTCGTCTCGGTGGTCTCGCCGACCGTGCTCGACCTCTCGAAGCTCCTCCTCGCCTACGCGGCAGCGGCCGTTCCCCTCGTGCTCCTCCTGGTGCTGGGGGGCCGTGCGGCACTGGTGCGCATGGGACCGGCGTTCCTTGATGACGACGGTGACGGCGATGCGGATCCGGTGATCGAGGACACGGCTGAGGACGACACGGACGAGGACCACCCATGAGCAACCGGAAGAAGAAGGGACGTCCGGCGCAGCGGCCGAGCGGGTACCGCGATCCGAGGCCGGCTCCGCCGACCCCGAAGCGCGGGATCCTCGACGCGGTGTTGGCCCCTCGTGTGCCTGGATCCGCGTCGATGCCGCGCATCCGCACGGCGCTCACCCGAGGCGTCCTCACGGTGATCGGCGCGCCTGCGCTCGTCGTCGTCCCGGTCCTGTACGTGCTGGTCACGTGGCTCGTGATGGTCGCCGCCGGCTACGAGGGCCCGTTCGCGCCGTTCGCCAATCTGCTGTCGCTACCCCCCATCGGCACGAGCCTCGACGCCACGCTCGCGACCGGTCTGTTCGGGCTCCAGGGTGGACTCCTTGGCATCCTGGCGTTCCTGGGGGTCCGCGCCGTGGCTCTGGCGCTTCTCACGGCGATGGTGGTCGAAGCCCTCGAGGAAGGTCATGTCTCCCTCGCCAGTCTTCGCCGGGGACTGCGCGCGCTCCCGGTCACGTTCGCCATCTGCATCATCGCGGTGGGGATCCTCACGCTGTCGAGCCTGTTCGGTCAGCTCCTGGGTCCGGGTTTCGGCATCCTGCTGCAGGTCGGCGCGCTCGTGCTGGGCTTGTATCTCTTCGTGTTCGCCCCGATCGTCGCGGTGGACGAGGAACGCTCGATGCCCGACGCACTGACCAGATCGGTCCGCGCCGCCAGGATCCCGGGCGTCGGGAACCTTGCCCTCGCCGCCCTGTACGTCGTTCCTTCGATCGCGCTGATCGTCCTGCCCTCGAAGCCCGGGAACCTCTTCGGCGTGAACCCGACGATCGGGGCCTGGCTGTTCGTCCTGGCGCTGAACCTGCTGCATCTGGCGCTCCTGGCGACGTTCGCCTTCCGCTACCTCTCCGTCGCCCATGAGGTGCCGGAGCCGGCCCCTCGCCCGTCGAAGACGCGGCCGACGCGCGGACGTCGCTGATCCGCAACTCGGTCGTGCCCGAACACGCTGCCAGAGGCGCTGCCAGAGGCGCTGTCAGAGGCGCTGGTAGACTCGCCGCGCCGGCGCGCGAGCGCCGAGCACACACGCCCGAGGACCGAGCGCCGGGGTCCCTTCCATTCGCTGGACAGGGCCGGAGCCGGGGAGATCCGGGCGGAGGATGAAAACCGAGCGAAGGAGGCACCCGTGCCTGTTGTGACCAGGCGGGAGCTCCTCGAAGCGGGCGTGCACTTCGGCCACCAAACGCGCCGGTGGAACCCGAAGATGTCTCGCTTCTTGTACGGGGAGCGTTCCGGGATCTACATCATCGACCTCGAGAAGTCGCTCGAGGGACTCGAGGAAACCTACGCGTTCGTCCGTGACCTCGGGCGCCGCGGCGGGATCGTCCTATTCGTGGGGACGAAGAAGCAGGCGCAAGAGGTCGTAGCCGACCACGCGACGAGCGTCGGTATGCCGTACGTGAACAACCGTTGGTTGGGCGGCATGCTCACGAACTTCTCGACGATCTCGAAGCGTCTCGGCCGCATGCGCGAGCTCCGAGAAATGGAACGGACGGGCGCTCTCGACTACCTGCCGAAGAAGGAGGGGATCCGCCTCCGGCGCGAGCGGGAGAAGTTGGAGCGGAACCTCTCCGGTATCCAAGATCTCGAGCGCGTGCCCGACGCCGTGTTCATCGTCGACACCAAGAAGGAGCACATCGCGGTCACCGAGGCACGCAAGCTGAAGATCCCGGTGATCGCCATCGTCGACACGAACTGCGATCCCGACGAGGTGGACTATGTGATCCCGGGCAACGACGACGCGATCCGCGCGGTGACGCTGGTCGCGCGGGTGATCGCCGACGGGCTCAGGGAAGGCCGCGGCCTGGCCAAGGACGACCTGGTGGAGCAGATGACGGCCGAGGCGGCGAAGGCCGACGAGCCCGATATCGAGACGCCTGAGGTGGCAGCCGAGATCGCCGCGACCACCGTCTTCGAGCCCGATCCGACTCCGGCCGACGCTCCGGTCGAGGCCGTCGTCACACCGGAGGTGGTTCCCGAGCCGCCCGCCGCAGACCTCGTTGCCTCGGACGCCTCGGTTGAGGGTCAGGCGTGACCGACATCACTCCGGCACAGGTGAAAGCTCTGCGTGAGGCGACCGGCGCGGGCATGATGGCTTGCAAGAACGCGCTGGTGGAGACCGAGGGCGACTTCGAGCGCGCCGTCGATCTGCTTCGAGAGAAAGGACTCGCTCAGGCGCAAGGCCGCGCGGATCGGGCGGCGAACCAAGGTCTGATCGACAGCTACATCCACTTCAACAACACGGTCGGCGTCCTGGTCGAGGTGAATTGCGAAACCGACTTCACGGCGAACACCGATGAGTTCCGCCAGCTCGTGAAGGATGTCGCGTTGCATATCGCGAGCCCGGCGGCCCCGAGGTTCATCGATCGGGACGAGGTTCCGTCCGATGAGCTCGAACGGGAGCGTCGCATCTACGAGGCGCAGGCCAAGGAATCGGGGAAACCTGAGCATGTGGTCGAGAAGATCGTCGAAGGCAAGCTGAACGCCTTCTACAAGGACCACGTCCTCCTCGAGCAGGGATTCGTGAAGGACGATTCGAAGACCGTGCAACAACTCCTGGACGAGCTCGGGGCTCAGGTCAAGGAGAAAGTTGCGGTTCGGCGCTTCGTCCGGTACAAGCTTGGCGAGTGATCCGGTGGCGGGGCCGAAGAACCAGCCGAAGAACCAGCCAGAGAACCAGCCAGAGAACCAGCCAGTGAACCAGGGGGAGGTCGAGCGCATGACGGACAGCGGCGCATCGACGCGGCCCGTCTACGGACGGGTCCTGCTGAAGCTCTCCGGCGATGCCTTCGCCCCGCCGGACCCGGGCTACGGCATCGATACCGATGCCACCTCTCTCCTCGCTCGGCAGCTGGCCGACGTCGTGGATCTCGGCATCCAAACGGCCGTGGTCGTCGGCGGGGGGAACATCTGGCGCGGCCGCCAGGCGCCCGGGATCGACCGCAACCGTGCGGACTACATGGGCATGCTCGCAACCATCATGAACGCGCTCGCTCTACAGGACGCACTCGAGAAGATCCACGTGACGACCCGTGTGCAGACCGCGATCCAGATGACGCAGGTCGCAGAGCCCTACATCCCACTGCGGGCACGACGCCACCTCGAGAAGGGTCGGGTCGTCATCTTCGCAGCGGGGCTCGGCGTGCCGTTCTTCTCCACGGACACCTGTGCGGCACAGCGTTCACTCGAGATCCACGCGGAAGCGCTGTTGAAGGGTACGAAGGTCGACGGCGTCTACACGGCGGACCCGCACGTCGATCCGACCGCCAGCAGGTTCGATCAGATCGCCTACGTCGAGGTGCTCCGCGAGGGGTACCAGGTGATGGATGCCACTGCGATCTCGCTCTGCATGGAGAACAAGCTGCCGATCGTCGTGTTCGACTATCGCGAGGAAGGCAACATCAAGCGCGTCGTGACGGGCGAGCCGATCGGAACACTCGTTCACGGGGGAGCGATATGACGGTCGAGAGCAGCCTGGCCGAGGCGACCGATAGGATGCACAAGGCGATCGCGCACCTCAAGGAGGATCTGGCCACCGTTCGGACGGGGCGCGCGGCGCCGGCATTGCTGAATCGCGTGACGGTGGAGTATTACGGTGCGCCAACCCCCCTGAACCAGCTCGCCACGATGTCGGTCCCGGAGCCGCGGTTGCTGATGATCGCCCCGTTCGACAAGACGTCGATCTCGACGATCGAGAAGGCCATCCAGTCGAGCGACCTCGGCGTGACTCCGTCGAACGACGGGAACGTGATCCGACTGGCGTTCCCGCCGCTCACCGAGGAGCGACGGAAAGAGCTGGTGAAGTCGGTGCACCATCGGGCGGAAGAGGGCCGGGTCGCCGTGCGAAATGTCCGGCGTCATTCGAAAGAGGAGCTGGAGAAGCTTGAGCGGGAGTCCACCATCTCGGAAGATGACCTGAAGCGTGCCGAGAAGGAGCTTCAGAAGCTGACCGATCAGTCCGTGGCAGAGATCGATGAGATCCAACGCCACAAGGAGCAGGAGCTCATGGAGGTCTAGTGGCCGACGACAAGCCGGGCGGCGACGATCTGTTCGAAGACCTGGACAAGTTCTTCGCGCCCATCCAGGACGTCGATTGGGGATCCGATGAGCCGGCCGCGGCGGCCGAGGCCCCGCAGGAGGAGCACGTGGCCGTGCGGGCCCCCGAGCCACCGGCGAAGACTCCGGCCGAGTCAGTGAGCGGTGAGCAGCAACCGGCCGCTGCTCCGGCTCTGCCCTCGTCATCCCTCGAGGACGATCGAGACGACGACGAGGGGTCTTGGTACGACACCAGCGTGCTGGACCCTATCGACGAGCTTCTCGGGGAGTCGGTGGAAGATGAGGTCCTGGACGAGAGAGAGCCCGAGGCGGCCGAGGCCGCCGTGTCCGCGGATCAAGGCGACCTGTTCGACGTCCGCGATGCCGTCGACGACGAGGGCGTGCAGGACGACACCCCCTCGGAAGAAGAGATCGAAGCCGCGGCCGAACATTTCGCTGGGTCCGTGCGAACGGGTGACGCGCGTGAGGACGAACGTGACGAACCGGTGAGCGCCGGCGAGCCCGAATCCTCCTCGGGTGACGGCGACGATCTGTTCGCCGACGTCCACGGTGGCGAGGTCGAGGAAGACATCCTCTCCGACCTCGACGAAGACGACGGGGTCCCGCGGACGGTGGTCGTCGGGTCCGAGGGCCTGGGCGGCCCCAGCTGGCAGGAGCCCACCTCGGTGGAGGTCGGTGCCGACCTCGATCGTCGAGGCCCGAACGACGGCGAACGCGACATGCCCGCCGCGTTCCTCACGGGCATCGTGCTTGCCGGCGTCGCCCTGGGAAGCTTGATGATCGGCAAGGGTGCGTTCGCGATCGTGGCGGGGATCCTCGTGCTGGTCGCTCAAGGAGAGCTCTTCGGCGTGACGGTGAAGCTCCACCAGCAGCCGGCGACCGCCGTCGGTCTGGTGACCGGTGGGCTGATGATCGCCGGCGCCTACTACCACGGTGAGGCGGGAGCGCTCGCGATGTTCGCGCTCGGCGTCATCGCGACCTTCTTGTGGTTCATCGCGGCGCCGACCGCACACCGGAAGGGAGCGGTGGTGCACATCGGCGTCACGCTCATGAACATGGCGTACATCCCGCTCCTCGCGAGCTATCTCATCGTCACGCTCGCGATCGGAGGGAACGATGGCAAGGCATTGGTGGTTGCGGTCATCGGTCTGACGTTCATCTTCGACACCGGCGCGTTCTTGGTCGGCTCGGTCTGGGGCGGGTCGTTCTTCCAGCGACCGCTCGCGCCGAGCGTCAGCCCCAAGAAGTCGCTCGAGGGACTGATCGGGGCGACACTGATCACCATCATCGTTGCGATGGCCCTCGTTCCGTCGTTCGTCGGGCCTTTCGAGAACAAGCGGATCGAGGCGCTGATGCTCGCCATCGTCGTGGCCGCGGCGGCGACACTCGGCGACCTGGCCGAATCGCTCATCAAGCGTGACCTGGGCATCAAGGACATGGGGAGCGTGCTGCCGGGCCACGGGGGAGTGCTCGACCGGATCGATTCCCTGCTGTTCGTCGCTCCGGCCGCCTTCCTGTTGTTCCGCATCATCTTCGCGTGAGTGTCGGCTGACCGAGTTGTGGCAGGTCTCGGGGTACCCTTGACGCCATGAGGTCCCTCGCCATCCTCGGGTCCACGGGATCGATCGGAACGCAGTCACTCGATGTCGTCCGACGGAACCCAGAGCGGTTCAAGGTCGTTGGCCTGTCCGCGGGCGGCGCCAACCAGGAACTCCTGATGGGGCAGGTGCGAGAGTTCCTTCCCCCGCTCGTGGCCATCGCCGATGAGGATGCGGCGGGGGACGTCAAGCGGCAGCTCGGCGCCATCCGCGGCGTCGAACTGATCATCGGACCGGATGCCACCGAGACGATCGCGCGCGAGTCCGAGGCGGATGTCGTGGTGAACGGACTCGTCGGTTCAGCTGGTCTGGCGCCGACGCTCGCCGCTCTTCAGAGCGGGAAGACGCTCGCGCTCGCCAACAAGGAGAGCCTGGTCGTTGGCGGAGAGCTCGTCATGGATCTGATCAAGGGTGAGCCGGAGCGCCTCCTGCCGGTCGACTCCGAGCACGCGGCGCTCGCGATGGCGCTGCGCGGAGAGAAACGCGAGGATCTGAAGCGGGTCGTGCTGACCGGCTCGGGCGGTCCCTTCCGAGGGTGGACCCGAGCCGAGCTCTCTCGTGCTTCGGTGAAAGAGGCGCTCCAGCATCCGGTCTGGACCATGGGCCCGAAGATCACGATCGACTCGGCCACGCTCATGAACAAGGGTCTCGAGGTCATCGAGGCGCACTACCTGTTCGACCTGGAGTACTCGAAGATCCACGTGCTGATCCACCCCGAGGGGGTGATCCACGCCATGGCGGAGTTCAGGGATGGCAGCATGCGTGCCGAGATGGCAGTAGCAGACATGCGTCTTCCCATCCAACTCGCGCTCGCCTGGCCGGAGCGGCTCCCCACCGGTGTCGAGCCTGTGCCGCTCACCGACCGCCCGCTCACGTTCGAGCCCGTCGATCGTGAAGCGTTCCCGGCCGTCGATCTGGCGTACCGGGTCGGGGGGCTCGGTCTGACGTTCCCCGCGGTGATGAACGCGGCCAACGAGGTCGCGGTGATGGGGTTCTTGGAGGGGAAGATCCCGCTCACGCGGATCGTCGAGATCGTGCAGACGGTCGTCGACGAACACGAGCCGGCATCGGTGGTCTCGATCGTGAACATCGAGCGGACCGATCGTTGGGCTCGGCAGCGTGCGGCCGAGATCATCGAGGAACGGTAGGCCCCCGTCGTGTCCGGCGCCCTCGCCATCGTCGTCTTCTTCTCGGGACTCCTGCTCATCATCCTGCTCCACGAGGGCGGCCACTACCTGGTCGCTCGGGCGTTCGGCTTCAAGGTCGAGGAGTACTTCGTGGGCTTCGGGCCGAAGATCTGGTCGTTCAAGCGCAAGGGCATCGAGTACGGAGTGAAGGCGCTTCCGCTCGGCGGCTACGTGAAGATCGCCGGCATGAACCCGTAC
>JBOGVK010000053.1:0-1809 GCA_050692375.1 Actinomycetota bacterium
GGACGCAACGGCGGGAGACTTGAGGCGGTCGCATAGACGGTCGGGTCGAAATCCGGGGTCGGGTCGAAACGTTCCGACGATCCGTCCCCCCGATCCCACAGATCAGGTGCCGTCCTAAGGAGAGGCCCGGCCGATCCGGTGACGGTCGCCCACCAGGGGATCCAGGATGTTGCATCATGCCGGAGGTCGAGGTCGGACCGAAGGAGAAGGAGGCTGGTCATGCTCGACGACCGGATCGTGTCCAGGGAGAGGTTCGACGTCCGGGCGTTCGCCGAGGAGTTGGGGGCAGCCCCCGACAATCGCGAGGTAGGGACCACGCGCCTCTTCGAGAACGATCGCGTCCGGGTGTGGGAGGTTCGCCTCAGCCCGGGTGAGCGATGCACGTTCCACGCCCACGTCTGCCAGTACTTCTGGACCTCTGTCACGTCAGGAACGGGGCGGCAGCGTTCCGGCGACGGATCCGACATCGTGCGTCGCTACGAGGAAGGCGACACGCTGTTCTCGTCCTCGACACCGTCGGCGCCCTTGATCCACGATCTCGAGAACGTCGGAGAGACCGAGCTCCGGTTCGTCACGGTCGAACTCATCGACGAACACACGAACGGATGAAGAAGGTGCGCTCACCGAACGTCGTCCGGCGGTCTTCTCCTCAGCCTCTCATACGGGGTCTGACCCCCGAGGCCGCCATGGGGCCTGTGTGGTAGTTGGAGAAGCCCTCTGAACTCTTGGAAGAGCTTCGTGTCGACGATCACCACCCCTCGAGGATCCGGTAGAACGTCTCGGCGTCGATCCGATGTGAGCGCTCGATCTTCCCGTGGAGCCTCGGGGTGGCCGGCTTGACGTAGTCGTGACCGACTCGGCCCGGTCGTTCGACGCGCGGTCCATCCTTGTATATGTTGCATGATGTCCTTGCGCACCGAAGCTCGGACCTGACGTGATCGAAGGAGGTTCCGGTCGTGAGCGATGAGCCGTGGAAGTCAGAGATGTGGTTCACCAGTCCGTGGAACTTCCTCCCGGAGATCCGTGACGCGCTGACGCTTCCAACCGGCGTGCAGGTCCACGACGTGACGTTGCGGGACGGCGAACAACAGGCCGGGGTGGTGTTCACGAAGGACGACAAGCTCCGGATCGCCGAGGCACTCGCCGAAGCCGGCGTCCATCGCATCGAAGCCGGACTCCCGGCAGTGTCCGCCGCAGATGAAGCTGCGGTCAAGGAGATGGTGGCGATGGGGCTGCCATCCGTCATCTACGCCTTCTCCCGATGCATGGTCGACGACGTGAAGCGGGCCGCAGACTGCGGTGTCGAAGGGGTGGTGATGGAGATCCCGTCCAGTCATCACCTGATCGAGAAGGCGTATCGGTGGCCGGTCGCACGCGCGATCGATGCATCGATCGAAGCCACCACGCTGGCGCACGAACTGGGACTCAAGGTGTCTTTCTTCCCGATCGATGCCACGCGTGCCGGCTTGACCGAGTACCTGGATCTCCTCGAACGCGTGGCGTCCGATGGGCACGTCGACGCCATAGGACTGGTCGACACGTTCGGCGTCCTGTCGCCGCATGGTGTTCGTCTCTTCGTCCGGCAAACGCGGGAGCGACTCGGCGTCCCCCTCGAGACGCATTTCCACATGGATTTCGGCCTCGGAGTCGCGAACACGCTCATCGCGGTCGCGGAGGGCGTCGAAGTGGTCCAGACGACGGTCACGGGGATCGGCGAGCGCGCCGGCAACACGCCGATGGAGGAGACGGTGCTCGCGCTCCTGACGATGTATGGGATCGACACCGGCATCCAGACGGATCGGTTCTTCG